>CAUJIM010000019.1 GCA_963205335.1 Pseudomonadota bacterium
GCTGATCGAGACCAAGCGCCTCATGAAGGGCGGCCAGACCCAGCAGGTGCTCGACGCCATGGTGCAAGAGTCCGGGACCTTCGCCCGCCTGATGCGCGAACCCGCCGCCCGCGAGGCCTTCAGCGCATTCATGCAGAAGAGAAAACCCGATTTCAGCAACTGCTGAAACCGGGGCCTCCCGCAAGGGTCTTCTTTCCAGGGCTGCTCAGTCGTAGATGGCGTCTTTCCCGTTGCCGTCCCCTTGCTCCATCGCCAGGCACGCCTGATGCAGTTTTTGCAGCGCGCGGCGCAGCACGCGGCGCTCCTCGACCGTGAGCGTGAGCAGCATCGCGGTCTGCTGCCTGCGCGCCAGCGGGATCACCTGGGCGTGCAGTGCCGCACCCTGCGGCGTGATGTGGCAGACCACCGTGCGCCGCGGCGGCCTGCCCTCGGCTTCGAGGTCGACCAGGCCGCGTGATTCCAGCAACTTGAGCGTGCGGCTCACCAGCGCCTTGTCGGAGGTGGATTCCAGCACCAGTTCCGGAAAAGGCACGCTTCCCGCGTGCGCGATCAGCGAAAGCAGCCGCCACTCCGACACCGTCAGCCCGACCGGATCGACGTAGGACGTCGTCAGGGTGCGCCGCAGCCCATTGCTCACGAGGCTCATCCAGGTGGTCAGGAAGTTGTGCACCGAGAGCCCTTCGCCCGAGGGATCGAGCGTGCCCCAGGGATCGGCATCGGGCGTGCGTGCGAACATGGGTGAACGTGATTCGGCCAGGGGCCGGGAGGCGCGCGTGCGCGGTGACTTCATGCGGATTCCTTGTATGCCGAGGGTCGAGGATGCGCCCTGCCAACCACGGCGTTGTTGATTTGTCAATTGGTAATTCTATTGCTGTTGATGAGTCAACATGCGAGTACCATTATTTTCGAACCAATGGCGAATCGATGTTTCACTAATGGTTCAAAACCTCATTCATATGGCTTTTGACCGCCGCATTCTTGGGTGAATTCATGAACCTCTCTCGACGCTCGCTTTTCCTGGCCACCGCAGCCCTGGCTTCGGCTTCTGTCTTTGCGCAGGCCTATCCGTCCAAGCCGATCACCATGATCGTGGCTTACCCGCCCGGTGGCGACACCGACGCCACCGCGCGCATGTTTGCCGACAAGCTCTCGCAGCGGCTGAAGCAAGCGGTGATCGTGGAGAACAAGCCCGGGGCGGGGGGCACCATAGGCAACCACTACGTGGGCAAGGCGGCGCCAGACGGCTACACACTGCTGTTCACGCCCAACCCGTTCACCACCGCGCAAATGGTGATGAAGCTGCCGCCGAGCACCAGCTACGACGTGCTCGGAGGCTATGAATTCATCGCCAAGACGGCGACCCAGCCGCTGGTGCTGGTGGCGCATCCGGGCACCGGCTTCAAGACCGTGGCCGACATGATCGATGCGGCCAGGGCGGGCAAGGCCATCAGCTATGCCAGTCCCGGCGCCGGCTCGCCGATGCACGTGATCGCCGAATGGCTCAACCGCGCCGCCGGGGTCAAGATCGCGCACGTGCCCTACCGCGGCGTGGGTCCTTCGGTGAACGACGTGGTGGCCGGGCATGTGAACACGGCCTGGGTCACCCTGGGCGCGGTATCGCAGTATGTGCAGTCGGGCCGATTGGTCCAGCTGGCGATCGGCGATGCGCAGCGCTCGCCGCTCGCGCCGGACGTGCCGACGCTGGTGGAGTCGGGCTACAAGGACGTGATCGTCGGCGCCTGGAACGGTTTTCTCGCGCCCAAGGGCACGCCGGCGGACGTCGTGAAACTGCTGAACGCGCAGCTGAACGACATCCTCAAGTCGCCCGAGGTGACGCAGAAGCTGGCGACCTTCGGCGCCCTGCCGGCCGGTGGCACGCCCGATGTGCTGAAGAAGACGGTGGCTGACGAGTACGCGACGATGGACCGCGTGATCAAGGAGCTCGGCATCACCGCCGACTGAGGACGACCACGGGAGCGAGCAAGATGAGTGCATCCCCCTTGGGGCAAGAGACATCCCAGGTCACCGCGCGCGCCAAGGTGCTTGGCCGGGCGCAGTACGCGGGCGACCTCAAGTTTCCCGGCATGCTGCATGCCAAGGTGTTGCGCAGCCCCTACCCGCATGCCCGCATCGTGCGCGTGGACACCACGGCGGCGCGCGCGCTGCCCGGCGTGAAGGCGGTGCTGACGGGGGCAGACGCGCCCGCCAGGCCTTGGGGCGGCGGACCGCACAAGGAGCGCCATGTGCTGGCCAGGGAGGTGGTGCGCTTCGCCGGCGAGGAGGTGGCGGCCGTGGCCGCCGTGACCGAGGACATCGCGCGCGACGCGATCGACCTGATCGAAGTGGAGTACGAGGAGCTGCCCGCCCTGCTCAGCCCCGGGGAGGCGCTCGACGCCGAGGCGCCCGCGGTGCACCCGGGCCGCAAGGACAACGTGGCCCACGCGATCGCGTTCCACAGGGGTGATGTGGACGCGGCCATGGCGCGTGCCGATCTGGTGCACGAGGAAACCTATATCACCCAGGCGCAGTACCCCGGCTACCTGGAGCCCATGGCCTCGGTGGCTCTGGTCGATCCAGAGGGGCGGCTGCACGTCTGGACTTCGACGCAATCGGTGTTCCTGGCGCGCGCGCGCCTGGCGGCGGCGCTGGAGCTGCCGATCTCCAGCGTGCGCGTGACGCAGGCGACCACGGGCGGCGGCTTCGGCGGCAAGATCGTCGAGGACGACAACCAGCTCGTTGCCGGGCTGCTCGCGCTGCGCGCCGGCCTGCCGGTGCGCCTGGTCAACAACCGGCTGGAAGACTTCCTGGCCTGCTGCACCAGCGTGCCCGAGCGCATCACGCTCAAGCTCGGCATGACGCGCGAGGGTGTGATCGTCGCCAAGGACGTGAAGATCATCGCCGAGTGCGGCGCCTACGCGGGCCTTTCGGGCGAGGTGATGCACGTGAGCAGCATGCGCAGCGACAACATGCACCGCAATGCCAACGTGCGCTGCGACGCGAAGCTGGTCTACACGCACACGCCGCCGCATGGGGCGTTCCGCGGTTTCGGCGGCTCGCAGATGCTGTTCGCGCTCAACAGCCACATCGACACCATGGCGCGCAAGCTCGGGCTCGACCCCGTGGAGGTGCACCGGCGCAACGCGATCGGCCAGGGCGAGACCTCGGTGCATGGCTGGAAGATCGGCAGCACCGGCCTGCTCGAATGCATCACCCAGGCCACCGAGGCGATCGGGTGGGCCGCCAGGCGGGCGGCGCCGCGCGGCACCGGCAGCCGCCGCCGGGGTGTGGGCATGGCGGCCGTGATGCACGTGAGCGGCAACCGCACCATGGGCAACTGGGACGGCTCGACCGTCGCCATCAAGATGAACGAAGACGGACGCGTGGTCGTGCACAGCGGCGAGTGCGACATGGGGCAGGGGGCGATGACCATGCTCAGCCAGGTCGTGGCCCACGAACTGGCGATCCCGATCGGGCATGTGCACGTGGCGCCGCCCGATACCGACAGCGCGCCGTATGCGCTGGGCTCGTTCGCCTCGCGCGTGACGATGTCGGCCGGCAATGCCGCGATCCGCAGCGCGCAGGCCATGCGCGACAAGCTGTTCGCACTGGCGGCCGCGCTGATGGAGGTGTCTTCGCAAGACCTGGAACTGGCCGATGGCCAGGTGTGCGTGCGCGGCACCGACAAGCGCATGGCGCTGGCCGACCTGGCGCGCCAGCACGTCTGGCGCCACGGCGGCGAGCCGCTGCAGACCACCGTCACCTGGGACCCGCCGACGGTGATGCACGACAAGGACTTGTACGGCAATGTCGCGCCCGCGCATTCGTTTGCCGCGCAGGCGGTCGAGGTGGAGGTGGACGTGGAGACCGGCCAGGTGACGCTGATCGACAGCTACGTGGCCGACGACCTGGGAAAGGTGCTCAACCCGGTGGCGGTGCACGGCCAGACCAATGGTGCGAGCGTGCAGGCGATCGGCTGGGCACTGTACGAGCAGCTGCAGATCGAGGACGGGCGCATCGCCAACGGCAATTTCGCCGACTACACCATGCCCACGCCCGACGCCGTGCCGCTGCTGCGCGGCGGCTTCGTCGAAAGCAACGACCCCAATGGCCCCTACGGCGCCAAGGGTTCGAGCGAGACGGCCATCCTGCCGGGCGCGCCCGCCATTGCCAACGCCGTGTTCGATGCGGTCGGCGTGCGCATCACCAGCCTGCCCATCACCCCGGAAAAAATCCTGGCCGCGCTCGACGCGCGAGGCCGGGGTGCAGCGGAGGCGCGCGATGCGTGACTTTGATTTCCACGAGCCCGAGAGCGTGCACGAGGCCAGCCGCATGCTCGCCGACCTGGGCGAGGACTGCCGCGTGATGGCGGGCGGCACCGCGCTGATGCTGGTGATGCGCCAGCGCATGCTGAGCCCGGCGCACATCGTCTCGGTGGCGCGCATCGCCGCGCTGCGCGGCATCCGGTTCGACGCCGCGGGCGGCCTGCGCATCGGCGCACTCGAACGCCATTGCGACATCGAGCGTTCGGCCGTCGTGCGCCAGCACTACCCCATGCTCGCCGCGATGGCCGGGCAGGTGGCCAACCCGCAGGTGCGCCACCAGGCCACCATCGGCGGCAACCTCTGCTATGGCGACCCGGCCACCGACCCGCCGAGCTGCCTGCTCGCGCTGGGCGCGAGCATCGTGCTGGCGAGCAGCCGGGGCGAGCGCGTGCTGGCGATGGAGGATTTCCTCGTCGACTACTACACCACCGCGATCGAGCCCGACGAGCTGGTGCTGGAGATCCGCGTGCCGCCGCCCGCCGCGAACGCCGCCGGGCACTACACCCGCTTTCGCCGCACCGCCGCCGAGCACCGCCCGCTGGTCAACGTGGCGCTCGCCGTGCAGCGCAGCGGCGCGCGCTGCCATGCGGCCAGCCTGGTGGTCGGGGCTTCCACGCCGGTGCCCCGGCGCCTGGCGCGCGCCGAAGAGCGCCTCGCGGGCCAGACGGTCACGCCCGACATCGCCGCCGAGGCGGCCGCGCTGGCGGCGCAGGAGATGGTGGCGCTGTCGGACGCGCGCGGCAGCGAGGCGTTTCGCCGCCACCAGGCGCGCGTCGCCGCCGAGCGCACGATTGCCGCCCTGTTCGGCCTCGCCGCGGCGTGATGCCATGCAAAGGATTGAGCCATGAGCACCCATTCGATCGAGCTCACCGTCAACGGTGAAACCGTGCAGGCCGAGGTGCCGGCGCGGCGCATGCTCTCCGACTTCCTGCGCGACGACCTGCACCTGAGCGGCACCAAGCGCGGCTGCGAGACCGGCACCTGCGGCGCCTGCTCGGTGCTGCTCGATGCAGAGGTCGTCAAGTCCTGCCTCTCGCTCGCCGTGCAGGCCCGCGGCCGCGCCATCACCACGGTGGAAGGCCTGGCGCAGGGCGGCGAGCCCAACGCCTTGCAGAAAGCCTTCATGGAATGCGGTGGCCTGCAGTGCGGCTACTGCACCCCGGGCTTCCTGATGGCGTCGACCGCGCTGCTCGCGCGCAACCCCCACCCCAGCGCCGACGAGGTGCGCCACGGCCTGAGCGGCAACCTGTGCCGCTGCACCGGCTACACGCAGATCGTCGAATCGGTGCTGCACGCGGCGGAGGCCGGCCATGGAGATTGAGAAAACCCTCGCGGTGGCCGCGCCCTCGGCCCGGGTCTGGGAGCTGCTGCTCGACCCCAAGGTGATGGCCGGCTGCGTGCCCGGCATGCAGTCGATCGACGTCATCAGCGATACCGAATACAAGGCGCTGATGCAGGTGAAGGTCTCCTTCCTGAGCGCCAGGTTCAGGCTGCATACCAGGATCGTGGAGCAGCGCGCGCCGAGCTATCTGCGCGCCGAGGGGACGGGCGAGGATGCCTCGGTGGCCAGCTCGCTCAAGCAGCAGACCGAGCTGTTCCTGTCCGACCTGCCGGGCGGACAGACCGAGCTGCGCATGAAGGTCAAGGTCGATGTGCTGGGGCGCCTGGGTGCGTTCGGCCTGGGTGTGATGAAAACCAAGGCCGACCGCATGTGGGACGAGTTCGGCCGCAACCTGGTGGCGCGGCTGGAGGCCGGGGATGGCCCGCAAGCGGAGACCGTGGAAGCCGAGGCGCCGGCCCCGGAAACCGCCGCGCCGCCCGTGCCCGTGCCGCCGCCGCACCGGGCCGAGGAAGTCCAGGGAGTGCCTGCCGTGCCGCCACCTCCGGCGGCCACCGTGGTGGGTGCGGCGCAGCACTGGTGGCAGCGGCTGACCGGTGGCGGCGCGGCTGCGGGTGTGCATGCGGTGCCCGCGGGCGGGCACGTGCGCATCGAGATCCGGCGCGCGGGCGAGACCATTACCGTGCACTGGCCGGCGGCGCAGGCGCAGGAGTGCGCGCGCTGGCTGGACGGCTATCTGCAGGCGCGATCGCGCTGATGCCGGCTACCCCATCACCTTCGCGGGCAGCCAGGTGGCGATCTCGGGGAACACGCACAGGATCACGATCGCCGCCACCATGCACAGCATGAAGGGGAAGGCGCCGCGCAGGATGGTGGGCAGGCGCACGTCGGGCGTGATGCCGTTGATGACGAACAGGTTCAGCCCCACGGGCGGCGTGATCAGGCCCAGCTCCATGTTGATGGTCAGGATCA
Organism: Pseudomonadota bacterium; assembly: GCA_963205335.1. Taxonomy (GTDB): domain Bacteria; phylum Pseudomonadota; class Gammaproteobacteria; order Burkholderiales; family Burkholderiaceae_C; genus Comamonas_C. The sequence goes on from CAUJIM010000019.1 coordinate 6,634, forward strand.
CGCCGAACCAGATCGGGTCGAACCCGGCGGCGGTGATCACCGGCATCAGGATCGGCGTGGTCATGAGGATGATGGCGGCGGGTGGCAGGAAGCACCCGGCCACCAGCAGCATCAGGTTGATGGCCGCCATGATGATCCAGCGGTTGACCTGCAGCGCGGCGATGGATTCGGCCACCGACTGCGTCACCTGCAGCGAGCTCATCATGTAGCCGAACAGGATGGAGGTGCCGATGATCATCAGCAGCATGCCCGACTCGCGCAGGCTGTCGCGCAGGATCACCCAGAGCTCGCGCGGGCGCCAGACGCGGTAGATCACGACCACCATCGCGAGGCACAGCGCGGCGCCGACGGCCGCCGCCTCGGACGGCGTGGCGATGCCGCCGTACAGCGCGTAGACCACGCCGATGATGACCGCGATGAAGGGCACGAGGCGCGGCATGAGCTCGAGCTTTTCGCGCAGGCTGTAGACGCGGCCGTGGTCCACCAGGCGCGTGCCGCGCTTCCAGCTCAGAAAGATCGCCCAGGCCATGAACAGCGCGACCAGCAGCAGGCCGGGCAGGATGCCGGCGACGAACAGCCGCCCGATCGAGGTCTCGGACGCGATGCCGTAGAGGATCATGGTGATGCTCGGCGGGATCAGGATGCCCAGCGTGCCGCCGGCGGCGATCGCGCCGGTGGCCAGGTCGGCGTCGTAGCCGCGCTTGCGCATCTCGGGGATGCCCATCTTGCCGATGGCCGCGCAGGTGGCGGGCGACGACCCCGAGAGCGCCGAGAACAGCGCGCACGCGCCGAGGTTGGAGACCACGAGCGAGCCCGGCACCTTGTAGAGCCAGCGCGAGAGCGCCTCGTACAGGTCGCTGCCGGCGCGCGAGCCGGCCACCGCCGCGCCCATCACGATGAACATCGGCAGCGACACCAGCGTGAAGTCGTTGAGCCCGCCGAAGATGGTTTCGGCCAGGAAGTGCACGCTGCCCCAGCCGTCGAAGACGAGCATGAAGGCCAGCGCCACCGCGCCCAGCGCGAAGGCGATGGGCATGCCGGTGGCCAGCACCAGCGTGGTGATGGCGAAGATGAGCAGGCCGATCCAGAGGGGGCTCATGGCAGGTGCTCCGGGTTACAGGCCCTCGTCGGGACCGAGGTTGAAGGGCTGGGCGCGGTGCGTGAGCACGAGTGCCAGCTCGGCGATGGTCTGCAGGCACAGCAGCGCCAGGCCCACCGGCACCGAGAGATAGGGGATCCACAGCCGCGCGCGCCAGATCGACGCGGTGGTTTGCCCGTTGGCCCAGGTTTCGTACCACCAGGGAATCGCGCCCCAGAGGAACAGCAGGCAGAACGCCAGCATCAGCAGATAGCCGGCGACGAACAGCCGGCGCCGCGCCGCGGGACCGACCATGAGCGGCAGCACGTCCACGGCCACGTGCCCGCGCGTGAGCAGGATCCAGGGCGCGCCGAGAAACGTGGCGGCCACCATCGCGAAGATGGAGAACTCGGTCTGCCAGATGGCCGACTGGCCCAGCACTGCGCGCACGAACACCATCTGGCACACCACCGCGATCGACACCAGGATCAGCGCCACCGAGAACACGCCGAAGGCGCGCGAGGTGGCGTTGACCGCGCGCGCCCACGCAGGCAGCGGCGCGTCCGCGGCCTGGCCGTTACTTGACACTCAGCGCCTTCTCGATCAGCTCCTTGCCGCCGGGCACCTTCGCGGCGAACTCCTTGTACGAGGTGCGCTGCGCCACCTCGCGCCAGGCGTCGAACTCCGGTTCGGTGAGGGTGATCACCTCCTTGTTCGCCTTCTTGAAGGCCTCGACCATCTTCTCGTCGAGCTTGGCCGATTCGGCGGCGAAGTAGGCCTCGGCCTTGGCCGACGCGGCGGTGAGCGCGGCTTTCTGCCTGTCGTCGAGCTTGTCCCAGCTGCGCTTGGAGATCAGCACCGGCTCGTACATGAACCACAGCGCGTGCTCGCCCGGCGCGGTCACGCAGCCGAGCTGCTCGTACAGGCGGAAAGACACCATCGAGCCCGTCGAGGTGTCGGTGCCGGTGATCACGCCCTGCTGCAGCGCGTTGTAGACCTCGTTGGACGAGATCGAGGTGATGGAGGCGCCCGCGCCCGCCCACATCTCGGCGAAGGTGGAGCCGGCCGAGCGGATCTTCATGCCCTTGACATCGTCGGGCTTGCGGATGCACTTGTCCTTGGCGCCGAAGGCGCCGGCCAGCCAGGCGTCGGCCAGCACGCGCGCGCCGCCCTGCTCGATCACCTGGCGCATCGCGTCCATGAAGGACGACTTGTTCAGGCGCTGCGCGTGGGCGTGGCTCTTGACGAGGCCGGGCATCAGCGTGGCGCCGAACTGCGGGTGAAAGCCCGAGGCGTAGTCCAGCGGGAACGAGGTCATGTCGATCTGCCCGCTCTGCATCGCCTTCCACTGCTCGGCGGCCTTGACCAGGCTGGCGCCCGGGTACACCTTGACCTCCATGCCGACCTTGGCCGCGTTCACCTCGCGCGCGATGATCTGCACCATCTCGTCGCGCACGTCGCCCTTGCCGCCGGGGAACTGGTGCGAGGCCTTGAGCGTGATGTCGGCCAGTGCGGGCAGGCAGGCAGCGGCGGCGAGCACGGCGACGGCCGCGCGCAGGGGGCTTTTCCAGCCGGTATGTCTTGGCATGCAGGGTCTCCTCGGTGGTGGGGGTTGTCGCCCGGTGGCGCCGGGCAGCGCACTTTATGGCATGAAACGCGGCGCGTGCATAGAGGGAATCCATGAGGCCGAGGGCGCGCAGCGCCGCCTGTCGCCGGCTTGATTGTTTTTACAAAACAAGCATGGCGACCAAGCGCCTGATGAGGGGCGGGCAGACCAGGCTGGTGCTGGCCGAGACAGGCGGGGGATCCACGGCCTTTGCCCACCCGATGCGCGAGCCGGCACAGCGTGCCAGGGTCCGGTGCGTTCCTAGAGAAGCGGAAGCCGAATTTCGCCCACTGCCGACATACGGACCGTGTTTGCCGGTCAGACCGTGGCGCGTGCCATGCGTTGAACCTGCTGCCAGCGGATGTATTCTAGGAAGGCATGCATCTGCGCCTGCACGAATTCCCGCGTGGCTTGATCGGTGCATTTGCCATGGTCGTCGAACTTGTCTGCGGCTTGGCCGACGAACACTTCGGGCTTGGAGAGCACGGCAGCGTTGGTGAACAGCAGTACCTTGCGCAGGTCGTACTGTACGCGTGCGCCGCCCAGTGGCCCTGTCGACGCGGAGAGAATGGCCACCGGCTTGTGCAGCAGCGGCTGGTCGCTGCCGCGCGAGACCCAATCCAGTGCGTTCTTGAGCATTCCCGGTATGGAAAAGTTGTATTCGGGCGTGGCGATAAGGACTGCGTCGGCGCTGCGGATGCCTTCACGCAGAGCCCGAACCGACGAAGGCATGCCCTTGGCCATGAGATCGGCATTGAAGGGCGGTATGGCGCTCCAGTCGTGTTCGACGACGCTGGCAGCAGCTTGCAGGCATTGGCCTGCAAGCTGCAGCAGCATGCGGTTGAAGGATTGGCCGCGCAGGCTGCCGCAAAGTCCGATGACGTTCATAAAGAGTTTTGTCGGGTTGACGTTATCCCTGCATTGGGATGCCGGCCTGTTGTACCACCGTGCGCCAGCGGGTGATGTCGGCCGCGATCATGGAGCGCATTTCTTGGGGCGTGCAGGGTGCAGGGGCGCTGCCGGCGCTGGCAAGAGATTGCTGAGTCTCGTTGTCTTTCAGTGCCCGGTGGATTTCGGCGGTCAGCTTCTGCACGATGTCGGGTGGCGTACCTGCCGGTGCGGACAGACCCAGCCATGAGCCGACGGTGAAACCGGGAAGCGCTGTGGCCACGGGAGGCACCCCGGGCAACGCCGGCCATTCGGTGGCGCTTGTGACGGCCAGGCCCCGCAGGCGGCCCGCGAGCACTTGCTGCACAGCGACCGTGGGAGTGTCGATGAGGAGGTCTACGTCTCCCGCCACGACGGCTTGCACCGGCGCGCCGCCACCGCGGTAGGGGATATGCAGCAATTGCGCCTTGGCCGTCGAAGCCAGCAGTTCCCCCACCATATGTTGGGTAGAGCCTACGCCTACCGAGCTGAAGGTGATCTTGCCGGGATCCTTTCTGGCCATTGCCAGCAGTTCCGCCAGGTTCTTCGCAGGATGGTCGGGCCGTACCGCGACGACGAAGGGGAAGGACGAGACGGTGGAGAGGAACGCGAAATCTTCCACCGGGTCGTACGGCAGCGACTTGCGCAGCGCGGCCGAGGCCGTGTGGCCGCCCGTGAGCATGACCAGGGTGTAGCCGTCGGCGGGCGCCTTGGCGACGAAGTTCGTGGCGATGGTGCCTCCGGCGCCACTCTTGATCTCCACGACTACGGGTTGTTGAAGGTAGTCCTGCAGCTTTTTCCCGATCAACCGTGAGACGACGTCGGCATTGCCGCCGGCGCCGAAGCCGTGGATGAGTTGGATCGGACGGGACGGATAGGCACCCTGCGCCCGGGCGACCGGGAAGGCTAGCGAGGCGGCGCCGGCCAACAGGGCCGTGCGACGGGAAATGCGGTGATTCATGAGTCTCTCCTTCATGCAACGGGGTGGGAAACGAACAGCGCCTGCTCTACTTCCCATGGCAACCAGAATGGCGCGTGCGTCACGTCCTGGGGCCAGCTCAGGGCCTGTGCGTCGGCGGCTACCAAGACCGTGAAGCCGCGCGGTGCACGAGATGCTCGGCATATGTTGTTCATAGGGGTCTCCTCTTCAAATCGAATTTGTATAGGTGAAATAGCCATTCATTGGGGCGAGCGCACATACCCTGCCTTGGCCCCGAACACCTTCTCGCGCTGCGACCAGTCGTGCGTCGCATTCCACAGCGCCAGGACTTGTGGCGCCTCGGCCTCGAACTCGGGGTAGCGGGCGGGGTCGCAGGTGCGCGCAGTCAACTCCAGGCGGTGGCCCGAGGGGTCGAAGAAATAGATGGAGGTGATGAAGTCGTCGTGGTTGGTCGGGCCCACCACCTCGAGGCCCTTGGCCTCCAGCTCCTTCTTGGCTCGGTGCAGTGTTTCCAGGCTCTCCACCTCGAAAGCGAAGTGCTGCACCCACCCCGGTGTATTGGGGTCGCGGCCGGAAGGTTCTCCTGCGTCCTGCGGGCATTCGAAGAAGGCGATGTTGCTGCCGTCCTCCATCTCGAAAAAGATGTGTACGTGGGGGCTGTATTTGCCGGTGGAGGGCACGTGGTCCTCGCCCATGGCATGGGCGAATTTCAGTCCCAGCACCTCGGTATAGAACTTGACGGTCTCAGCGGCGTCCTTGCAGCGGAAGGCTGCGTGGTGAAGCTTCTTGCACAGCATGGCGAATCTCCTGGAGAGTGCGATTGAGGGAAGGGAAACGGGGGGCGCCTCAGGGCTCGATCCACTGCGGCTGGAAGAACGGTGCGGGGCGCAGGAGGCGGCTGTGCTGGTTTTGCAGCAGCGGCATCATCTTGGCGACGTAGGCGAGGAAGCCCGGGTCTTGCATCATTCGCGCGCGCCGCTCGTCGCGTTCGTTGGAGTCGCGGTAGGCCCAGAGGTGGACGATCTGGTTGAGTTCGCCGATGTCGGTGTGGTAGTAGCCCACCAGCCGGCCCAGGATGCGTTGCTGGATCGCCAGGCCCTCGGCCTCGTACAGCGCCAGGAACTGGCGCCACTTGCCGGGGTGGGTGGTGTAGGTGCGTTCCTCGACGATCATGGTCGCGCTCACAGCGTGTGCCCCCCGTCGATGACGATGCGCGTGCCTGTGGCGGTGCGCAGGTGCGTGGCGCAGGCCAGCACGGCGCGAGCCACGTCCTCGGGCAGCACCACGCGGCCCAGCGGGGTCTGCGCGGCCTTCTTCTGTAGCTCCTCGCGCGAGCGGCCTTTGACGAACTCGGTGTCCACCGCCGCGGGCGACACGTTGAGGAAGCGCACCTGCGGCCCGAATGCGCGCGCCAGCGAAATGGCCAGTGTGTCCAGTGCCGCCTTGGCTGCGCAGTAGGCGATATTGCTGCCCAGGCCGGTGAAGGCGGAGACGGATGAGATGTTGACCACCAGCCCATCGCCGCTGGCGTGCAGCAGCGGCAGCAGCGCGCGGATCACCGAGAACGGTCCGCCCACGTTGGCTGCCAGGATCTCGTTGAACAGCGCGCCGTCCATCGCGTCGAGATCGTGGTGCGCAATGCGGCGGGTGTAGCCGGCGGAGTTGACCAGGATGTCCAGCCGCCCCATCTCGCGCGTGGCCCAGTCGGCCAGTTGCGCGTGGGCCTGCGTGTCTTCCAGCGCGATGGCCATGGTTGCGTGGCCGTTGCCGGGAAGTTGCGCAGCCAGTGCCTCGGCGCGTTCGCGCCCCCGGTGGTAGCCGACCACCACGCGCGCGCCCTCACCTGCCAGCGCCTGCGCGCAGGCCGCGCCGATGCCGCTGCTGCCGCCGGTGATGAGGGCGACCTTGCCCTCCAGTGTTCGTGCACCCATCTCAGGAACCCTTCCAATGCCGCCCATCCGGGTGGATGGGTTGCACTCTAAAGTTCACTGGCTCTGCCCGTCCACAGTTTGTTCATTTATCGAACACTAGTTGAAAGAGACGGATATCGAGAGTTCTCCAGTTAAATATGCGCCTCATGCTGTAATGTCAGCCTCTTCATTCTTTCAATGGCTTGACACTTTGTCCTCTAATCGAACAAGCACTGCAGCTACCGATGCCGGCTCGCTCAAGCGTGGTGTGATGCTGCTCAAACTGCTGGCCACGGCCGGGCCGCGCGGCCTGCCGCTGACCGAGATCGCGGCGCGCACAGGGTTGCCGCACCCTTCGGTGCACCGGGTGCTGCTGCAGTTGAGCGCCGAGCGACTGGTGGACCGTCACGATGAGTTGCGGCGCTGGCGTCTGGGACCGCTGGCGTTCGAACTGGGCGTGGCAGGCTCGTCGATGTACGACATCCGTGACCTGTGCGAGCCGGCGATGGCCCGGCTGAGTCAGGAAACGGGTGATACGGTGTACTTGGTGATCCGCAGCGGTTTCGAGGCGGTCTGCATGCACCGGCTGGAGGGGTCGTTCCCGATCCGCGCGCTGGTGCTGGAAGTCGGCAGCCGCAGGCCCCTGGGCGTCGGCGCTGGCGGGCTGGCGGTGCTGGCTGCCATCGAGGAGCAGGAACGCATCGAGATAGCGCGCCGCGTGGCCCCGGCTTTGCCTGCCTTCGGCAAATTGACGGAGGCGGCGCTGCTGCAGGCCTGCGTGCGCACGCGCGAGTCGGGCGTGGCAGTGATCCACAACCGCGTCAACCTGGGAGTGACCGCTGTCGGTGCGCATTTTTGCGACAGCATGGGCCAGCCGATCGGTGCTGTGAGCGTTGCGGCGCTCACCCAGCGGATGACTCCCGATCGCGTGCGCCGTGCTTCCTTGAGCGTGAAAAACGTTGCCCGCTCGATAGGGCTACACATGCGCAGGTACCGGCCCGGGGCGCCGCGCCTGCATGAGGGGCTGGCACCGGTGGACTGACCTGCCAGCTCTCCGGGGCAGGCGGATTATTTTTACCAAGCAATTGCTTGATAAAAATCGAAGGCTTTGTTATCGTGGCCGCATGGCTACGACTTCCGCACTTGCCGCCGTCGCTCCCGGCACCGCGCAGCGCCCCCGCGGGCGTCCGCGCAAGGCCGCGGGCGAACTGGACGAAGGCAACCGCCGCCGCGAACTGATGGACCGCGCGGCGCGGCTGTTTCTCGCCAAGGGCTACGCCGCCACCACCACGCGCGACATCGCCGCCGCGATGGGCATGCACAGCGGCTCGCCGTTCTACTATTTCAAGAGCAAGGGTGCGCTGCTCTATGCCGTGATGCGCGAGGGCATGGAGGGCGCGGTGCGCAGCCAGCAGCAGGCGCTGGCGGCGCTGGCGCCCGAGGCGGACGCGCGCGCGCGGCTGGGCGTGCTGGTGCGCCACCATTTCGAGATCCTGCTCGGGCCGCACAGCGGCTTCATCCCGGTGATGCTCTATGAATGGCGCACGCTCACCGCGGTGCAGCGCAAGGGCGTCTCGCGCATCAAGGACGCCTACGAAGCCGCGTGGATGCCGGTGCTCGAGCAGCTCGCGCGGCAGGGCGCGCTGCACGCCGAGCCGGCGGTGGCGCGGCTCTTCATCTTCGGCGCGCTCAACTGGTCGGTGCAGTGGTTCAAGGACAAGGGGCCGCACACGCTCGACGGCCTGACCGGGCAGGCGCTGCAGCTGTTCACGGGGAAAGCATGAACTATCGATCCATCTTCGCGCCCGGGCTGTTCGCGGGCCGCACCGTCGTCGTCACCGGCGGCGGCTCTGGCATAGGGCGCTGCACCGCGCACGAACTGGCGGCGCTGGGCGCGTGCGTGGTGCTCGTGGGGCGCGACGAGGGCAAGCTTGAGGCCGTGTGCCAGGAGATCGCGCAGGACGACGGCGAGGCCGACTGGCAGGCCTGCGACATCCGCCAGGAGGCGGCGGTGCAGCAGATGGTGGGCGCGGTCGTGGCGCGGCACGGGCGCATCGACGGCCTGGTGAACAACGCGGGCGGGCAGTACATGACGCCGCTCGAAAAAATCAGCGCCAAGGGCTGGGAGGCGGTGGTCAACACCAACCTCACCGGCGGCTTCCTGGTGGCGCGCGAGTGCTATCTGCAGGGCATGCGGGCGCACGGCGGCGCGATCGTCAACATCGTGGCCGACATGTGGGGCTCGATGCCCGGCATGGGCCACAGCGGCGCGGCGCGCGCGGGCATGGTGAGCTTCACCGAGACCGCGGCGCTCGAATGGGCCGCCAGCGGCGTGCGCGTGAACGCGGTGGCGCCGGGCTACATCGCTTCGAGCGGCATGGACCACTACCCGCCCGAGGCCGGCGACATGCTGCGCGCGATGCGCACCACCGTGCCGGCGGGGCGCTTCGGCACCGAGGCGGAGGTCTCCGCCGCCATCGTCTTCCTGCTCGGCCCCGCGGCCAGCTTCGTCAGCGGCAGCGTGCTGCGCGTGGACGGCGCGCGGCCGCAGGCGCGCATGGGCTGGCCGATGCGCCTGCCCGGCGCCGAGGCGCAGGGGCGCGACGCGGTGCGGCCTTACGACGGCTTCCACCGGGCGGTCACGCCCCGGGTGTTCGCGGATCAGGAAACGGGGAAACCGGCATGAACACGCCTTTTGCATCGCGCTGGAACGCCGCCGGCGCCCAGGCGCAGGAGCGGCGCGAGCACATGCTCGCGCGCATCGGTGCGCTGCGCGCGCTCGAGCAGCGCGCGGCCGACGCCTCGGCCCAGGCGGCGCCGCGCTTTGCCAGGCGCGGGCAGCTGTTGCCGCGCGAGCGCGTGGCGCTGCTCATCGACCCCGGGGCGCCGTGGCTGCCGCTGGCGTCGCTCGCAGGCTACCTGCGCGATACCGACGATGCGAGCCGCTCGATTCCCGGCGGCAGCGTGGTTGCGGGCATCGGTTTTGTCTCGGGCACGCGCTGCATGGTGGTGGCGAGCGATTCGGGGATCGACGCGGGCGCGCTCGTGCCCATGGGCCTGTACAAGGTGCTGCGCGTGCAGGAGATCGCGCTGGCCGAGCGCCTGCCCTTCATCCACCTGGTCGAGAGCGCGGGTGCGAACCTGGCGAACTACGCGGTCAACACCTTCATCGATGGCGGCAGCCTGTTCCGCAACCTCGCGAGGCTCTCAAGCGCGGGCATTCCGGTGATCACCGTGCAGCACGGCTCGGGCACGGCGGGCGGGGCCTACATGCCGGGGCTGTCGGACATCGTGATCATGGTCGAGGGCCGCTCGCGCGCCTTCCTGGCCGGCCCGCCCCTGCTCAAGGCGGCGACCGGCGAGGTGGCGACCGAGGAGGAACTGGGCGGCGCGCTGATGCACACCACCGTCTCGGGCCTGGGCGAATACCTGGCGCGCGACGACCGCGAGGCACTGGGCATCGCGCGCCGGGTGGTAGCGCAGCTTTCATGGTCGAATCGGGCTCCAGCGCTTGATGGAAAAGCGCGAGCAGCTATCGAAAAAGGATATTCCGAGCCCCCCTGGCCGGCCGAGGAGCTGCTCACGCTGATGCCCGCGCACCACCGCGAGCCGGTGGACATGCGCGAGGTGGCGGCGCGCCTCGCCGATGGTGGCGCGCTGCTCGAATTCAAGGGCGGCTACGGCATGGCCACGGTCTGCGCGCAGGCGGCGATCCATGGCCATGCGGTCGGCCTCATCACCAACAACGGGCCGATCGACATCGCCGGCGCCAACAAGGCCACGCACTTCATCCAGTGGATGTGCCAGCTCGGCCACCCCATCGTCTACCTGCAGAACACCACCGGCTACATGGTGGGCAAGGACGTGGAGCAGGGCGGCATCATCAAGCACGGCAGCAAGATGATCCAGGCGGTGACCAGCGCCACCGTGCCGCAGCTCACCATCCAGTGCGGCGCGAGCTTCGGCGCGGGCAACTACGGCATGTGCGGGCGCGGGTACGCGCCGCGCTTTCTCTTCACCTGGCCGAGCGCCGTGACCGCCGTGATGGGCGGCGAGCAGGCGGCGGGCACCATGCGCATCGTCACCGAGGAGGGCTTCCGGCGCAAGGGCATCGAGCCCGATGCCGCGCGCCTGCAAAAGCAGTACGACGCCATCGTCGCGATGTTCGAGCGCCAGCAGGACGCCTTCTACACCAGCGGCGGGCTGCTCGACGACGGCGTGATCGACCCGCGCGACACGCGCGCCGTGCTCGGCTTCTGCCTCGACACCCTCGCCGAGGGCGCGGCGCGCGCGGTGCGGCCGATGCAGTTCGGCGTGGCGCGCATGTAGATCGAGGACAACCCCCTGTGTCGCTTCGCGCCTTCCCCCTTCTCTTGCAGCGTTGCACGCTGCGGGAAGGGGGACGCCACCAGCGCGGCGGGGCGGCCCTTGCGCCGTGGCCCTCGCAGGATGGGGCGATGGCACAGGCCGCGCCCTGTCGAACGGCGCGACCCATGGTGAATTTTCCAAGGAAGAGATGATGCAACTGACCCACGAACACGAACAGATCCGCGACACGCTCAAGCGCTACATCGCCGAGCACATCAACCCGCACGTCGACGAGTGGGAGGCCGCGGAAATCTTCCCGGCGCACCAGGTCTTCAAGGGCCTGGGCGACCTGGGCCTGCTCGGCCTGACCAAGCCGGTCGAGTACGGCGGCATGGGGCTGGACTACTCCTACAGCATGCTGATGGCCGAGACCATGGGGCTGGTGAACTGCGGCGCCATCCCCATGGCCGTGGGCGTGCAGACCGACATGTGCACCCCGGCGCTGGCGCGCTTCGGCAGCGATGCGTTGAAGCGCGAGTTCCTGGCCCCGGCGATCGCGGGCGACGCGGTGGGCTGCATCGGCGTCTCCGAGCCCGGCGCGGGCAGCGACGTGGCCGGAATCCGCAGCCACGCGCGCCGGGACGGCGGCGACTACGTGATCACCGGCCAGAAGATGTGGATCACCAACAGCCTGCAGGCCGACTGGATGTGCATGCTCGTGAACACCGGCGAGGGACCGATGCACAAGAACAAGAGCCTGATCATCGTGCCCATGCGCGACGGCCCGAACGGGCAACTGACCCAGGGCATCAGCGTGGCGCAGAAGATCAGGAAGATCGGCATGAACGCCAGCGACACCGGCCTGATCTACTTCGACGAGGTGCGCGTGCCCGCGCGCAACCTGATCGGCCAGGAGGGCCAGGGCTTCATCTACCAGATGCAGCAGTTCCAGGAAGAGCGCCTGTGGGCCGCGGCCAACGCGATCACGGGGCTGGACGTGGCGATCCGCGAGACCATCGCCTACACGCGCGAGCGCAAGATGTTCGGCAGCACGCTGCTGGACCAGCAGTGGGTGCAGTTCAAGCTGGTGGAGCTGCAGACCGAGGTGGAGGCGCTGCGCGCGCTCACCTGGTCGGCGGGCGAGCGCTACGTGGCGGGCGAGGACGTGCTGCAGTGGGCCAGCATGGCCAAGCTCAAGGCCGGGCGCCTCACGCGCGAGGTGGCCGACACCTGCCTGCAGTTCTGGGGCGGCATGGGCTTCACCTGGGACAACCGCGTCTCGCGCCTGTACCGCGACGGGCGCCTCGCGTCGATCGGCGGCGGCGCTGACGAGGTGATGATGGGCATCATCGCCAAGACCATGGGCATGGCCAAGAGGTCGGCATGAGCGCGCGCCTGACTTGGACTTGCTCCTTCCCCCTCTGGGGGAAGGTGGGGATGGGGGCATGCAGCGTGTCCTGTTCCACCGCCGCTGGCCCCCCACCCCTGCCCCGGTGCTGGCGGCGAGACGCCGCCGCTCTTCGGGCCGTCCAGTTCCGCACTGGCGGAACTGGAGCCGCGGCCCTCAGCCCCAGAGGGGGAGGGAGTCTTGCTGCACGGAGACGCTTGATGAAGCGCATCCTCATCGCCAACCGCGGCGTTCATGCCGCAGGCATGGCAAAGCAAATCGTGCGCGCACGCGCAGCGTGCCGGCGGGCGGTTTCGCCGCGAGAACAGAAATGAAAAGAATCCTCATCGCCAACCGCGGCGAAATCGCCCGCCGCGTCATCGCCACCGCGCACCGCCTGGGGATAGCGACCGTCGCGGTGTATTCCGACGCGGATGCCGGCGCGCTGCACGTGCGCGAGGCGACGGCCGCGTTCGCGCTCGGCGGCAGTACCTCCGCCGAGAGCTATCTGCGCGTGGACAAGCTGCTGGCCGCCGCCCGGGCCACGGGCGCCGACGCGGTGCACCCCGGCTACGGTTTCCTGAGCGAAGACGCGGCCTTCGTGCAGGCGGTGCAGGACGCGGGCCTGGCCTGGATCGGCCCGCCGCCCGCGGCGATCCGCGCGCTCGGCGACAAGGGCGCGGCCAAGGCGCTGGCGGCCAGGCAGGGCGTGCCCTGCCTGCCGGGCTACGCGGGCGAGGACCAGTCGCCCGAGCGCTTCGCGCAGGAGGCCGAGCGCATCGGCTACCCGGTGATGGTCAAGGCCGTCGCCGGGGGCGGCGGGCGCGGCATGCGGCTGGTGGCCGAGGCCGCCCGGCTGGCGCAGGCGGTCGAGGGCGCGCGCGCCGAGGCGCTCGCGGGCTTCGGCGACGGCCGGCTGCTGATCGAGCGCGCGGTGCTGCGGCCGCGCCACGTCGAGGTGCAGGTCTTCGCCGACGCGCACGGCCACTGCGTGCACCTGGGCGAGCGCGACTGCTCGGTGCAGCGGCGCCACCAGAAGATCATCGAAGAGTCGCCCTCGCCGGCCGTCTCGCCGGAGCTGCGCGAGCGCATGGGCGCCTGCGCCGTGGCGCTGGCGCAGGGCGCGGGCTACGTCGGCGCGGGTACGGTGGAGTTCCTGCTGGAGGGGTGCGACGACCTGAGCGCCCCCTCGGGGGGCAGCGAGCCACGCGCAGCGGGGAGCGTGGGGGCGCGGTTTTTCCTGATGGAGATGAACACCCGGCTGCAGGTCGAGCACCCGGTGACCGAGGCCGTCACGGGGCTGGACCTGGTCGAGTGGCAGATCCGCGTGGCGCGCGGCGAGGCGCTGGCGCTCACGCAGGAGCAGGTGCGCTGGAGCGGCCACGCGATCGAGGTGCGCCTGTGCGCCGAGGATGAGAACTACACCCCGCACGCCGGACGCATCGCGCACTTCGCCGGGCCCGCGGGCGCGGCCCGCTTCGAGCGCGCGCCGCTGCGCTTCGACCATGCGATCGAGGCCGGCGCCGAGGTCTCGCCGTTCTACGACGCGATGCTGGGCAAGCTCATCGTGCACGCCGCCACGCGCGCCGAGGCCATCGACCGCCTGCGCGCCGCGCTCGCGCGCACCGAGGTGCTGGGGCTGCCGACCAACCGCGGCCTGCTGATCGAGTGCCTCGGCGACGCGCGCTTTCGCGCCGGCGAGGCGCTGATTTCCTTCCTCGAAGAGCGGGGCGACGCGCTGCGCGCATCGCTCCTCGAAAAAGAGCGCATAGCGCACGACAGGCAAGCGCTGGCGGCCATTTTGACCACTAACCGCGAGGGCCTGCCCTGCGCCTTCGCCGCGCCCCGGCGGCTGCGCCACCGCGAGCAGGTCCTGGCCGCCGCGGTGCAGGCCCAGGCGGGCGGCTGGCAGGTGCTCGGCGCGCCGCCGCGGCGCATCGCGGTCGAGGCCGCGGGCGACGGCAGCCTGCGCTGCACCGAGGACGGCGTGACGCGCCGCGTGCGCGCGGTGCCGGCGGCGGGCGGCGGCGCGCCGCGCTGGCATGCGCAGTCGGAGGGCGTGGACTGGTGGTTCGACGACCTGAGCTTCGCCCCCGCGGCGGACGCGGGGCGGGCGCAGGCGGCGGCGGAACTGACGGCGCCCTTCAACGGCCGCGTGGTGCGCATCCACGCGCAGCCCGGCCAGCCGCTCGCGGCGGGCGAGGCGGCGGTGGTGATCGAATCGATGAAGCTCGAACACAGCCTCGCGCCGCGCGGCGCGGCCACGGTCGCCGAGGTGCTGGTGAGCGAGGGCCAGCAGGTCAGCCCCGGGCAGGTGCTGCTGCGCTTCGAAGTGCCCGCGGCGCGGGGGGAGGCTGCATGACACCGGATGAATGGCGCGAGGCCCGCGATGCGCTCGTGGGCACGGTGGAGCGCTTCGCCAAGGCCGAGATCGCGCCGCACGCCACCGGGTGGGACGCCGCGGGCGAATTCCCGCGCGCGCTCTACCGCCGCGCGGCCGCACTCGGCCTGCTCGGCCTGGGCTACCCCGAGGAACTCGGCGGCACGCCCGTGCCCCATGCCCTGCGCATGCCGGTCTGGCGCGCGCTGTGCCGCCACGGCGCGTCGGGCGGGGTGCAGGCCAGCCTGTTCTCGCACAACATCGCGCTGCCGCTCGTCGTCGCCTTGGGCAGCGACGCGGTGAAGCACGAGGTGGTGCCGCCCGTGCTCGCGGGCGAGCGGATCGCGGCGCTCGCCATCACCGAGCCGGGCGGCGGCTCGGACGTGGCGGCGCTGCGCACGACGGCGCGGCGCGAGGGCGACGAGTACGTGATCGACGGCGAGAAAGTCTTCATCACCTCCGGCATGCGCGCCGACTGGATCACGCTCGCGGTGCGCACCGACCCGGCCAACAAGGGCGCCGGCGGCATCAGCCTGATCGTGGTGCCGGGCGATGTTGAAGGACTCTCGCGCACGCGCCTGGACAAGATGGGCTGGCTGTCGTCCGACACCGCCCATCTGCGCTTCGACGGCGTGCGCGTGCCCGCGCGCTACCTGCTGGGCCGCGAGGGCGCGGGCTTCAAGGCCATCATGGGCAACTTCAACGGCGAGCGCCTGGGCCTGGCCGCGGGCGCGGTCGGCTTCGCCGAGGCGTGCCTGGACGAAGCGCTCGCCTGGGCGCGCCAGCGCAGCGCCTTCGGCCAGCCGCTCACGCAGCACCAGGTGGTCCGCCACAAGCTGGTGGACATGCGCCAGCGCATCTGCGCCACGGCGGCGTGGCTCGACGCCGTGGCCGCGCGCGCCGATGCGGGCGACACCGGAGCCGACTGGGTGGCCGAGGTCTGCACGCTGAAGAACCAGGCGACGCAGACCATGCAGTTCTGCGCCGACGCGGGCGTGCAGATCCTGGGCGGCATGGGCTACATGCGCGGCACGGTGTGCGAGCGCATCTACCGCGAGGTCAAGGTGGTCACCATCGGCGGCGGCACCGAGGAGATCATGAAGGAGCTGGCGGCGAAGCAGTGGGGCTTTTGATGGCCGTTGCTCCCTCCCCCAGAGGGGGAGGGAGAGTAGTGAAACACCGAACCGAGGAATGTGCACATGACAGAACTGCTGACCCGCCAGGAGGACGGCGTGCTCTGGCTCACCATCGCCCGCGAGGAGCGGCGCAACGCGATGAACGCCGCCGTCATCGCGGGCCTGACCGAGGCGCTGGTGGCCGCCAACGCCGACCGCGGCCTGCGCGCCATCGTGCTCACCGGCGCGGGCGAGAAGGCGTTTTGCGCCGGGGCCGACCTGGCCACGGGCCGGTCGTTCAAGTTCGACTATTCCGAGCCGCGGCAGGGCTTCGCCAACCTGCTGCGCGCCGCGCGCGCCACGCACCTGCCGCTGGTCGCGCGCGTCAACGGCGCCTGCATGGCGGGCGGCATGGGCCTGCTCGCGATGTGCGACCTGGCGGTGGCCGCGCCGCACGCGCGCTTCGGCCTGCCGGAGGTGAAGGTGGGGGTGTTCCCGGCGCAGGTGCTGTCGGTGCTGCAGGGCCTGATCGGGCGGCGCGCGCTGGCCGACCTGTGCATCACGGGCGAGCCCGTCGATGCGCGGCAGGCGCTGGCCTGGGGCCTGGTCAACGAGGTGAGCGAGGACCTCGACGGCGCGGTGCACAGGCTGCTGGCGCGCATCGTGGACAAGTCCCCGGCCGCGATCCGCCGCGGCCTGTACCTGATGAAGCACCTGGAGGGCCTGCCGTTCGAGCAGTCGATGGCCTTCACCGAAAGCCAGATCGGCCTCTTTGCGCTGACCGAGGACGCGGCCGAGGGCCAGGCGGCGTTCCGCGAGAAGCGGCCACCCCAATGGAGCGGGCGATGAGCGAGAAGAAAACCGTGCGCATCGGCGGCGCCTCGGGCTTCTGGGGCGATTCGAGCGTGGGCGCGCCGCAGCTCGTCGCGAGCGGCCAGGTGGACTACCTGGCGTTCGACTACCTGGCCGAGCTCACCATGTCCATCCTCGCGGCCGCGCGCATGAAAAAGCCCGAGCTGGGCTACGCCACCGACTTCGTCGGCGTGACGATGCGGGCCGTGCTCGCGGACGTGGTGGCGCGGGGCATCCGCGTGGTGAGCAACGCCGGCGGCGTCAATCCCGAGGGCTGCGCCCAGGCGCTGCGCGCGCTGGCCGCGGAACTGGACGTGAGCGTGAAGATCGCCACCGTGACGGGCGACGACGTGATGCCGCTGCTGGGCGAGCTGCGCGCCGGCCAGCCGCCGGTGGCCGAGCTGCAGAGCGGCGCGCCGCTGCCCGCCCGGGTGGTGACGGCCAACGCCTACCTCGGCGCGCTGCCGGTCAAGGCGGCGCTGGATGCCGGCGCGCAGATCGTCGTCACCGGCCGCTGCGTCGATTCGGCGGTGACGCTGGGCATATTGATGCACGAGTTCGGCTGGCAGGCGCATGAGTTCGACCAGCTTGCCGGCGGGAGCCTGGCGGGCCACATCATCGAATGCGGCTGCCAGGCCACGGGCGGGCTGCACACCGACTGGCAGGACGTGCCCGACTGGCCGCACATCGGCTACCCCATCGTCGAATGCGAGCCGGACGGGAGCTTCACCGTGACCAAGCCCGCGGGCACCGGCGGGCTGGTCGCGCCGCAGGTGGTGGCCGAGCAGATGCTCTACGAGATCCACGATCCAAAGGCCTACCTGCTGCCCGACGTGGTCTGCGACTTCACGCAGGTGACGCTGCAGCCCGCCGGGCCGCAGCGCGTGCGCGTGCAGGGCGCCAGGGGCCGCGCGCCCACGCCGTTCTACAAGGTCAGCGCGACCTGGATGGACGGCTACAAGACCTCGGCGCAGCTCACCATCGTCGGCTTCGACGCCGTGGCCAAGGCGCGGCGCACGGGCGAGGCCATCCTCTCGCGCGTGGGCGAGCTGCTGGCCGCGCAGGGCCTGGCGCCCTTCAGCGCCACGCACATCGAGGTACTGGGGGCCGAAAGCGGCTGGGGGCCGCTGGCCAACCCGGCGGTGCAGCACACGCGCGAGGCCGTGCTGCGCTTGACCGCGCGCCACGCCGACAAGGCCGCGCTGGAGCTGCTGGCGCGCGAGGTGGCGCCCGCGGGCACCTCCTGGGCGCCGGGCACCACCGGCGTGGGCGGCAGGCCCGCCGTCTCGCCGCTGATCCGGCAGTATGCGTTCCTGCTGGAGAAATCCCGGGTGGCGCCCGCGGTGGCGCTCGATGGGCAGGCAGTGGCGCTGCCGGCCCCTCACCCCTCCCTCTCCCCAGAGGGGCGAGGGCGATCGGCCGTGCCTGAATCCCACCCCCTCCCTCCAGGCGAGGGCGCCCCCGGTTTCCTCCCTCTCCCCCTGGGAGAGGGCAGGGGTGAGGGCTCAGGATCGAATCAGCCTCCAGCGCTTGCCAGTCAAGCGCTACCAGCTACCAATAGCGAAGCAACCGGCACCGTCGAAGTCCCCCTGATCCGCCTCGCCTGGGCGCGCTCGGGCGACAAGGGCGACACCTCCAACATCGGCGTGATCGCGCGCCGCCCCGAGTGGCTGCCCCTGCTCGCCGCGCAGCTCACGCCCGAGGCCGTCAAGGCGCATCTGGCCTATGCCATCAAAGGCAAGGTCACGCGCTTCGATGTGCCCGGCATTGCAGCCTTCAACTTCGTCTGCGAGCAGGCGCTGGGCGGCGGCGGCATGGCCTCGCTCAACAACGACCCGCTGGGCAAGGGCATGGGGCAGATGCTGCTGGCCATGCCGGTGCGCGTGCCGCGGAGCCTGGACCTGTCCCCCATCCCACCCCGAACCGAAGGAGCCCCGAGATGATCCACATGCCTCCCACCGATGCCCTGCGCCGCATCCGCCGCGTGGCGCTGGGCGACCTGGTGCACCGCAGCGCGCTCAAGTTCCCCGGGCGCACCGCCGTCGTCGACGGCGACGTGCGCCTGTCCTACGCCGAGTTCGACGCGCGCAGCTCGCGCTTCGCGCACCACCTGCTCGCCGCCGTCGGCACCGGCCGGCAGATCGGCATGCTGTGCGCCAACTCGGCCGACATGGTGGTGGCCTACAACGGCATCCACAAGTCGGGCAACGTCTGGGTGCCGGTCAACATCCGGCTCGACGCCGGCGCCATCGAATACATCCTGCGCCACGCCGAGGTCTCGGCCATCGTGGCCGACGCGGCCTTCGCCGCCACGCCCGCCATCGCCGCCGTGCTCGCCCGGCTGGCCGTGCCGGTGGTCCTGACCCTGGCCGATGCCGGCGCGGCCGGGGCGGGCGCGCCGACCCTGGCGCAGGCCGAAAGCGGCCAGCCCGGGCAGCTGCCCGACGTCGCCATCGACGGCGAGCAGCCCGCGCTCATCATGTACACCAGCGGCACCACCGGCGACCCCAAGGGCGCGGTGCACTCGCACGCCTCGGTGGCGGCCTCGGTCATGGGCAACATGGCCGGCTTCGGGTTCGACGAGACCGACGTGTTCTCCGGCGTGCTGCCGCTGTTCCACTGCGCGCAGCACTGCCTGGTGGCCACGGCGCACGCGGCCGGTGCCTGCGTGGTGCTGCTGCGCGGCTTCGTGCCCGACGAGGTGCGCGCCTCCATCGTGCGCGAGGGCTACACCCTCTTCACCGGCCTGCCGATGATGTACGCCGCGCTGCTGGCCGACCCGGCGTTCCGCGCGCCCTCGATGCGCCTGGCGATGTACGCCATGGCGCCCATCCCCGGGCCGCTGATCCGCCCGATCGCCGAGCGGCTGACCGGCAACGTCATGCTCGCCTCCGGCCAGACCGAGATGTACCCCGGCACCATGACCTTCAGGCCGCTCGCGCACCCGGGGCTGGACGCCAACTACTGGGGCGCCTCGCTGCCGCACGTGGAGACCGCGGTGATGGACGACGAGGGCCGCCTGCTCGGCGAGGGCCAGCCCGGCGAGATCGTGCACCGCGGCGCCAACGCCATGCTCGGCTACTTCAAGGACCCCGAGGCCACGGCCGCGGCGCAGCGCTTCGGCTGGCACCACACGGGCGACCTGGGCATGTGGGGGCCGGGCGGGCAGCTGATGTTCCTCGACCGCAAGAAGGACATGATCAAGACCGGCGGCGAGAATGTCGCCAGCGTCAAGGTCGAGGCCGTGCTGCTGGCGCACCCCGCGGTGGCCGGCGCCGGCGTGGTTGGCCTGCCGCACCCGCGCTGGATCGAGGCGGTCTGCGCCTTCGTCGTGAAGAAGCCCGGCGCCGAGGTGGACGAGGCGGCGCTCGAAGCGCACTGCCGCGCCCGCCTGGGCGGCTTCGAGGTGCCCAAGCTGATCCGCTTCGTCGACGCCCTGCCCGCCACCTCCACCGGCAAGGTGCAGAAGCACCTGCTGCGCAAGGAGTTCGAGAGGCTGGCGCAGGAGGCGTGGGCGGGGGAGGCGGGCTGAATCAGCGTGCCGCGCGTGGCAGGAGCTTGATCCGCCGCGCTGCTCCAGGGATCGTCAAACGGTGAACCGCCGTTGATGCTCCCGGCAATACTGCTGTCCGCCAAACAGTTCAGGGTGGTTCCAGCAGTACTTGCCTTCGGCAAAGCTAATTTTCGAGCCGCACTCGGCGCAGATCAGGTGCTTGGCGTTTGCGTTCTGTGCGGGCGGTGTTCCAGGCGTCGCTGATGCATCACTCCGGGATTCGGCGGTGTTTGGCCGACTTGGAGGTACTGCCGTTTTTTCGTGCGGCAGTATGAATTCGGGCAGCGCAAGCAGGTCGGCCGGCCGGTGCTGGCGCATCAGTTTTTCGGCCCATGCCGTGATGGTCTCGGGGCTGCGCACGTTGACCATGCTCTTGAGCAAACCGCCGCCTCCGATGCTTTCCACGAAGGACTGGTGCCACGCGGGGAACTGGTCTGCCTTGATGATGTTGCCAGTGTCGAAGGTGTTGCGTGGCGGTCTCTGGATGATCGCCTTGGGGTGCAGCATCACCACGTGGTGTATTTCGGGTTCCATGTTCAAGCGTCCGGTGATCTCCAAGCGCTGCAGCACTTTGACCAGCACGCGCGCATGCCGCTTGCTCTGCTCCAGCGGAGAGGGCACGCCGAACCGCTGGCCTCTTCCGTAATCCGCGGTGAACTCGCCGCGTTCGTTGATGAGCAGGTTGCATGCGTAGTTCTTGGTTTCGACGAGATAAATGCCCAGCACGCGGTTGATGACCAGGTGGTCGATCTGCGCCACCTCGTCGTCCACGACGAAGCGCAGATCGTGCACCACGACATGGTTTTTCGAATCCTTGAAGTGGCCGTCGATGTAGTAGGCGGAATCGCGCTCGCCTTCGATGCCCTTCGTGAGTCGCATCAGCTCGTCGCGCAGCCACTTCTTTTGCGATGCGTTCAGCGTGTTCGAGTCTTGCAGCGTTTGCAACAGGCGCACGCGTTTGGATTTGTCGTCAGCCGCTTTCAGTAGCATGGATCTGTGGTCTTTCAGTAGTGATGGTCCAGTCGGATGCTGAGGGCGAGTATCGCGCGCCGATCGAAATGAACCGGGCCGCAGCACAATTCCCTCATGTCCGACACTTTCCCAGCTCCCGCCCCCGCCCACCGCGGCTGGATCCTCGCCGGCCTGATGGCGATGATGATGCTCGCGGCGATGGACACCACCATCGTCTCCACCGCCATCCCGCAGATCGTCGGCGACCTGGGGGGCCTGGCGCTGGTGAGCTGGGTGTTCTCCATCTACCTCGTCGCGCAGACGGTGACGATCCCGATCTACGGCAAGCTCTCGGACCTGTTCGGCCGCAAGCCGGTGCTGATCTGGGGCACGGTGATTTTTCTGCTCGGCTCGGTGGCCTGCGCGGCGGCGTGGAACATGCACGCGCTGATCGTCTTCCGCGGCCTGCAGGGGCTGGGCGCGGGGGCCATCATGGCCACGGTGATGACGCTCGCGGGCGACCTGTACTCGGTCGAGGAGCGCGGCCCGGTGCAGGGGTGGCTGTCCAGCGTCTGGGGCATGGCGGCCATCGTCGGGCCGGTGCTGGGCGGCGCGTTCGCCGAGTACGTTTCCTGGCGCTGGATCTTCCTGGTGAACCTGCCGATCGGCGTGCTCGCCCTGGCGCTCATCGGGCGCCACCTGCACGAGCGATTGCACCAGCGCACGCCGCGCATCGACGTGGCGGGCGCGGCGCTGCTGTTCGTGGCGCTCGGCCTGCTGATCTTCGGCGTGCTCGAAGGCGGGCAGACCTGGCCCTGGGCCTCGTGGCAGATCGTGCTGGTGTTCGCACTGGCGCTGCTCGCGCTGCTGGCGCTGGCGGCGGTCGAGCGGCGCGCGCCCGAGCCGGTGATGCCGGGCTGGCTGTGGCGCCGGCGCGTGCTGGTGGGCTCCAACCTGGCCTGCATCGGCATGGGCCTGGTGATGATGGCGCCGAGCATCTTCCTGCCGACCTTCCTGCAGTCGGTGCAGGGCCTGGGCGCGATCGCCGCCGGGCTGGTGCTGGCGGGCATCAGCCTGGGCTGGCCGGTGTCGTCCACGCTGTCGGTGCCGGTGTACCTGCGCCTGGGCTTTCGCGACACGGCGGTGCTGGGCGGTGCGCTGATCCTGCTGGCCTCGCTCGCCTTTCTCTGGATGCCGCGGCCGCAGCCGGTGGCGCTGGTGCTGCTCGACCAGGTCGCGCTGGGCGCGGGCTTCGGGCTGCTGTCGACGCCGCTGCTGGTCGGCATGCAGTCGGTGGTCGACTGGGGGCGGCGCGGCGTGGTCACCGGCTCCAACATGTTCGCGCGCTACCTCGGCCAGAGCCTGGGCGCGGCGCTGTTCGGCGCGATCTTCAACGCCTCGCTCGGCGCGCGGCTGGCGCAGGCGCCGGCGGCGCTGCAGGGGCAGGTGCCGGCCCACGTCGACGGCGTGATCGGCGCGCTGCAGGCGGCGCCCCCGGGCAGCGCCGCGGCGGCCTACCTGCGCGCAGCCCTGGGCGGCGCGACCGACGACCTCTACGTCGGCATGAGCGTGCTCGCGGTGCTGATGCTGCTGGTGCTGTTCATCGCGCCGCGCCGTTTTCCGGTGCTGCAGGAGCGCGCCGGGAATGCTGTCACCTCTTGAGGTTGCACAAGGGTTAACCCTTATTTCCCTGTCCTGATCCGCCGTGCGACCATCGCGGCCTCCGCGGTGGAAGGAGGCATCCCGATGGGCACGACGACCATAGGCATCAAGGTGGACGACAGCCAGCGCGAGCGCATCCGCGCCGCCGCCGCGAAGATGGGCCGCACGCCCCACTGGCTGCTCAAGCAGGCGGCGATGCTCTACGTGGACGCGCTGGAGCGCGGCGCCGGCAGCATTCCCCTGGCGGACGCCGGCGCTGCGGTGGCGGCCGAAGAGGTGCAACCCCCGCCGCCGCCAGAGGTGCAACCCTTCCTCGCGTTCGCCCAGTCGGTGCTGCCGCAGACCCCGCTGCGCGCCGCCATCACGGCCGCCTGGCACCGGCCCGAGACCGAATGCCTGCCCATGCTGCTGCCGCTGGCGCGCGCCGAGAGCGATGCGCAGGCCGAGCAGGTGCGCGCGCTGGCCACGCGCCTGGTGCAGGGCCTGCGCGACGCGCCGGTGGCCAGCGGCGTGGCGGCGCTGGTGCAGGAGTTCTCGCTCTCCAGCCAGGAGGGCGTGGCGCTGATGTGCCTGGCCGAGGCGCTGCTGCGCATCCCCGACCGCGCCACGCGCGACGCGCTGATCCGCGACAAGATCAGCCGCGGCGACTGGCGCGCGCACGTCGGGCGCTCACCGTCCCTGTTCGTCAACGCTGCCGCCTGGGGCCTGGTGCTGACCGGCAAGCTGACGGCCACCAGCAGCGAGAAGAGCCTGTCGGCGGCGCTGACGCGCGTGATCGGCAAGGGCGGCGAGCCGCTGATCCGCCAGGGCGTGCACCGCGCGATGAAGCTGATGGGCGAGCAGTTCGTCACCGGCCAGCACATCGCCGAGGCGCTGGCCAACAGCCGCGCGCACGAGCAGCTCGGCTTTCGCTACAGCTACGACATGCTGGGCGAGGCCGCGACCACCGAGGCCGACGCCCGGCGCTACCTGGCCGCCTACGAGCAGGCGATCCATGCGATCGGCAGCGCGTCCGACGGGCGCGGCATCTTCGAGGGGCCGGGCATCTCGATCAAGCTCTCGGCGCTGCACCCGCGCTACTGCCGCGCGCAGTACGAGCGCGTAATGCAGGAGCTGCTGCCGCGCGTGCTGCACCTGGCGCAGCTCGCGCGACGCTACGACATCGGCATGAACATCGACGCCGAGGAGGCCGACCGGCTGGAGCTGTCGCTCGACCTGCTCGAAGCCCTGTGCGCCGCGCCGGACCTGAAGGGCTGGAACGGCATCGGCTTCGTCGTGCAGGCCTACCAGAAGCGCTGCCCGCAGGTGATCGACCACCTGGTGGACCTGGCGCGCCGCAGCCGCCGCCGGCTGATGGTGCGGCTGGTGAAGGGCGCGTACTGGGACAGCGAGATCAAGCGCGCGCAGATCGATGGCCTGGCCGGCTACCCCGTCTACACGCGCAAGGCCTACACCGACGTCAGCTACCTCGCCTGCGCGCGCAAGCTGCTGGAGGCGCCCGACGCGGTGTATCCGCAGTTCGCCACGCACAACGCGCAGACGCTGGCCAGCATCTATCACCTGGCGCAGGCGGTGGGCGGCAGCTACTACAGCGGCCAGTACGAGTTCCAGTGCCTGCACGGCATGGGCGAGCCGCTGTACGCGCAGGTGGTGGGGCCGGCCGCCGAGGGCAGGCTGGCGCGGCCCTGCCGCATCTACGCGCCGGTGGGCAGCCACGAGACGCTGCTGGCCTACCTGGTGCGCCGCCTGCTGGAAAACGGCGCCAACACCTCGTTCGTGCACCGCATCGGCGACGCCGGCGTGCCGGTTTCCGAGCTGGTGGCCGACCCGGTGGAGGAGGTGCTGCGCATCGCGCGCGAGGAAGGGCGCCTGGGCGCGCCGCACCCGCGCATCCCGCTGCCGCGCGCGCTGTTCGCGGGGCAGGGCGCGCTGGCACGGGCCAACTCGCAGGGCTTCAACCTGGCGCACGAGCAGCAGCTCGCCTCGCTGTCGGCCGCGCTGCTGGCCGGCAGCGGCCGGCGGTACTTGGCCGCGCCCCCGGGCGTCGCGCCGCCGGCCGACCCGGCGCGCGCCGAGGGCTGGCAGGCGCTGGCCAACCCGGGGGAGCTGGCCGACACCGTGGGCTGGGTGCGCGAGGCCGCGCCGCACGAGGTGCAGGCTGCGGCCGGGCGCGCCGCCGCCGCGCTGCCGATCTGGGCCGGCACGCCGCCGGCCGGCCGCGCCGACGTGCTGGCGCGCGCCGCCGACCTGCTGGAGCAGCGCAGCCAGCCGCTGATCGGCCTGATCCAGCGCGAGGCCGGCAAGACGCTGGCCAACGCCGTCGGCGAGATCCGCGAGGCGGCCGACTTCCTGCGCTACTACGGCGCGCAGGTGGCCGCGCGCTTCGACAACGCGGCCGAGCGCCCGCTGGGCGTGGTGCTGGCGATCAGCCCGTGGAACTTCCCGCTGTCCATCTTCACCGGCCAGGTCGCCGCCGCGCTGGCCGCCGGCAACACCGTGCTGGCCAAGCCGGCCGAGCAGACGCCGCTCACCGCCGCCGCCATGACCGCCCTGCTGCACGAGGCCGGCGTGCCGCCGGATGCGCTGCAGCTGCTGCCCGGCACCGGCGAGACGGTGGGCGTGCAGCTCGTGGCGCACCCGCGGGTGGCGGGCGTGCTGTTCACCGGCTCCACCGAGGTGGCGCGGCTCATCCAGCGCCAGCTCGCGCTGCGCCTGTCGCCCGGCGGCCAGCCCATCCCGCTGATCGCCGAGACCGGCGGGCAGAACGCGATGGTGGTCGATTCGTCCGCGCTCGCCGAGCAGGTCGTCGCCGACGTGCTCGCCTCCGCCTTCGACTCGGCTGGCCAGCGCTGCTCCGCGCTGCGCCTGCTGTGCCTGCAGGAAGACATCGCCGAGCGGCAGCTCGCCATGCTCAGGGACGCGCTGCAGGAGTGGCGTGTCGGCAACCCCGACCGCCTGGGCACCGACATCGGCCCGGTGATCGACGAGACGGCGCGCGCGCGGATCGAGGCCCACATCCGGCAGCTGGCCGAGGCCGGGCAGGCGGTGACGCGCCTGCCCCTGCCGCCCGCGCTCCATGGCCATTACGTGGCCCCGGCGATTATCGAAATCGATAGCTGCTCGCGCTTGACCCACGAGATTTTCGGGCCGGTCTTGCATGTCATCCGCTACCGGCGCGAGCAGCTCGACGCCCTCGTCGCCGACATCAACGCCAGCGGCTACGGCCTCACTTTCGGCGTGCACAGCCGCATCGACGAGACCATCGCCCGCCTCACCGACCGCGTGCAGGCGGGCAACCTCTACGTCAACCGCAACGTGATCGGCGCGGTGGTCGGCGTGCAGCCCTTCGGCGGCATGGGCCTGTCGGGCACCGGCCCCAAGGCCGGCGGGCCGCTGTACCTGTACCGGCTGGTGCGGGGCCGGCCCAACGCCGCGCTGGCCGCGCTGCCGCGCGCCGAGGCGCCGCCGCCCCCGCTGGCGCTGCTGCGGTTATTGCAGCAGGCCGCGCTGCCCGGCGCCGACCCCGCGCAGGCGCGCGCCGCCATTGCCGCCGCGCAGGACGCCGCGCGCGCCGGCGCCAGCTGGCTGCTGCCCGGCCCCACCGGCGAATCCAACCGCTACCGCCTGCTGCCGCGCGGTCCCGTCTGGGCCCTGCCGCGCACCCCGCTGGGCCTCGTCGCGCAGGTGGCGGCGGCGCTCGCCAGCGGCAACCCCTGCCGCGTGGTGCTGCCGCAGGGCGAGCCCGGCTGGGCCGCCGCCTGGCCGGCGCTCGCCGCCGCGCTGGGCGAGGCCGGCGAGCACTGGCTGCAGCGCGCCGATGCGGCCGCTCTGGCCGACGCCCCCATGGCTGCGCTGCTGTTCGAAGGCGACGGCGACGCCCTGCTGCACGTGGCCGCCCAGGTCGCCGCGCGCGCGGGCGCCCTGGTGCGCGTCGAGAGCCTGACCAGCGACGACCTGCAGGCCGGCCGCGGCTACGACCAGACCGCGCTGCTGCACGAGCAGGCCATCAGCACCAACACGGCGGCGGCGGGGGGGAATGCGCAGTTGATGACCATGGCGTGAGGGAACACATATCTGTAACTTCCGAATTGTCGAAGAAGTTCAGTTGATAGAAATATTGGCCTGCTCTATTACCGATTTCCATTTGACCAATTCTTCCTTTATGAAGGACTGCAGGGCTCCAGGTGTCGATCCGGCAGCCTCCATGCCTTTGGCTGCGACGCTCTTCCTGAAATTTTCCTCTGCCAATATGGAATTGACCGCCTTGTTGATTTTTTCCACGTTCTGAGGGTCCATCCCTTTGGGTGCCATCAAGGAGATCCAGGTCATGGCTTCGTAATTGGGATATCCCGATTCGGCAATGGTGGGCACGTTGGGCAATGCGGCCGGGCGGGTCGCACCGGTGGTGGCAACCGCAACGATGCGGCCGGACGAGATGAGGGGCATGGCAGCGGTCAGATCAAGGAAGCCGAGGTCCACCTGTCCCGAAACAATGTCTTGAAGGGCGCCGGGCGTGCCTTTGTAGGGGATGTTCAGCATGAAGATACCAGCGCGATGCTTGAACATTTCGCCAGCCAAATGGTGGCTCGTCCCCTTCCCATTGGTGGCATACGTCAGCTGTCCTGGTTTTGCTTTCGCGCGTGCCACCAAATCTTTCACATTCGTTATGCCGGATTTCATGCTGGCAACCAGAACTACGGGTGCCTGCGCCAGCATGGTGATGCTCGTCAAGTCGGTATCGGGCTTGTAGCCCAGATCTGGATAAAGCCAGGGATTGATGGTCAAGGCACCGGTGACGCCTACCAAAAGGGTGTATCCATCATTGGGTGATTTGACGACATAGCTGGTACCCAGATTGGCGGCAGCTCCTGGTTTGTTTTCGACGATGAAGACACCTATTCCGTCAGCGTGAAGTTTTTCGGCAACTTCGCGTGTGATGGTGTCTGCAGAACCACCTGGCGGAAACGGCAGAATCATTTTTACAGGCTTGCTGGGATAGGGCTGTGCCAGCGCAACAGAGGTCAGTATTGCACTGGAAATGAAAATGGCTGCACGCTTCAAAAGCTTTGCGATAAGCATTGATGTCCCCTTGTCGTTGAAGGATTGGAAAAAAATTGAATGCTGCCGGTTGTTTTCAGGCAAAGGAGTAAGATTCGGGAGAGAATTTGGCTGTGAGGTTCCAGTACTCCAGTAAGCCAAATGGCCATGTTTGTGCCGCCCTTCCGGCGCGATTCTTGTACCAACTGGAAACCTTGGCCACGGCCCATGCTTTGGTTGTGTTGCCTTGATCTATATAGTGGTTATAGGATTCGAATGGCGCCGGCTTGCAATCAATGGTTCTATGTCGGTTGACGATCGTATGTCTGATGGCTCGGAGAATGTATTCCACTTGGCACTCGGAAAAGAAGATTGCACTGCCATTGACTACGACCCCTGTGTTGGGGCCGCTGGTCATGAAAAAATTAGGAAAACCAGGGACCGTGATTCCTTTGTATGCTCGGCAGTCACCGGCCCAATAATCATGTAGATCTTGTCCGGCCGTGCCGGTGATCTTCAATGGATAAAGAAAATCGGCCGCCTTGAAACCGGTAGCGCAGATGATGACATCAACGGCATGTCTCTGGCCATCCTTGGTGTGAATGGCATGCTTGGAAAGATGCGAGATCGACTCGGTCACCAGATTGACATTTGGACTCATGAGCATCTCTGGCCATGTCCCATTGTCGCGAAGCATGCGCTTTGCACCGGGCGGATAGCTGGGAGTGGCTTTTTCCAGCAGGTCCGGACGTCTGGCAAATTGTTGGGCCATCGTTGCCAGGCACTCTTGGCGCAAGGCCTCATTGGCGGCACTGACTGAAACCGGGTGCTTCCAGTTCGGGTCTACCTCCACCAAATGCAAACGCCCTTCGACACCAATCCAGACCTGCCAGAAACGGAACCAGCGGCCGTAGTATGGTACGTGCCGAAGAAGCCACTTCATCCCTGGTTTGAGATCGTCGTGATAATTTGGAGTCGGTAGCATCCAGGGGGGATGGCGCTGGAACACCGCAAGTGTCTTTACTTGCTGATAGATTTCCGGACCGATCTGGAAAGCGCTCGCTCCCGTGCCGATCAGGGCCACTCGCTTTCCTTCGAGCGATATGTCACTTCGCCATCGGGCCGAATGGATGATTTCTCCCCTGAAGTTCGAGGCGCCCTCGAAGTCAGGAATGCTGGGCCGGTTTAGAAGCCCCATCGCCGTGATGACGAAATTGTACCGTTCCTGGACCAGTTTGCCGGATGACGTGCGCGCAGTGACCAGCCAGGTCGCGCTGGCCTCGTCGAAGGCCAACTGTTGCACTTCCGTGTCGAGGTGGATATGGGGCCGAAGTCCGGCACGATCCACGATGAGTTGGATGTACCGGAGGATTTCGGGTTGTTGGGAAAATTGTTGTGGCCAATCTTGCCTTTGGGCAAAAGAGAGGCTGTAGGCGAAATTGGGCGTATCCAGTCGGCAACCCGGATAGGTATTTTCCCACCAGACACCACCTACATCGCTGTTTTTCTCGAATACGGTGAAATCGAGCCCTGCCTGCTTGAGCCGATGTGCAGCAGTAATGCCGGCGAAGCCTGAGCCGATCACGGCCACTTTTATTTGGGCCATACTACCGATCTCAGACAAAATCCACTCGGGTTTGCCCACATCCTGCGGATAGTTCAGTTCGTGGCGAAGCAAATCTAGGCAATCCTCGTATCCTGGTTTGATCAAGAAATGTACGATGCGGTCGATCCATTCGTCGGATGTCGTCTGGACCGGTGGGCATCCGGCGTCACGGTAATGAATCAGGGTACGTGTGGCAATCTCTCGGGCTCTGGCTAGTTGTCCATCTGTCATTCCACCCTGAGGGGCGATTCGTGCAGTCATGGAAGGTGATGGAGGTTTCAATTCGTCCGATAGCAGGGCTTCGTCACCTGTCAGCATGGCTAATGCACCCAGCAGGGCAGGGATGTCGGCATCTTGGACAGCGGCGGCAATCTCTTCGTCGGTGGCTTGTATGGGATCCACTTGGTCAAATGCCGCCAATGTTTCAACCATGTGTAACTCGGGAATGGATGAATCGTAGTCTTGGATCTTCATGGGTCTATATGCGTCGTCGATGCAGTGATGAAGGGTGAATGGCTGGGTATTGCTGGCCGAAGAAAAAAGAACTGGTAGCCATCGATACCAAGGTGTTCCTCTATTTCATTGGAGGACGCCTGGGGGCGGTGCCGGATGCCACGGCGAAAGGCAATTCGGCAGGTGGCAGATGAGACGACCGCAACCGATCCGGAAACGAAGAGTGGTCTCGAGCGATGGCGAGCACTCCGGTGTGTGTCGAGTGCGGTGTCAATCCGACGCAGGAAGACCTCTGGCCCATAGCGCTCGGCAACTGCACCCGAAAGAGCTCTTCACGATGCGGTCGATGTGGCCTTGGGGATGAGGGGCTGTGGGTGGGGGGGAACGGTGGTCACCCACTGATGGCGGCGCCTGCGCAATGGCGGCAAGTTGCATCGTGCCTTGGCTCTTGATGTCCTTGTGGACCGGCTGTCCGACACCAATCGGAACATGTTCGTACTTGTTTGCCACTTCCTGTCTCTACTCTCAAGATGGTGCCGCTCCCCGGGCATCGCGTCGGTGTTCGTCTCGACGGTGATGCAGGTGCGTGCTGTCTCCGCATCTGCTTTTCATCTGATTTTTGCGATCAATAGCCCTGATTAGAGGTCATGGGTTTCTTGAAGTAAATCGATTTTTCTAAAACGATTTATCATGTTCTTTCATGAATGAAATCCGAGTCTCGTCCCTGACGTTCAAGCAGCTTCGCGCCTTTGTTGCCGTGTACCAGTTGCGCAATCTGAGCGCGGCTGCCGCCCAGCTGTGCGTCACTCAGTCGGCTGTCAGTGTCTCGATCCGGCAGATGGAACTGGGCCTGGGAGTGCGGCTGTTTGATAGAACCACTCGCTCACTGGTGCCGACGGCCGTTGCGCATGAGGCCATCGAGACCGCACAACGGGTGCTGCGCGACATGGATGTGCTGGGCCACGAGATCAGGGATCAATCACGCTTGAGGCGAGGCCGCGTGACCATCGCCTGTACGCCCATGCTGGCTGAGGTTCTGCTGCCCGGTGCGATCACCTCTTTCCATCGGCTGTACCCGGACGTACACATTCATGTTGATGACTGTGCACCCGAAAATTTCACGTCGCGCGTGTTGGGGGAGACGGTGGATTTCGGGGTTGGGACGCCGGATCTGGTGGGTGAAGGGGTTCAGACGGAGCGGCTGATGACCGACGCTCTTGGGCTGGTTTGCCGACAGGGCGATGAGATTGCCGAGCGGCGTACGGTACGTTGGAAAGACATCGATCGGCTGCCAGTGATGACGGTGCGGCCGGGCTATGGTTTCCGCACGTTTTTAGACCAATCGGCAGCCAAGGCAGGCATCTATTTGAACGTCCAACGTGAAGTGTCGCTGATGTCGACGGCACTCTGGATGGTCATGTGCGGCCTGGGTCCAGCCGTCATGCCGGCCACCTACGCGAGGAACTCCCGTACATCCGGCTTGGTGTTCAAGCCGTTGACGTTCCCGAAGGTGTCGCGGGACATTTATGTCCTGATCAAAACGGGACGCTCCTTGTCCCCGGCAGCGCAGCAGTTCGTAAAGGTGTTGAAGTCATCGGTTTCCCAGTTGGCGACACCGCTTGGAAGCACCACTGATTGATCCGGCCCGGTGGCAAATGAGCCGTTGGCTCCAAGTCTGTCGAAGAGCTTCGACGGGCTCGGGGGCGAATGGAAATTCAAATTGCAGGAGGCCAGAGCAGTAGCCAGGAAAGGCGCGGTACGCCGTCGGCTCCAGCAGCAGGCAGGATTCCAGCAGTGGTTTGGGCGACCGGCGAGCAATGCAATGCGCCGCCGATGCGCTGTGCACAAAGCGTGGACAATCGACCGCTCCCCATGCCCGCCTCCCCCCAAGACCTCGACCTGCGCCGCCTGGCCATTCCGGCCTTCGGCCCTTCGCTCATGTTCGGCCTGTGCGAGGGCACGCTGCTGCCGGTGCTGGCGCTCAGCGCGCGCGCCCTAGGCGCGAGCCTGGCGGTGGCGGGGCTGGTGGTGGCGCTGGTGGGGCTGGGTTCGCTGCTGGCCAACCTGCCGGCGGCGGCGCTCACCACGCGCTTCGGCGAGCGCCGGGCCATGGTCGGCGCCTCGGTGTTCTGCGTGCTGGCGCTGGTGCTGTGCCTGGCGGCGTCCAGCGTCTGGCTGTTCGGCCTGGGCGTGCTGATGGTGGGGCTGGCGCGCGCAGTGTTCATGCTGGCGCGGCAGACCTTCCTGGTGGAGGCGGCGCCCGCGCACCTGCGCGCGCGCGCCATGGCGACGCTGGGCGGGGTGCACCGCATCGGCATGTTCGCCGGGCCGTTCCTGGGCGCGGGCTTCATCCACTGGCTGGGGCTGTCGGGCGCGTACTGGGCGGCGCTGGTCGTGATGCTGGCCACCGGCGCGCTCTCGCTGCTGGTGCCCGACCTGGAGCCGAAGGCACCGGCGCAGGGCGATCCCCTGCCCGAAGTGCCCGCCGCGCTGCAGATGCTGCGCACGCACCGGCAGGTCTTGCTCACGCTGGGCGTGGCGACGTCGCTGGTGGCCGCCATCCGCGCCTGCCGCCAGGTGGTGATTCCGCTGTGGGCCAGCCACATCGGGCTGGACGCGGCCACCACGTCGCTGATCTACGGCCTGATGGGGGCGGTGGACATGCTGCTGTTCTACCCGGCGGGCCGGGTGATGGACCAGCGCGGGCGCCTGGCCGTCACGCTGCCCAGCATGCTCATCATGGGTGCCAGCCTGCTGGCGATGCCGCTGTCCACCGGCTTCGCCGGGCTGCTGGCCGCCAGCATGGTGCTGGGCGTGGGCAACGGCATCGGCGCGGGCATCGTGCTCACCATCGGGGCCGATGCCTCGCCCGCCGTGGGGCGCACGCAGTTCCTGGGCCTCTGGCGCGTGATCACCGATATCGGCGGGGGCGGCGGGCCGGTGCTGCTCTCGGGCCTGACCGCCGTCATCACGCTCGCGGGCGGCACCCTCGCCATCGGCGGCCTCGGCTTCGTCGCCGCGTGGATGTTCTGGCGCTGGCTGCCGCACGGCGCCGCCGGCGTGCGCGAGCCGGTGCGCTCCTGAGATCAGTCGGGGGCGCGCTGGCGCAGGAGTTCCTGGTAGAGCGCCAGGTCCGCGTGGCTGAAGCAGCAGAAGAGCACGCGTTCGAGCTGCGTGGGCGCGTGCGCGGCCACCGTCCGCAGCGCGATGCCGGCCGCCTCGCGCGGCGGGTAGCCGTAGACCCCGGTGCCGATGCAAGGGAAGGCGGTGGAGCGCGCGCCCAGCCGTTCGGCGAGCGCGAGCGACTGGCGGTAGCAGCTGGCCAGCAGCTCGGCCTCGCCCTGCGCGCCGCCGTGCCAGACGGGGCCGACGGTGTGGATCACGTGCCGGGCGGGCAGGCGGTAGCCGCGCGTGGCCTTGGCCTGCCCGGTCTCGCAGCCGCCCAGCCGGCGGCATTCGTCCAGCAGCTGCGGCCCCGCGGCGCGGTGGATCGCGCCATCGACGCCGCCGCCGCCGAGCAGCGAGGTGTTGGCCGCGTTGACGATGGCGTCCACCGCCAGCGTGGTGATGTCGGCCTGTAGCGCCGAGAGGTGCATGGCGTGCTCCGGCAAGAGAGTCAGAAAAACGGCCCCCACCGGAGCAGCCACGACGCGGTGCCGCGCCAGGCCGCCCACAGCGCATTGGCGCCGAGCGTGAAGAACCCGAGCGCCGCCAGCAGCATGGGCTGCGGCGGCCGGTCCGCCAGCGCCCAGGCGCCGACGCCGGTGCACAGCGCGCCGGCCAGCGCCTGCAGCAGCCGCGCGCCGGGCGTGTCGAACCGGGTCTGGTCCGCCGCGGCCGGAGTGGCGCGCCGCGCGCCCAGGCGGCTGAGCAGCAGGCCCGCGATGCCCGGCGCCCAGGCCCAGCCGCCCGCCACGCCCAGTTCCGCGCGGAACAGCCAGAGCAGCAGGGCGGCGACGAGCAGCGCCGCGCCGAGCAGCTCCAGCGGGCCCAGCCTGCGGTTGGCGCCGCGCGGCCGGCCGTCGGCGGTGTGTTTGAGGTGCTGGCGCCAGTGGGGCATGGCGCGATTGTGCGCCGTCATACGGCTTCGCAATCAGCGAGATAACGGCGTTGCTTCGCCTTGCCGTACTGCGTGTACTGTCTGCGGCTTCGCGCCTTGTTCTCTTGCTGATTGCAAACCCGTATCAGAAATGGGGCTGGTACCGGCGGATCGCCTCGCGCGCCGCAGCGTCCAGCGCGAAGCCGGCGCCGTGGCGGGCGGCGAGCTCGTCCGCGCGGCGCAGGAAGGCGTCGATGCCGGTGGCGTAGATGAACTGCATCGCGCCGCCGGTCCAGGCCGGAAAGCCGATGCCGAAGATGGAGCCGATGTTGGCGTCGTGCGTGCTGGTGAGCACGCCCTCGGACAGGCAGCGCGCGGTCTCGATCGCCTGGCGGTAGAGCAGGCGGTCCTGCAGCGCGGGCACGTCCCAGGCGATGCCGGGCTGCTCGAACAGGCGGCGCAGCTCGCTCCAGAGCTGCTTCCTGCCGCCCTCGGGGTAGTCGTAGAAGCCGCCGCCGCCCGCGCGGCCGGGGCGCCGGAGTTCCTTGACCATGCGCTCGACCAGCCGCTCGCCCGGTGTGGCTTCGTACGCCTTGCCCTCGGCGGCCAGGTCGGCGCGGGTCTGCTCGATCACGTGCACGCTCAGGCTGAGCGCGGTCTCGTCCAGCACCGCCAGCGGCCCGACGGGCATGCCGGCCTGCACCGCGGCGTTCTCGATCACCGCGGCGGGTATGCCCTCGGCCAGCATGGCCGCGCCTTCCATCACGTAGGTGCCGAAGGTGCGGCTGGTGTAGAAGCCCCGCGCGTCGTTGACCACGATGGGGGTCTTGCCCAGGGCCTGCACGTAGTCGAAGGCGCGCGCCACGGTCTCGTCGCTGGTCTGCTTGCCGCGGATGATTTCCACCAGCCGCATCTTGTCCACCGGGCTGAAGAAGTGGATGCCGACGAAGCGCTCCGGCGCGCGGCTGGCCTGGGCCAGGCCGCTGATCGGCAGCGTCGAGGTGTTGCTGGCGAAGAAGCCGCCGGGGGCGAGCCGCGGCTCGGCTTCCCGCGTGACCTGGGCCTTGAGTTCGCGGTTCTCGAACACGGCCTCGATGATCAGGTCGCAGCCCGCCAGGTCCGCGGCGTCGGCGGTGGGCGTGATGCGCGCGAGCAGCGCGTCGCGCGCCTCGGCGGTCATGCGGTCCTTCTGCACGCGCTGGTCGGCGATTTTTGCGCTGTAGGCCTTGCCGTGCCCGGCCTTCTCCAGGCTCACGTCCTTGAGCACGGTGGCGATGCCGCGGCTCGCCTGCGCCCAGGCGATGCCCGCGCCCATCATGCCGGCGCCGAGGATGCCGACCTGGGCGGGCCGGTAGCGCTCCGCCTTCCCGGGGCGCGACCGGCCGCTCTGGATGGCGTTGAGGTCGAAGAAGAAGGTGCTGACCATGTTGCGCGCCACCTGGCCCGTCATGATCCTGGCGAGGTAGCGGCTTTCGATGCGCAGCGCGGTGTCGTAGTCCACCAGCGCGCCTTCCACCATGGCGCTGAGCGCCGCCTCGGGCGCGGGGTAGCGCCCGCGCGTGGTCTTGCGCAGCATCGCGGGCGCGGCGGCCAGGCCCGCGGCGATCTTGGGGCTGGCGGGCGTGCCGCCGGGGAGCTTGTAGCCCTTCTCGTCCCAGGGCTGGTGCGACGCGGGGTGCGCGGCGATCCAGGCGAGGGCGGCGGGCAGCAGCGCGGCGGGGCTGTCCACCAGCGCATGCACCAGGCCCAGCTCCTGGGCCTTTTGCGGGTTGAAGAGCTTGCCTTCGAGCAGGTAGGGCTGCGCCCCCACGAGGCCGAGCAGGCGCACCATCTTGGTGATGCCGCTGGCGCCGGGAATCAGGCCGAGCGTGACTTCGGGCAGGCCGAGCTGGATGCGCGCATCGTCCAGCGCGATGCGGTGGTGGGCGATCAGCGCCACCTCCCAGCCACCGCCGAGCGCCGAGCCGTTGAGGCAGGCGACGACCGGCAGGCCGAGCGTCTCCAGCGTGCGCGCCTGCCGCTTCAGGCGCTCGATCTGCGCGAAGGCCTGCGGCGCGTCGGCCTCGGTCAGGCGCAGCACGGCCTTGAGGTCGGCGCCGGCGAAGAAGCTCTTCTTGGCCGAGGCGAGCACCAGGCCCTTGAGCGTGCCGCCCAGCCGTTCGCGGTCGGCCAGCACCTGCGCGGTCACGGCAGCGAGGTCGTCCTGCCAGCGCAGGCACATGGTGTTGATCGGCGAGCCCTGCTCGTCGAAGGTGATGAGCGCGACCTGGCCTTCGCCCTGCGCGGGGATCAGTTCGTAGCGGATGGTGTCCATGTCGAGCCCTTCAGATGCGTTCAACGATGGTGGCGATGCCCATGCCCCCGCCCACGCACAGCGTGACCAGGCCGTAGCGCAGCTGCCGGCGGTGCAGCTCGTCGATCAGCGTGCCCAGCAGCATCGCGCCGGTGGCGCCCAGCGGGTGGCCCATGGCGATGGCGCCGCCGTTGACGTTGACCTTCTCGTGCGGCACCCCCATCTCGCGCATGAAGCGCATGGGCACGGCGGCGAAGGCCTCGTTCACTTCGAACAGGTCGATCTGCTCGATCGTCATGCCCGCCCTGGCCAGCGCCTTGCGCGTGGCCGGCATGGGGCCGGTGAGCATGATGGTGGGGTCGGCGCCGCTGAGCGCCGTGGCGACGATGCGCGCGCGCGGCACCAGGCCGTGCGCCCTGGCGGCGGATTCGCTGCCGATCAGCACGGCGGCCGCGCCGTCGACGATGCCCGAGGCGTTGCCCGCATGGTGCACGTGGGCGATGCGCTCGACCTGCGGGTAGCGCTGCAGCGCCACCGCGTCGAAGCCCATCTCGCCCAGCTGCGCGAACGAGGGCTTGAGCGCCCCCAATCCTTCCAGCGTGGTCTGCGGCTTGATGAATTCGTCCTGCGCGAGGATGACCTGGCCGAGCAGGTCGCGCACCGGCACGATGGAGCGGTCGAAGTACCCGGCCGCGCGCGCCGCCGCCGCGCGCCTTTGCGATTCGACAGCGAAGGCATCGACGTCGGCGCGCGTGAAGCCTTCGAGCGTGGCGATCAGGTCCGCGCCGATGCCCTGCGGCACGAACAGGGTTTCGAGGTTGGTCGCCGGGTCCTGCGCCCAGGCGCCGCCGTCGCTGCCCAGCGGCACGCGGCTCATGCTCTCCACGCCGCCGGCGACGACCAGGTCTTCCCAGCCGCTCGCCACCTTCTGCGCCGCCAGGTTCACCGCCTCCAGCCCCGAGGCGCAGAAGCGGTCGATCTGCATGCCCGCGCAGCGCCAATCCCAGCCGGCCTTGAGTGCGGCGATCTTGGGCAGCACCGAGCCCTGCTCGCCCACCGGCGAGACGATGCCCAGCACCACGTCGTCCACCGCCGCGGTGTCGAAGCCCTGGCGGGCCTGCAGCTCGGCGAGCAGGCCGGCGGCGAGGTCGATCGGCTTGACCTCGTGCAGGCTGCCGTCCTTCTTGCCCTTGCCGCGCGGGGTGCGCAGGGCTTCGAACACGTAGGCGGTGGTCATCGAAATTCTCCAGTGAAAAGTGGCTCCAGCGCTTGATGGACAAGCGCGATCAGCTATCGAATTGAATAAAAACTCAGCGCCCCGGCAGCCCCATGTTGCGCGAGATCAGCTCCTTCATGATCTCGTTGGTGCCGCCGTAGATGCGCTGCACGCGCGCGTCGGCCCAGGCGCGGGCGATGGGGTATTCCCACATGTAGCCGTAGCCGCCGAAGAGCTGCACGCAGCGGTCCATCACCTTGAACTGCAGGTCGGTGGTCCAGTACTTGGCCATGCTGGCGGTCTGCGTGTCCAGCCGCTCCTGCAGGATCAGCTCGCAGCACTTGTCCACGAAGACGCGCGCCACCTGCACCTCGGTCTGCATCTCGGCCAGTTCGTAGCGCGTGTTCTGGAACGCCGCCACGGCCTGGCCGAAGGCCTTGCGCTGCCTGACGTAGTCCAGCGTCCAGTCGATCGCAGCCTGCGCGCTGGCGACGGCGGTGATCGCGATCTGCAGCCGCTCCCACGGCAGCTGCTCCATCAGGCAGGCGAAGCCCTTGCCCCGCAGCGCCGCGCCGCCCAGCAGGTTCTCCGCCGGCACCTCGACGTCGTTGAAGAACAGCTCGGAGGTGTCCTGCGCCTTCATGCCGGACTTCTTCAGGCGCTGGCCCTTCTCGAAGCCGGGCATGCCACGCTCGACCAGCAGCAGGCTGGTGCCCTTGGCGCCCGCCGCCGGGTCGGTCTTGGCGAC
The DNA here is from genome assembly GCA_963205335.1 of Pseudomonadota bacterium. GTDB lineage: Bacteria > Pseudomonadota > Gammaproteobacteria > Burkholderiales > Burkholderiaceae_C > Comamonas_C. Next base: position 44,695 of record CAUJIM010000019.1, read on the forward strand.
GACGACGACCAGGTCGGCGTGCCAGCCGTTGGTGATGAAGGTCTTGCTGCCGTTGAGCACGTAGTGGCTGCCGTCGGCGCTCAAGAGGGCGGTGGTCTTCACGCCCTGCAGGTCGCTGCCCGCGGCCGGCTCGGTCATGGCGATGGCGCCGACCATCTCGCCGCTGGCGAGTTGGGGCAGGTACTGGCGCTTTTGCGCCTCGGTGCCGTAGTGCAGGAGGTAGGGCGCGACGATCTCGCTGTGCAGGCCGAAGCCGATGCCGGTGCAGCCGGCGCGGGCGATCTCTTCCATCTGCAGCATCGAGTAGCGCTTGTCGGCGCCCGCGCCGCCGTACGCCTCGGGCGTGCTCAGGCAGAGGAAGCCGTTGGCGCCGGCCTTGTTCCAGACCGCGCGGTCCACGTAGCCCTGTTCCTCCCACTCGGCGTGGTGCGGCGTGATTTCCCTGTCGATGAAGCGGCGGAAGCTGTCGGCGAAGGCCTGGTGGTCGGCATCGAAAAGCGTGCGGTCGATCATGGCGGATTTTTACCAAGCAAATGATTGGTCAAATTCTGACAGCCCCGGGGCAAAAGTCCAGTCCCGAAAACGACAAACCGCCCCGGAGGGCGGCTTGCGCGGGCCTGCGTGCGGCCTATTTGGTCGAGTATTCGGAGACCACCTTCCACTTGCCGTCCTGTACCTGCGACAGGCGCCAGGCGGTGCTGCCCAGGTGCTTGGTGGCCGAGAAGGTGGCCGGGGCGCTGCCGAAGATGTCGGTCGGGAAGCTCATGCCCTCCATGGTCTTGACGAAGCCCTCGGTGGTGAGGTTGGGCCCGGTCTTGGCGACGGCCTGGATGAACATGTCCATCACGATGTAGCCGTAGGCCGAGAAGATGCCGCCATCCTCGCCGTACCTGGTCTTGTACTTGGTGGCCCAGAAGGCGAGCGCCTTGTTGCCCGCGTCGTCGGCGTAGGGTACCTGCGCCGCCATGGTGGCGTACAGGCCGTCCATGGCCTTGCCCGCGAGCTTGGGGATGAGCTCGCTGTAGGCCGCGGCCGAGCCGAGGAAGACGGGGTTGTAGCCCATCTTCCTGGCCGTGCCTATGGTGCCTATGGTCTCGCGGATGATGGTGCCCAGCGTCACCAGCTCGCAGCCCGCGGCCTTGGTCTTGGCCACCTGCGAGGAGAAATCGGTCGCGCCGCGCTTGAAGCTGGCCTTTTCGGCGAGCTGCATGCCGATGTCCTTCAGGCCGTCCTCGGTGCCCTTGAGGATTTCCTCGCCGAACTCGTCGTCCTGGTAGATCACGCAGACCTTCTTCAGGTTCTTTTCCTTGACGAGCCGGGGCGTGGCCTCGCGGATCTGCTGGTAGTAGGGCGCGATGAAGGCGTAGGTGTACGGGCTCAGCGGCTCGTACATCTCGCGCGCCGCGGTCAGCGGCATGAAGTTGAACACCTTCTTGGGGAGCATCACCGGGAAGGTGGCGAGGTTGGCCGCGGTGCCGATGTGGCCGACGATGGCGAAGACCTTTTCCTGGTTGACCAGCTTTTGCGCCGCGAGCACCGCGCGCTTGGGGTCGTAGCCGTCGTCCTCCACCTTGAAGACGACCTTGCGCCCGTTCACGCCGCCCTGCTCGTTGAGCTCGTCGACGCGTAGCTGCATGCCGTCGCGCGCCTGCTTGCCGATGGCGGCGATGGGGCCGGAGAGGTCCTGGATGGTCGCGAGCCTGAGCTCGGTCTTGCTCACGCCCTGCGATTGCGCGAGGGCGGTGCCTGCCAGGCCCAGCGCGCAGGCGGCGGCCAGAAAGGTGTACTTCATCTGCATGGGTGGATCTCCTGGGTTGGTGAAATGATTGTGCGGACGGTGGGGGCGAAAGGGCTCAGGGTTTACCCGCGCCGCCGGCGTACATGGCCTCGATCTGCGCGGCGTACTTGGCCTGCACCAGCCGGCGCTTGAGCTTCATCGTGGGGGTGAGCTCCTCGTCCTCGGCGGTGAGCTGGTTTTCGAGCAGGAAGAATTGCTTGATCTGCTCGACGCGGGCGAATTTCGCATTCACTTCGTCGATCACGCCCTGGATCAGCTGCTGCACCTCGGCGGCGCGCGTGAGGCTGGCGTAGTTGGAGAACGGCACGTCGTGGTCCTGCGCGTACTTCTCGACGTTCTCCTGGTCGATCATGACGATCGCCGTGAGGTAGGGCCGGGCGTCGCCGATCACCACCGCGTCGGTGACGTAGGGGCTGAACTTGAGCTCGTTCTCGATCTCGCTCGGCGTGATGTTCTTGCCGCCCGCGGTGATGATGATGTCCTTCATGCGGTCGGTGATGCGGAAGTACTCGTCCTCGTCCACCGCGCCCACGTCGCCGGTGCGCAGCCAGCCGTCTTCGGTGAAAGTTTCGGCCGTCTTCTCGGGCTGGTTCAGGTAGCCGGCGAAGACGTTGGGCCCCTTGACCTGGAGTTCGCCCGTGGCGGGATCGATGCGCACCTGGTTGTAGTGCGTCGCGGGGCCGATGGAGCCGGGCTTGATGCGCTGCGGCGGCATCGCGGTGGAGACGCCGCAGGTCTCCGTCATGCCCCAGACCTCCAGCATCGGCACGCCGAGCGACAGGTACCACTTGATGAGCTCGGGCGAGATCGGCGCGGCGCCCGTCACGAGGTGGCGCGCGCGGTGGATGCCGATCATCTTGCGCACGTTGTCCAGCACCAGCCAGCGCGCGAGGTAAAAGCGCCACTTGAGCGAGACCGGCACGGCCTCGCCCGCCAGCACCCGGTCGGCGATGGCGCGGCCCACGCCGATCGCCCAGGCGTAGGCGGCCTGCTGCAGCCGCGTGCTTTCCTTGAGCGCGATGGTGACGCCGGAGTAGAACTTCTCCCACACCCTCGGCACGGCGACGAAGGCCGTGGGCGCGATCTCGCGCACGTTCTCGGGCACGGTGTCGGGGTTCTCGACGAAGTTGAGCCTGGCGCCGGTGTACAGCGAGAAGTACTCGCCGCCCATGCGCTCGGCGATGTGGCACAGCGGCAGGAAGGCCATGCACTCGTCGTCTTCGCTGCGCGAGATCACGCTGTTCAGGCCGCGCGCCGTGTGGATCAGCGCGCCGTGCGTGTGCATCGCCCCCTTGGGCTTGCCGGTGGTGCCCGAGGTATAGACCAGGATGGCGAGGTCTTCGCTCTTGAGCGCCGCCACGCGCTCCTGCAGGGCGTGGGGGTGCCCGGCGTTCCACGCGCGGCCCAGGTCGCGCAGCGCCGCCAGGCTCATCACGCCCTCGTCGTCGAGCTGGTGCAGGCCCTCCATGTCGAAGACAACGATTTTCTTCAGCAGCGGCAGGCGCTCGCGCACCGCGAGCGCCTTGTCCAGCTGCTCGTCGTCCTCGACGAAGAGGATGCTGCTGTGCGAATCTTCGGTGAGGTAGTGCACCTGGGGCGCGGCATCGGTCGGGTAGATGCCGCTGGCCACCCCGGCGCAGGACAGCACGGCCAGGTCGCAGAGCACCCAGTCGATCACGGTGTTGGAGAGGATGGACGCGGTATCGCCCGCCGCGAAGCCCAGGGCCATCAGGCCGCCGGCGATCTCGCGCACGGCGTCGCCCACCTGCGTCCAGCTCCAGGCGCGCCACAGGCCGAGCTTCTTCTCGCGCAGCCAGACCGCGCCGCCGCGCGCGGCCACGGCGTTCCAGAACAGCGCGGCGACGGTGTCGCCCGCCATGACGACGTCCTGGCGCGCGGGGGGGATCGGATCCCAGAGGTTGCTCACCGGTTCATCTCCAGGTCTTCTTCTTCTTCCAGCGCCGCTCGCCGCGCACGCCGGCGTCCTTCATGCCGAGGTAGAACTCCTTGATGTCCTCCTTCTCGCGCAGCACTTCGCAGGCGCCCTCCATCACGATGCGGCCGTTTTCCAGCACGTAGCCGAAGTCGGCGGCGTTGAGCGCCATGTTGGCGTTCTGCTCCACCAGCAGGATGGTGGTGCCGCGCTCGCGGTTGATGCGCACCACGATCTCGAAGATCTCCTTGGTCAGGCGCGGCGACAGGCCCAGGCTGGGCTCGTCGAGCAGGATCAGCCGGGGCGCGGCCATCAGCGCGCGGCTGATCGCCAGCATCTGCTGCTGCCCGCCGGAGAGCAGCCCGGCGTCCTGCGCGGCGCGCTCCCTCAGGATGGGGAAGTAGCCGTAGACCGTCTCGATGTCGCGCGCCACCGCGTCGCGGTCGCCGCGGGTGTAGGCGCCCATCAGCAGGTTGTCGCGCACCGACAGCAGCGGGAACACCTCGCGCCCCTCGGGCACGTGCGAGAGGCCCTGGCGCACGATGGCGGCCGGGTCCGCCGCGGTGATGTCCTGCCCGGCGAAATGCACGCTGCCCTTGAGCGGGTCGATGATGCCGGAGATGGTCTTGAGGATGGTCGTCTTGCCCGCGCCGTTGCTGCCGAGCACGGTGGCGATCTCGCCGGCGTGCACCGCCAGGCTGACGCCGCGGATCGCCTTGATCGGGCCGTAGGCGCTCTCCACGTTCTGCAGCTGCAGCAGCGGCGCGGCGGCGGGTGCGTTCATGCGCGGCCCCCCGTGCGCTCGCCGGGCGCGCGGCGCAGGCTGCTCACGTCGTCGATGGTGCCCAGGTAGGCCTCGGCCACGCCCGGGTGGGCCTGCACCTCGGCGGGCGTGCCCAGCGCCAGCACCTCGCCCTGGTTCATCGCCAGCACCCGGTCGGAGACGCGCGAGACCAGCGACATGTCGTGCTCCACCATCAGCACGGTGATGCCCAGGTCGGCCGCGATGTCCTCGATCCAGAACGCCATGTCGTCCGTCTCCTCGACGTTCAGGCCCGAGGACGGCTCGTCGAGCAGCAGCAGGCGCGGCTGGGTGGCGAGTGCGCGGCCCAGCTCCACCACCTTGCGTACGCCGTAGGGCAGGCCGCCCACGAGCGTGTCGCGGTAGTGCTGCAGGTCGAGGAAGTCGATCACCTCCTCCACCTTCTCGCGTGCCTTGAGCTCGGCGGCGCGGGTGCGCGGGGTGAACAGCAGGTCGCGCCACAGGCCGGTCTCGCGCCGCGTGTGGCGGCCGATGAGCAGGTTGTGCAGCACGCTGGCGTGCTCGAACAGCTCGATGTTCTGGAAGGTGCGCGCGATGCCCAGCTCGGCCACCGCGTGCGGCGGCTGCGCCGTGAGCCTGACGCGGCCGCGCGGGCCGGCGAAGTTGATCTCGCCCGTCGTCGGCTGGTAGATGCGGCTGATGAGGTTGAACACCGTGGTCTTGCCCGCGCCGTTGGGCCCGATCAGCGTGAACACCTCGCCCGCGCGCACGTCGAAGCCCACGTCGTTGACCGCCAGCAGGCCGCCGAAGCGCACGCTCAGGTGCCGGGCCGAGAGCAAGACGTCTTGTGTCATCTCGGCGCTCCGGGTGGTCTGACTCCCTCCCCCATTGGGGGAGGGCAGGGGTGGGGGCCGGCGGAGCCGACGACGCACGCGCAGGCCCCCATCCCCGCCTTCCCCCAGAGGGAGAAGGAGTGTCCGGTGGGTGGCGGAGCTTGGCGCATCATCTGAGCCGTTCCGACTTCTGGAACGTCTTCTGCCGCCTGAACATGCCGCGGCGGTAGAACGGAAAGAGCTGCAGCCAGGCGCGCACCTTGAGCCAGCGCCCGTAGATGCCCAGCGGCTCGAACATCACGAAGACGATCAGCACCGCGCCGTAGACGAAGGCCTGCAGGCCCGGTGCCTGGCCGATGGCCGCGGGCAGCGCGTCCTTGGACAGGCTGATGAGCTGCGGCATGAAGATCAGGAACATGGCGCCGAGGAAGGCGCCGTGCACCGAGCCCAGGCCGCCGATCACGATCATCAGGAGCAGGTCGATGGACTGCACGATGTCGAACTGCTCGGGCGTGATGAACTGCAGCTTGTGCCCGTACAGCGCCCCGGCGATGCCCGCCAGCGCCGCCGAGAGCGCGAACGACAGTGTCTTGTACCAGGCGAGGTGGATGCCCATGCTCTGCGCCGAGATCTCCGAATCGCGGATCGCGACGAAGGCGCGGCCCGTGGGTGCGCGCAGCAGGTTGAGGATGGCCAGGGTGCAGACCACGGTGACCGCCAGGCAGAGGAAGTAGAACGCCGTCGACGACTCGAAGGCGAAGCCCGCGATCTGCGGCGGCTGCAGGAACATGCCCTTGTTGCCGCCCGTGACCGAGACCCAGCGGGCGAAGATCTCCTCGACGATGAAGCCGAACGCCAGCGTCGCGATGGCGAGGTAAATGCCCTTGACGCGCAGCGCGGGCAGTCCGACGACGATGCCCGCCGCCGCCGAGAGCAGCGCCGCGCACGCCAGCGCCGCGAGGAACGGCCAGCCCATGCCGGTGAGCAGCGCCTGGGTGTACGCGCCCACGCCGAGGAACGCCGCGTGCCCGAGCGAGAACTGCCCGGTGTAGCCCGCCAGCAGCATCAGGCCCAGGCCGGCGATGCCGTAGATCAGCACGAAGGTGAGCTGCGCCAGCCAGTACTCGGGCAGCAGCCACGGCGCCGCCGGCAGGAGCAGGCACAGCAGCCCGTACCAGAACAGGTGCCCGCCGTGCCTGGCCAGGCGGATGTCCTGCGCGTAGCTGGTCTTGAAGATGAAACGCATGCGCCGGCCTCACACCCTCTTCACGAGCCGTTCGCCGAACAGCCCGTTGGGCCTGACCATCAGCATGATGAGCACGACCACGTAGGCCGCCACGTCCTTGAAGCCTTCGGGCAGGTAGAAGCCCGAGAGCGATTCGATGGTGCCGATCACCAGCCCGCCGACGATCGCCCCCGGCAGGCTGCCGAAGCCGCCGACCACCGCTGCCGGAAACGCCTTCAGGCCGATGAAGCCCATGTTGGCGTGCACGAAGGTGATGGGCGCGAGCAGCAGCCCGGCGACCGCCGCCACCATGGCCGCGAGCGCCCACGCCAGGCCGTTGATGCGCTGCACCGGGATGCCCATGTACCAGGCCGCGAGCTGGTTCTGCGAGGCCGCCTGCATCGCCACGCCCAGGCGCGTGTAGCGGAACATCGCGAACAGCAGCGCGCACAGCAGCGTGGTGACCGCGATCACCGCGATCTGCTCGGCGCCCACGACGAGGCCGCCCAGGTTCAGCGTGACGTCCTTGTACGGCACTTCGAGCGCGTGCGTCTCGGTGCCGAGGTTGGGGATCATCGTGACCAGCCCGCGCAGCAGGTAGCCGATGCCGATGGTGAGCATGACGATGGAGAACGCCGGCTGCCCCAGCACCGGGCGGATGACCACGCGCTCGAGCAGCAGGCCCAGCAGCGCCATGGCGGCGATGCTCGCGAGCACCGCCAGCCAGAACGGGAAATCGAGGAAGGACATCACCGCCAGGCCGATGAAGGCGCCCACCATCATCAGCTCGCCCTGCGCGAAGCTGACGATCTCGGTCGCCTTGTAGATCAGCACGAAGCCCAGCGCGATCAGGCCGTAGATGCAGCCTTGCGCGATGCCGCTGATCAGGAGCTGGATGAATTGCACCGATGGGGTTCCGAGCGGGTTCCGCGATTTTTACAAAGCACCTGCTTTGGATAAATGCGGATAATGCCTGCTCGCCCATCGACGCGCACCGCGTAATAACCCTGAGGGTTTGAATGAAAATTGGCGTTTGCGCTTGCGCAGCAAGCGCCAGAAGCTATTGAATGAAGAGCAGACCCGTTCCGTGCACGCCGTGCACCCCCGCTTCCCGGACCTCGCCCCCATGACACCAGCCGCCGTGCCCGCCGTTTTCGCGCCCGAATTCCTCGCCCTGCTGCGCGAACTGTTCGAGGAGAAGATCGTCTTCAACCAGCAGCTGGGCCTGAAGATCGCCGCGGTCGCGCCCGACGCGGTCGCGGGCCGCATCGCGATGCGGCCCGAGCTGGTCGGCCACTTCGCCTACAACCGCCTGCACGGCGGCGTGATCAGCGCCGGGCTGGACTCGATGGGAGGCCTGGCCGTCATGGCGGCGATGGCCGCCAGGCACATGGACAAGCCGCCGCAGGAGCAGCTCAGGTATTTCGCCAGGCTGGGCACCATCGACCTGCGCATCGACTACCTGCGCCCCGCGATCGGCGAGCACTTCGACCTGCACGCCCGGGTGCTGCGCCTGGGCTCGCGCGTGGCCAGCACGCGCATGGAGTTCCTGGGGGCCAGGGGCGAATTGCTCGCCACCGGCACGGGGGCCTACATCGTCTCCTGAACCCGGTCCGTCAGGCCGCCTGCGGCAGCACGCGCGGCTGGCCCTCGTCGTCGATCGCCACGTAGGTCAGGCGCGCCTCGGTCACCTTGACGTACTGGCCCTGCGCGCGGATGCGCTCGGCGAACACCTCCACCTGCACCGTGATCGAGGTGCGGCCCACGCGCAGCACGGTCGAGTAGAACGACAGCAGGTCGCCCACGCGCACCGGCTGCTTGAAGATGAATTCGTTCACCGCCACGGTGGCGATGCGCCCCTGCGCGATGCGCGCGCACAGCACCGAGCCGGCCAGGTCCACCTGCGACATGACCCAGCCGCCGAAGATGTCGCCGTTGCCGTTGGTGTCGCTGGGCAGCGGGATGACCTTGAGCACCAGCTCCTTGTCGGTGGGCAATTGGGTGTGGATGTCGGCATCGTTTTGCGGCATGGGCAAGAATCCCCTGTTTTCTGACCCAGGGATTGTCCTTCATGCGCCACCGAGGCGGCTCCGGCCACATCGATCTTCCAGACGCACCGCGCCAGGTGTCCGACTGGCAAACGCTCTCCCGCCTCGTGCCCTATCTATGGGAGTACAAGTGGCGCGTGGTCGCGGCCATCGCCTTCATGGTCGCGGCCAAGCTGGCCAACGTCGGCGTGCCGCTGCTGCTCAAGGACCTGATCGACGCGATGGACGTCAAGGGCGGCAGCGCGGCCGCGCTGCTCGTCGTGCCCGTGGGCCTGCTGCTGGCCTACGGCGGCCTGCGGCTCGTGACCTCGATCTGCAACGAGCTGCGCGAGCTGGTCTTCGCCAAGGCGACGCACGGCGCGGCGCGCTCGATCGCGCTGGCCACCTTCAACCACCTGCACGGCCTGAGCCTGCGCTTTCACCTGGAGCGCCAGACCGGCGGCATGACGCGCGACATCGAGCGCGGCGTGCGCGGCATCGAGTCCATGGTGTCGTTCGCGCTGTTCAACATCGTCGCCACGCTGATCGAGGTGCTGCTGGTGCTGGGCGTGCTGGGGGCGAAGTTCGACTGGCGCTTCGTCGCCGTCACGCTCACGGCGCTGGCGCTCTACATCGTCTTCACCGTGCTCGTGACCGAGTGGCGCATCGAGTTCCGCCGCCAGGCCAACCAGTTCGATTCGGCCGCGCACACCAGGGCGATCGACTCGCTGCTCAACTACGAGACCGTCAAGTACTTCAACAACGAAGCCTTCGAGGCCGGCCGCTACGACGAGAGCCTGGAGCGCTTTCGCCTGGCGCAGCTCAAGAGCCGCTCGTCGCTGGCGCTGCTCAACAGCGGCCAGCAGTTCATCATCGCGGTCGGCCTCGTGGCCATGCTGTGGCTCGCCACGCAGGGGGTGGTGCAGGGGCGGCTGACGCTCGGCGATCTGGTCATGGTCAACGCCTTCATGATCCAGATCTACATCCCGCTCAACTTCCTCGGCGTGATCTACCGCGAGATCAAGCAGAACCTGACCGACCTCTCGCGCATGTTCGTGCTCATGGACAAGGAGCGCGAGGTGGCCGACGCGCCCGGTGCGCGCGAGCTCGCGGGGCTGGAGGCGCCGGTCGTGCGCTTCGAGGACGTGCACTTCGCCTACTCGCCCGACCGCCCCATCCTGCAAGGCGTGAGCTTCGAGATCCCGGCGGGCAAGACCGTGGCCGTCGTCGGCCCCTCGGGCGCGGGCAAGAGCACGCTGGCGCGCCTGCTCTACCGCTTCTACGACGTCGGAATCGAGCCCCCACGCTCGCCCGCTGCGCGTGGCTCGCTGCCCCCCGAGGGGGCCGTCGCCGACTTGGGGCGGCCCGGCGTCGGCGGGCGCATCACCATCGCCGGGCAGGACATCCGCACGGTGACGCAGCACAGCCTGCGCCGCGCCATCGGCATCGTGCCGCAGGACACCGTGCTGTTCAACGACACCGTGGCCTACAACATCGCCTACGGCCGCACCGGCGCCAGCCCGCAGGAGGTGGAGCAGGCCGCGCGCGCGGCGCACATCCACGACTTCATCGCCTCCACCCCGCAGGGCTACCAGGCCATGGTGGGCGAGCGCGGCCTGAAGCTCTCGGGCGGCGAGAAGCAGCGCGTGGCCATCGCCCGCACGCTGCTCAAGAACCCGCCCATCCTGATCTTCGACGAGGCCACCAGCGCGCTCGACTCGGCCAACGAGCGCGCCATCCAGGCCGAGCTGCGCCAGGTGGCCCAGGGCAAGACCACGCTGGTGATCGCGCACCGCCTCTCCACCGTGGTCGACGCGCACGAGATCCTGGTGATGGAGCACGGCCGCATCGTCGAGCGCGGCACGCACGCCCGGCTGCTGGCCGCCGGTGGGCGCTACGCGGGGATGTGGGCCTTGCAGCGGAATACAGAAGAAAAAGAGCCGTAGCACTTTTCTGTCAAGCGCTGGAAGCTATTTTTTTCGAAGCGCTAAGCACCTGCGCCGCAGGATGGTCAGTCGGCCAGCGTCGCCCAGCGCGTGAGCGCGGTGCCGGGGGCGCGCAGGGCTTCCAGGATAGAGAAATGGTGCTCCCCGGGCATTTCCAGCGCGCGCGCCGTGGCGCCCAGGCCGGTCCACACATTGGCCAGCAAATGGGTCTGGCGCCTGAGTTCGGGCAGCTCGTCGGCCCCCACGATGCACAGCAGGTCGCCCGCCAGGTCCGGCGCGAGCAGGGCCGGCGAGAGCGCGGCCGCGCGGGCCTCGTCCAGGCCCAGCGCGCGGTTCAGCGCCTCGGTACGGGCGATCGGCCGCAGGTCGTGCAGGCCGGAGATGGACAGCACGCGGCGGATGCGCTGGCGCACGGCGGCCGGCAGCGCGCTGCCGCGCACCATCGGGTGGGTGGCGTGGTGGCCGCCGGCCGAATGGCCGGCCAGCACCAGCGGACCGGCGGCATGCCCGGCCACCGCCGTGATGCCGCGGACCACCGACTGCATCTGCGCCTCCAGCGTCACGTCGGGGCACAGCGGGTATTCGACGAACGCCACGCGCCAGCCGCGGGCCAGCGGCCCGGCTGCGTACTGGTGGTTGTCCTCGCGCGAGACCGCCTGCCAGTAGCCGCCGTGGATGAAGACCAGCGTGCCGCGCGCGTCCTGCCCGGGCGCATAGAGATCGAACACCTCCCGGGCATGCCCGCCGTAGGGAATGGCCGCGCTGAGGCGGCTGGCATGCGCCGCGCGAAACGCCGCGGCGTCCCGGTGCCAGTCGGCCAGCCAGGCCGCCGAGCCGGCGACCGCGCCCCGGTTGTCGTAGGCTGTGTCCCAAGAATTGCCCATGGTCGGATGGTTCAGGAAGTGGTATGCGCCAAGCTTGGCGGAAGGCTGTGCATGCTAGCCGGTATCGGGCCTGGCATCCTCGAAGAGCGGTGAAGCCCAAATGGGCCGCTATGGTCAACCTGCCGCCGCCGATTGCCGATTGCCGAGTCCGGCAGACCGGCCTAGCCGGCGGCGATCAGGTCGGCGGCCTGTTCTCCGATCAGCGCGCACGTCGGCATGGTGGCCACGGATACGATGCGCGGCATGATGGAACTGTCGGCAATGCGCAGGCCGCGCACGCCGTTGACGCGCAACTGCGAATCGACCACGGCGTGCCTGTCCTTGCCCATGCGTGCGGTGCCGGAGATATGAAAAAAACGTGGTCGCGCCATCGCGCGCAAGCACTTCCATTTCTTTCGTGTTCAGCTTTTTGCCGGGGACGACCTCGCGCTTGATGAAGGGCTTCATCGGTGCGCTGTTGCCGATCTCGCGGCACATCTCGATCGCCTTTGCGTAGATCCGAACATCGTCTGGATGGCTGAGGAAGTTCGCTTGAATTTCCGGCAGTGCCGACGGGTCGGCCGAACGCAAGGTGAGTACTCCGCGACTCTTGGGGGCCACGAGCCCCGCGCAGATCGCCCAGGCGTTGCTGGGTACGGCGTAGTCCTTCGCCACCACATCGCTGGCGTACGGCAGTTCGATCTGCACCAGGTTCATGTCGGGTACCTTGACGGATGAATCGCTCTTCCAGAAACCCGAGCATTCGGCACCCGAGTTGCGGTAGTCCACGGGGACGGGCGACTCCCAGATGCAGCCGCCGTGCAGCAGATGGTCCTGGAAGTTGCGACCGACCTCGGGTGAATGCACGTGCCGCCGCACACCAATGGCCTTCAAGGCCTTCTCGTCGCCAATGCCGCTCAACATGAGCAATTGGGGCGTCCTCACGCCACCGGCGCACAACACGACTTCCCGGCTGGCGCGCACCGTATCCTGGCGGCCGCCACGGCGGTATTCGATACCGATGGCGCGATCCTTTTCGAAAAATACGCGATCCACGTGGGCACCCGTGAGTACCGTCACGTTGGGCTGCGCCATCACGGGATACAAATAGGCGCGCGCCAGGTTGACGCGCTGGCCTTCGCGGATGATGTGGTTCATCAGGGCGAAGCCGCCGTCGCTTTCCTCGCGCTTGCCGTTGAGATCGTCGTATACCGTCAGGCCCAGGCTGCGGCATGATTCCAGCATTGCCGGAGCCAGCGGGTGCGGGTTTTGCGACGGCTCTACCCAGACCGGACCGCCTCGGCCGCGATAGTGCTCGTCGGCCTTGCCCTGCCAGTTTTCCATGCGCTTGAAGATGGTCAGGGCGCGTTCGTGGCTCCAGCGGGTGTCGCCCGTGGCTTCGACCCAATGCGCCCAGTCTTCTTTGTGCGGACGAGCCCAGATGGTGGCGTTGATGCTGCTGCCGCCGCCCACCACGCGCCCCATGTGCTCGCCGATCGCGCGGCCGCGCGTGCCGGGTGACGCCACGGCCACATCGCCCCAATCGCGTTCGGTGCCCAGGTTGGTGAACCAGAGGCGCGGATCGAGCACGGCCTTGTCGGTATCCCAGCCACCGGCTTCGAGCACCAGAATGCTGGCACTGGTGTTTTTCGCCAGCCGCCCGACCAGTGCGCAGGCGCCACTAGCTGCGCCACACACGATGTAGTCGTATTGCGGCAGGAGTCTGGCAGCCCGTTCCGCCTGGTTGGCGCGGATGGCGTCCAGCTCGTCCGCCCACGTGGCGAGTGCCGCCCCGCCCAAGCCGGCGGCCGCGGCAAAACGCAGGAAAGTACGGCGGTCGATCTGCACGCGCACCAGCGCCTGCTCCAGTTGCTCGCGCAGCCCGATTTTCGATGGGAGTTCGTGTCGGATCATCATGCTGTGGTCTCCTGGTCAGAAAAAGCCGAAGGCCTGGTCACCGAACGACTGCACGATGCTCTTGGTACGGCGGTAGTTGTTGAGCGCGCTCTTGTGCATTTCGCGTCCGAAGCCCGAGTTCTTCCACCCTCCGAACGAGGTGTGCGCGGGCCACAGGTAGTAGCAGTTGCACCAGACCTTGCCTACCTCCAGCTCCCGGGCGAAGCGCTGCATCTGGTGATAGTCGCGCGTCCACACACCGGCCGTGAGGCCGTATTCGCTGTCATTGGCGATCCGGATCGCCTCCTCGTCGCTGGAAAAGCGCATGACCGTGGTGACCGGGCCAAAAATTTCCTCGCGCGAGGTGCGCATGTCGTTGGTGCCCTCCAGCACCGTGGGCTCGATGTAGTAGCCGCCTTCGACTCCGTCCACCTGGTAGGCGTTGCCGCCCATGAGAACCTTGGCACCCTCCTGGCGACCGATCTCCAGGTAGCCCATGACTTTTTCGTACTGCTGGCGCGAGGTGATGGCGCCCATGCCGGTCGTCATCTCCAGCGGATGGCCGCGCCCGACCCGGGCGATGCGCTGGCGCACCCGGTCCATGAAAGGCTCGTAGATCGAATCGTGCAGCAGCGCGCGCGTGGGCGAGGCGCAGACTTCGCCCTGGTCGTACAGGTAGATCAGAAAGCCCTCGATGGCTTTGTCGAGCAGTGCGTCGTCCCTGTCCATGATCGACGGCAGGAAGATGTTGGGCGACTTGCCGCCCAGTTCCAGCGTTACCGGGGTCAGGTTCTGTGCCGCGGTTGCCATGATCCGCCGCCCGGTGACCGCAGAGCCGGTGAAGGCGATCTTTTTCACGCGCGGCGACGCCACCAGCGCCTCGCCCGCCTCCCTGCCGTAGCCCTGGACCAGGTTGAGCACGCCGGGGGGGAACAGATCGGCCACCAGTTCGAACAGGCGTGTCACCGAATACGGGGTGTTTTCGGCAGGCTTCAGGATGACGCAGTTGCCGGCGGCCAATGCCGGCCCCAGCTTCATGGACGCCATCAGCAGCGGCGCGTTCCATGGAATGATCAGGCCGACTACGCCATAGGGTGCGTTGAGCTCGATGTTGAAGGTGTGGGCATCGATGTCGGAGCACTCGCCGGCATCGGCACGCAGTACGGCGCCAAAATAGCGGATCTGGTCGATCGTGCCGGGCAGATCGACGAACATGCATTCGCGCATCGGCTTGCCGTTGCCCCAGCACTCGACTGCCATGAGCTCTTGCGCGTTCTGCTCGAGGCGATCGGCCATGCGCAGCAGGATGTTGCTGCGCTCCGTGGCCGAAGTGGCAACCCACCCGGGCGCTGCCTTCCAGGCCGCATCACAGGCCAAGTCGATGTCTTTGGCGCTGGAGCGTGGGAACTCGCTGATCACCGAGCCATCGATCGGCGAGTGGTTGGTGAAAAACTGGCCTTCCGCGGGTTCCGTCCAGGCGCCGCCGATGTAGTTGAGATAGCGGGGCTTGGCTGGGGGCGTGGATGTGGCATGGCAGGGTGTCTCCTTTGTTCCTGATATCAGGCGTCGATGCGACACCCGGATGAATTCAGTCTAGGTAGAGACGCCATGCACCGAAAGCCGCCGATGGCGGTGTTGGTGCGGGAAAGGACAGTTGTTGCGGAACTGTGGGTGGCCCTGGTGCCGCCCGCGCTGCGGGAGCGCGCGATTCAGCGGCGCCGCGTCTGGCTTGGGTATTCGCCGAAGCGTTCGAAATAGAAGCGTGCGAAACGGCCGATGTGGCCAAAGCCATATTCCATTGCCACCGTGGTCACTTCGTCACGCGGGTGCTCGATGAAGTGCCGGTGAATCGCATCCAGCCGCCTGTCGCGCAGCCAGGCCATCGGCGACTGGCCCCATTCCTGTTGCGTCCATTCATTGAGCTGGCGGGGGCTGAGCGCCAGCTTGCGCGCCATCTCCGGTAGCGTCAGGGGGTGCCGCAGATGCTCGTGGGCAATGGCGTGCAGCAGCTCCGTGCGGCGACGGCGTGGCGCCGTCGAGCCAGGGCGGCCGCCCTCGGCACCCGTATGTGCATGCGTCTGGAATTGGCCGACTTGCTGGCGAAGGAACCCTGCCATCGACGTTTCCAGGTGTTCCAGCCACACGGCCGTTGCGCCGCCAGCGTTCGGTGTCTGGGCAAAGTGCGCCATGCCTGCGAAGGCTTCCATCAACGGGAGCCACGCTTGCGTCTGTACTCGACTGAGCCGATGCCAAGGCGGCACCGCGATGGCTTGCGCGTCCGCACCGAACATCGCCGCAGGCAGCCGCAGAATGACCTGCTCGCAGTGTGCCGACCAGCGCAAGGCAATCGACCGCCGTGGATTGCTGACAGCGACCTCTCCCTGGCGCAAGGCGGTGCGTTGCCCGTCGGTCCACAACTCGATGGGGCCACGCCGAGCGTAGTGCACGAGAAGGAAGTCTTCGTACACGCGCGGCGCCAGATCCACTTCATCGCCGTAGCGCATGGCATACAGCAACAGTCGCGGCGCATTCAATTGGTGCACCACCGTCTCGACGGCGGCATGCGCATGCCAGCCGATGCGATAGTCGCAAAGCCCTTCGGCGATCAGCCGATGGCTTTCGACGGGCTCCTTGGAGCGCAGTGCGCAGTGCTCGTAAAGAGGGGCGAGGAAGGCCATTACGCTGGCGAAGCAAACACGTAAAGTATGCGGCCATTGTAGTTTTGCGAGCCTTCGGCGCAATGCGCGAGGCCGCACGGATGGCGCGGATTGAAGTTCGTGCAATGGAGCCGAGTTCACATACAGACCATGCCGCCTTCGCGGCAGCCAGGAGACACCACCAATGACCAGTCCACATGCGATCGCGCGTGCCGGTGCGGCGACAGTGACCGGAGTCCGCTCCGACGGGGTCGCGCGGTTTAGCGCCATCCGCTATGCCCGGCCCCCGGTCGGGGATCTGCGGTTCGCCGCGCCGGTGCCGCTGCCGCTGGCGGGCGACGTCGATGCCACGCGGCCGGGGCCGATCGCGCCGCAGATGCCGTCGCGCTTGAGGGAGGTGATGGGGGACTTCGATCTGCCGCAGTCCGAGGACTGCCTCCATCTCACCGTGTGGACACCGGCGGCGGACGGGGCCAGGCGCCCCGTGCTGGTCTGGCTGCACGGAGGGGCCTGGCAAAGCGGCGCCGGGGCGCTGGATTGGTACGACGGCGCCCGGCTCGCGCGCGCGGGCGACATGGTCGTGGTCGGCGTGAATTACCGCCTGGCTGCGCTCGGATGGCTGTGCGCCGACGGCATCCCGGCCAACCTGGGCCTGCTGGACCAGGAGCTGGCGCTGCAGTGGGTGGCGCGGCACATTGCCGCTTTCGGCGGCGACCCCGACGCCGTGACGGTGATGGGACAGTCGGCGGGCGGCACCAGCGTGGCCGCGCTGCTGGCGCGCCGGCCCTCGTTTCGGCGCGCCATCATGCAAAGCGCGCCATTGGGCCGCGGATTCCGGTCCGCGGAGGATGCGGCGCTGCTCGGGCGGGCCGTGCTCCGGGCCGCGGGCGCCAGTGACCTCGAAACCGCGCGCCGGCTGCCCGTGCGGCAGTTGCTGCTGGCGCAGCAGGCGCCGCAGGTGCAGGAGGCGCTGCGGGCGCAGCCGGGCACGCTGAGTCTTTTCAGCCCGGTGCGGGATGGCGAGACGCTGCCGCTCGACATGGCGCCGGCCCTGAAGAGGGCCGCAGGCCTGGCGGATGTGCTGATCGGCTACACGGCCAACGAGATGGCGGCCTTCCCCGGGGGCGCCGTCGACCCCGACAACGACCGGCTGGGCGACCGGGTCTTCGGCGCGATGTCGCGCCAGTGGGCCGCGGATGCGCTGGCGGCCGGCCGCGCGGCGTGGGTCTACCGCGTCGATGTCGCCCCGACCCGGCGCTTCGGGGCGTGCCACTGCATCGAGCTGCCCTTCGTTTTCGGCACCCTGCAGGCCTTCGCCGCGGCGCCCATGCTGCAGGGGCTGCCGGCGGCCGACGGCGAGCGGCTGGCGCGCGACATGCAGCGGGCCTGGACCGCGTTTGCCAGGGGCGAGCCGATGCCGTGGGCATCCGGCGGCCCGGCCCATGTGTTTCGATGAAACCTTCAACCAAGGGAGACACCCATGTTCGGAAAATTCCTGTGCTGCGCGATGCTGGTGTGGTCGGCCAGCTCCTGGGCGGCCTTCCCCGAGAAGCCCGTCAGGATCTACGTGCCCAACCAGCCCGGCGGCCCGGTGGACGTGATGGCCCGCGTCCTGGCCGAACGCCTGAGCGCGAAATGGGGGCAGTCGGTGGTCGTCGACAACAAGCCGGGCGCTTCCGGCATCGTGATGGGGCAGGCCCTGGCCAAGTCGGCGCCCGATGGCTACACCCTGGGCATGGTGGTCGAGTCGGCGATGGCCATCATGCCTTTCACGGTCGAGAAATTACCGTACGACCCGATGAAGGATCTGCAGCCGATGATGGTGGTGGCGCGCACGCCGTTTCTCTATGTGGTGGCCGCCGACAGCCCCCTCAGGAGCTGGCAGGACCTGGTGGACCAGTCGAAGAAGCGCGAGCTGAAGATCGGCTCCTGGGGCATCGGCACGGCATTCCACATGGTGTGGGAGCTGACGGCGCGGCGCGCCGGCATACGGGCGCAGTACGTTCCTTCGCCGACTTCGACGAAAACGCAGACCGACCTCATCGGCGGCATCCTTGACGTGGCGCTGGATGCGCCCTCGAGTGCCAGGGGTCTGCTGGATGGCGGGCGTCTGCGGCCGCTGGCCATCACGAGTCCGCAGCGGTTTTCGGGGCTCCCGGAGACGCCTACGCTGAGCGAGTCGGGGCTGGCGGGCTTCGCGCCGCAGCCGTGGATCGGCCTGATGTCGCCCACCGGCGTTCTGCAGGAGCGCGTGCAGGTGATCCACCAGGCCATTTCCGAAGTGCTGCAGGAACCGGACGTGGTCAGGCGCATGGAGACCCTGGGCATGATTCCGATCGCCAGTACTCCGCAGGAGCATGCCGCGACGATCGAAAGGAGCCGGAAAGAGATGGCTCCGCTGATCAAGGAGCTGGGGATCCGGCTGCAGTGACCGGCCCGGTCTCCCGCGCCCCCTGCGGATGACGGCTCCGGGGTGGGGGGCGGTTGCCGATCGCGGGTTTCTACCAGATTTCACAATGTGACAAAACCCTTGTAGCATCGCGAGCGCACACGTCCCGGTGCTGCCGATGCCCCTGGCGGGGCGACGGCTTCGGCAGCATGCAGTATGGCGGCGAGTCGCTTTCGTTTCTGTGCCATTTGACCCCCGAGGAGATCGCGATGGTCGAGCAAGAAGCAGTGTGGCTGGTCACTCTCGTGCTGATGAGTGCCGTCCTGTGCGTTTTCATTTTCGTCTACGCACGATCGCAGATACGACAAGAGGACTACACGCCCCTCAAGGACCGCGCCTATCGAATACGGGCGCGTTTTTTTTGGCTGCTCGTCGTCACGCTGATCCCGGCGGCGCTGTACAACCTGATCGACCTGCCCTACCCCGCGGCCAATGCGGCGTCGCAGGTGGACGAGGTGGTGGACGCCAGGGGCTTCCAGTGGCGCTGGGAGATCGGCAAGACCGAGTTCAAGACCGGGCAGACGGTGCTCTTCAGGGTGTCGGCGGACGACGTGAACCATGGGTTCGGCGTCTACGACGAGTCGCTCAGGCTGGTCGCGCAGACGCAGGCCATGCCGGGCTACACCAATGCGTTGCGCGTGCGCTTCGACAAGCCCGGCACCTACAAGGTGCTGTGCATGGAGTATTGCGGCACCGCGCACCACGGAATGATTTCCGAACTGCAGGTCAAGTAAGGGAGCGCAGAGATGGCCGATACCTCGTCGTACCAACCCCCTGCGCTCGAGCGCGGGGCGCACCCCATCGTGGTGGCGCAAATCCTGGCCGCCGTGGCGGTGCTGCTGCTGATGATGCTGTTCGGCTGGCTGATGCGCGCCGAGCAGGCGCAGCTCACCGGCATCGGCCCCGCCTGGTTCTACCAGCTGATGACGCTGCACGGCGTGGGCATGGTGGGCGTGGGGGCGATTGCCGGCGCGGCCATCATGTGGCACTTCCTGAGCCAGTACGTCGATCTCTCCGAGAGCGTCTTCAAGGCCAACTTCGCGCTCTTCATGCTCGGGGTGGCGATGATCCTCGGCGCGGTGCTGATCGGGCAGTTCCATGGCGCCTGGACGTTTCTCTTCCCGCTGCCGGGGCATTCGATGGGCATGTGGAGCAACGGCGCGGCGGCGCTCTTCATGGCGGGCCTGCTGGTGATAGGCGTGGGTTTCCTGCTGCTGCACCTGGACGTGGGCCGGGCCCTGATCGCGCGCTACGGCAGCTTCGGCCGCGCCATGGGCTGGCCGCAGCTGTTCGGCCCGGACGACGGCCACGCGCCGCCGCCCGCGGTGGTGGCCTCGGGCATGGTGACCATCGTCAACATCGCGGGCATCGTCGGCGGCGCGGTCATCCTCACGATGATGCTGGTCAACCTGTACGTTCCCGGCTTCAGGATCGATGCGCTGCTGGCCAAGAACCTGATCTATTTCTTCGGCCACGTGTTCGTCAACGCCACCATCTACATGGCGGTGATCGCGGTCTACGAACTGCTGCCGCGCTACACCCAGCGCCCCTGGAAGGCGAACAAGGCGTTCCTGGCGTCCTGGTCGATCTCGACCGTCCTGGTGCTCATCATCTATCCGCACCATCTGCTGATGGACTTCGCGATGCCCCGATGGATGCTGGCCATGGGCCATATCGTCGGCTACCTCAACACCTTCCCCATCCTCGTCGTCACGGCCTACGGCGGGCTGATGATCGTCTACCGCTCGGGCATCCGCTGGGACGTCACCTCGCGCCTGCTGATGATCTCGCTGTGCGGCTGGGCGGCGGGGGCCATCCCGGCCTTCATCGACGGCACCATCGGCGTCAACTACGTGATGCACAACACCTTCTGGGTGCCGGGGCATTTCCACACCTACATGCTGCTCGGCCTGGTGGCGATGGTGCTGGGCTTCATCAACTACCTGGGCAAGCATGCGCGCGACGGCATCGACGGCGCCATCGACAACGTCGCGCTGGCGCTGTTCGTCATCGGCGGCGGCGGCCTGATTCTTAGCTTCCTGTTCTCGGGCAAGTCGAGCGTGGCGCGCCGCTACGCCGTACACTTGGCCGAGTGGGTGCCGCTCGGGCGGATCGCGGTGGTCTTCGCCACGCTGGTCGTCGTCGCGGTGCTGATCTTCCTCGCGCGCTT
The DNA here is from genome assembly GCA_963205335.1 of Pseudomonadota bacterium. Lineage (GTDB taxonomy): Bacteria > Pseudomonadota > Gammaproteobacteria > Burkholderiales > Burkholderiaceae_C > Comamonas_C. The sequence goes on from CAUJIM010000019.1 coordinate 65,255, forward strand.
CCTGATGCGCCTGGGCGCCGCGACGAAGGACGCGCCGCGCGTCACGCTGGTGCGCCGGCCCGCGTGAGGCCGCGCCCGCTGATCGCGACGCTCGCGGTCTGCGCGGCCGCGCTCGCGGTCTTCGCCTGGGGCACCGACGGCTTCAGCGCCTTCACCGCCGAGGCGGCGCGGCGCCAGCAGGTGCTGCGCCAGCCCCGGCCGGTGCCCGCCGTCGTGCTGCAGGACCAGTCGGGGCGCACGTTCACGCTGGCCGATCTGCGCGGCCGCCAGGTGGCGCTGGAGTTCATCTACGTGCGCTGCCAGTCGCTGTGCCGCAGCCTGGGCGCGGCATTCGCGCAGATCCGCGCCAGCCTGGGAGACGGCGCGGCCGGGCACGACCTGGTGCTGCTGAGCATCAGCTTCGACCCGCGCAACGACGACGTGGCCGCGCTGCGCGCATGGGCCGCGCGCGAAGGGGCCGACGGCGAGCGCTGGCGCGTGGCCCGGCCGCTCGACGCTCGCCAGACCGGGGCGCTGCTCGAGGCCTTCGGCGTCGTCGTCCTGCCCGACGGCCTGGGCGGTTTCGAGCACAACGCCGCCATCCATCTGCTTGACCGCGCGGGGCGCCTGGTGCGCATCAGCGACATCGAGGCGCCGCAAGATTTCGTGGCCGCGCTGGCGCCGCCCCCGGCGGCGCGGTGAACCCGATGGCGACGCGTCCCCCGGCGAACCCCATGCCGCGCAGGGCCGCCGGGCTGCTGCTGCGGCACTGGCCGCTGGCGCTCTGGCTGGTGCTGGCGCTGCCGGGCATGCGCGCGTGGCTCGAATCGTCGATGGCGCTGGACATGCTGGTGCAGATGCCGCTGCTGGCCGTGCTCGGCTACGGGGGCGCGGCGGGCCTGGGGGCCGCCGCGCGCGCGCGTCTGTGCACGGCGCTGGGCGGCGCGCTGCCGCTGGTGCTGGCCGCGCTGCTCGCCTCCAGCTACTGGATGCTGCCGCGCGCGCTCGATGCCGCGCTGGGCGGCGGGTGGGCGGAGACGGCCAAGTTCGTCAGCCTGCCGCTGCTGGTCGGCGCGCCGCTGGCGCTGGCCTGGCCGCGGCTGGGCAGCATCGCACGCGGCTTCGTCTGGACCAACGCCTTCAGCATGCTGGCGGTGCTGGGCTGGCTGTACATGGCCGCGCCGGTGCGGGTGTGCAACAACTACCTGGAGAGCGCGCAATACGACGCCGGGCGCTGGATGGTCCTGGCCGCCGTGGGCGGCTTCATCGCCTGGATGCTGTACTGGATGGCGGGCGCGGAAGTCAGAGAGTGAAAACGCCTCAGCGCGCCAGCAGCCGCTGCGCCGCCCGCGCGACCGCATCGGCGCCGATGCGCGACTCGGCCTCCAGCACCGGCGCGTAGCCCACCGGGATGCGCGGCGCGCCCAGGCGGGCGACGCGCGCGCGGGTGTGCTCGGCCACGGTGGCGGCGATCTCGGCGCCGAAGCCGGCGGCCTGCACCGCCTCGTGCACCACCAGCAGGCGTCCGCTGCGCTCGCAGCTGGCCAGCACCGCCTCGCGGTCCCAGGGCCAGAGGCTGCGCAGGTCGATCACCTGCGCGTGCACGCCTTGCGCGGCGAGCTGCCCGGCGGCCTGCACGCACACGTGCACCTGGCGCGACCAGGAGACGATGGTCAGGTCGTGCCCGCCGTCGAAGGCCACGCGGCACTGGCCGATCGGCACCCGCGCGCCGGGCACGACCTCGCCCTGCAGGCCCCAGAGCTCCTTGTGCTCCAGGTAGGCCACCGGGTCGTCGCCCTCGAGCGCGCTCTTGAGCAGGCCGTAGTTGTCCGCCGGCGTGCCCGGCGCGACGACGACCAGCCCGGGCATGTGGGCGAACCAGGCTTCGAGCGACTGCGAGTGCTGCGCGGCCGACGCGGTCCAGATGCCGACGGGCATGCGCGCGATGAGCGGCACGCGGCCCTGGCCGCCGAACATGAAGCGGTTCTTGGCCGCCTGGTTCACCAGCTCGTCGATCGCGCACAGCGCGAAGTCGACCACGCGCAGCTCGACCACCGGGCGCAGGCCCGCGAGCGCCATGCCCACGCCCGCGCCCATGATGGTGGATTCGGAGATCGGCGTGTCGATCACGCGCTCCGGGCCGAAGGCCGCGGCCAGCGGCTGCCCGTCCGCCGTGCGGTACTGGCCGAACACGCCGCCGCGCCCCAGGTCTTCGCCGAGCGCGACGACCCCGGGGTCGGCCCGCATGGCTTCCTCGAGCGCGAGCGATGCGGCCTGCGCGTAGGTGAGGGTCTGCACGCTGCTCATCGCCACATCCCTTCGCCGATGGTGACCACGTCGGTGTAGGCGGCGCCGGCCTCGGGGGCGCTCGCGCCGCGGGCGCGGGCCACGGCGGCGGCGATCTCCGCGCGGGCTTCCTGTTCGATGCGCGCGGCGTCCTGCGCCAGGCCCAGGGCCTCGAGGCGCTGGCGGGCGTTGGCGATGGGGTCGTTCTGCAGGGCGGCCTGCACTTCCCCCGGCTTGCGGTAGCTGGCGGGATCGACCGAGACGTGGCCCTTGAGGCGGTAGGTGATGGCGTGCAGCAGGCGCGGGCCTTTGCCGGCGCGCACCTCGGCGATCAGGCGCGCGGCGGCGGCGCTCACGGCCTGCACGTCGTTGCCATCGACCCGCACCGCGGGGATGTCCATGGCCTCGGCGCGGCGGCTCGCGGCGTTGTCGCCCGCGGTCATTGCCGCCGAGGGCGTGGTGGCGGAGATGCGGTTGTCCTCGCAGACGAAGAGTACCGGCAGGCGGTAGACCTGCGCCCAGTTGAGCGCCTCGAAGAACGGGCCGCGGTTGAGCGCGCCGTCGCCCACGAAGGCCACCGTGATCGCGTCCGCCCCGCGCAGCTTGAGCGCGTGCGCCGCGCCCACGGCGATGGGCAGGCCGTCGGCCACGACGCCGTTGGCGCCGAGCATGCCGACGGAGAAGTCGGCGATGTGCATCGATCCGCCTTTGCCGCCGTTGGTGCCGCTGGCGCGCCCGAACAGCTCGCACATCATGCGCGCCGGATCGGCCCCCTTGGCCAGGGTGTGGCCGTGGCCGCGGTGGGTGGAGGTGAGCAGGTCGCGCGCGGCGAGGTGGGCGCAGACGCCGGCGGGCACCGCCTCCTGGCCGGTGGACAGGTGCAGCGGGCCTTTCACCAGCACCTCGGCCACCTTGTCGGTGGCGGCGCCGCCCCAGGAGACGCCGCCCTGGCTCGCAGCCTCGGCCGCGTCCTCGAACGCGCGGATGCGCACCATGGTGCGGTACAGGTCAAGCAGTTCGGACATGGGAAGAAGGAGGGGTGAAGCGCCTGATGCGCTTCAGGTGAGAGCACGATGCCCAGGCCGGCGGATGCCGCGCAAGGGCCGTCCCGCAGCGCTGGGCAAGCGCCCCCTTCCCGCGCGAAGCGTGAGAGAAGGGGGAGGCGGCGCAGCCGCTCAGGGGGTCGTCCTTTAATTTTTGCGAGCGGCGATGGCCTTTTCGGCCTGGTCCACCAGCCCGGTGCCGATCTGGCTCTTCCACTTGGCGTAGACCGGGCGCGTGATCTTCACGAACTGCTCGCGCTCTTCGGGAGTGAGGCGGGTGACCGTGACGCCCATGCCCTCGATGTCCTTGAGCAGCGGCTGGCCGGGCTCGATCATGCCCTTGCGCGCGATGGCGATCTCTTCCTTGCCGGCCTCGATCGCGGCCTGGCGCACGGCCTCGCGGTCGGCCGGGGTCCAGGAGTTCCAGACCTCCTTGTTGACCACGAAGACCAGCGGGTCGGCCACGTAGCCCCACATCGTCAGGTACTTCTGGCCGACGTTCTGCAGCTTGGCGGCGGTGAAGATGCTCATCGGGTTCTCCTGCCCGTCCACCGCGCCGCTGGCGAAGGCCGGCTGCGCGTCGGCCCAGCTCATCTGCGTCGGGTTGGCGCCGAGCGCGGTGAAGGTGTCGATGAACAGCGGCGAGCCGACGATGCGGATCTTCAGGCCCTTCATGTCGGCCGGGGTCTTGACCGCGTGCTTGGAGTTGGTCAGCTCGCGGTAGCCGTTCTCGCCCCAGGCGAGCGGCACCACGCCGGCCTTGTCGAGGATGGTGAAGATCTGCTTGCCCACCTCGCCTTGCGTCAGCGCGTCGATGGCGGCGTAGTCGGGCATCAGGAAGGGCAGCGAGAACAGGTTGAGCTGCTTGACCTGCGGCGACCAGTTGATGGTCGAGCCGATGGCCATGTCGATCACACCCTGGCGCAGCGCGGAGAACTCGCGCGTCTGGTCGCCCTGGATCAGCGAGACGCCGGGGTAGAGCTTGATGTTGATGCGCCCCTGCGTCTTCTCCTTGACCTTGTTGGCCCAGATCTCGCCGCCCTTGCCCCAGGGGAAGGCGGTGCCGACGACGAGCGACATGCGGTACTCGCTCTTGTAGTTGCCCGCCTGTTGCGCCAGCGTGGGCGTGGAGAAGGCCAGCGTGGCGGCGGCGGCGACGGCCGTGGCCAGGAAGGTGCGTAGTTTCATGAGAGCGTCTCCTGTCGGGGTTGAGAAATCAATAGCCCAGCTTTTCGGGCAGCCAGAGCGAAATCTGCGGGAAGGCCACGACGACGAGCGTGGCGATCGTCATGGCCAGCACCATCCAGAGCACCCAGCGCGTGGTCGACTCCATGCGCACCTGGGCGATCTTGGAGGCCACCATCAGGTTCACCGCCATCGGCGGCGTGAACTGGCCGATGGCGATGCACAGCACCAGGATGGTGCCGAACCACACCACGTCCCAATGGTAGTGCTGCAGGATGGGCATCATCAGCGGGATGAAGATCAGCATGATGGAGATGCCGTCGAGGAACATGCCCATGACGAGCAGCAGCACCAGGATGCCGCCCATCACGCCCCATTCGCCCAGGCCCGAGTGCACGATGGCGTTTGTCACCGGGTCGATCACGCCCAGCGTCGAGAGCGAGAACGCGAAGATGCCCGCGAGCGAGACCACGATCAGGATCACGGCCGAGAGCTCGCCCGCCTCGCGCAGGATCTCGTACAGGTCGCGCAGGCCGATGGTGCGGTGGATCGCCATGCCGACGAACAGGCCGTAGAACACCGCGACGACGGCCGCCTCCGTCGGCGTGAACCAGCCCATGCGCATGCCGCCCAGGATGACCACGGGCGCGAGCAGGCCCCACGAAGCCTCGCGCAGGCTCTTCCAGAACGGCGGGCGCGGCTCGTTCGCCTCGTTCTGCCCCATCTTGTGCCTGCGCGAGAGCCACACCGCCGGGACGATGAGCGCCAGGCCCGCGAGGATGCCGGGGAACATGCCGGCGGCGAAGAGGGCGGGCACCGAGGCGCCCGAGACCAGCACCGAATAAACGATGAAGGCGATCGACGGCGGGATCAGGATGTCGGTCGATGCGGCGGCCGCCACCACGCTGGCCGAGAACGCCGCCGGGTAGCCCGCGCGGCTCATGGCCGCGATCATCACGCCGCCCACCGCCGCCGCCGTGGCCGGGCCCGAGCCCGAGATGCCGCCCATGAACATGGCCACCGAGATGGCCACCAGCGGCAGCATGCCCGGGCCGCGCCCGACGATGGCGACGGCGAAGTTCACCAGCCGCGCCGCCACGCCCGAGCGGTCGAAGATCGAGCCGACGAGCACGAACATCGGGATCGCCAGCAGCGGGTATTTGCCCAGGCCGGCATAGAAGTTCTGCGGCACGGCGAGCAGCCCGAACCACTGTGCGTCCTGGTTGGCCAGCGCGATCGCCGCCGCGCCCGCCAGGCCGAGCGCCGCGCCGATCGGCACGCCCAGGAACATGAAGACGACGAAGGCGGTGAAGAGCAGCGTCGCGATCATGGTGCGCGGCCCTCGTCTTTGGCGAGGTACTCGGTGTCGCCCTGGCGCGCGCGGCGGCGGTACAGGCCGATGGCGCGCGCGGCGATCAGCGCCGAGAGCAGCGGCAGCCAGATCGAGTACCACCACTGCGGCACGCCGATGCCGGGCGAGGTTTCCTCGAAGCGGAAGTCGTCCCACACCACGCGGGTGCTGATGACCGCGATGAAGGCGAACAGCAGCGCCACCAGCGCCGCGCCCAGCCGCGCCAGCCGCCTGCGCCGGGCGGCCGGGCCGCTCTCGCAGAAGAACTCGATGCGGATGTGCGCGTCGCGCGCCACGGCCGACGAGCCGCCCACCAGCGCCAGCACGATCATCAGGAAGACCGAGATCTCCTCGGTCCAGGCGAACGACGAGTCGGTGAAGTAGCGCACCAGCACGTTGACGAAGGTGATCAGCGCCAGCAGCGCCATGGTGATCACCGTGGCCCAGTCTTCGAAGCGCAGCGAGCGCGGCTCGCCGGTGCGGCTTGCCGACGGCGGCGTGGCGTCTTGCGGGTTGGAAGGAGGCATGAACGCGAGGGGGTTGCGGTGCCCGGTTGCGCGGGATGCGCGGCGGCCGGGATATTTTGCACGCAAAAGCAGCCGTGGCCGCCTGGGCCGCGGCGCCCGATAATGCGGGCCATGGAAACCAAGTGGCTCGAGGATTTCGTCAGCCTGGCCGAGACGCGCAGCTTCAGCCGCTCGGCGCAGCTGCGCCATGTCACCCAGCCTGCGTTCTCGCGCCGCATCCAGGCGCTGGAAGCCTGGGCCGGCACCGACCTGGTCGACCGCACTTCCTACCCCACGCGCCTCACCGCCGCGGGCGACACGCTCTACGACCAGGCGCTGGAGGTGCTGCAGGCGCTGCAGAACACCCGCGCGGTGCTGCGCGCGCACACCAAGGCGAGCGACGACGTGATCGAGTTCGCGGTGCCGCACACGCTCGCGCTCACCTTTTTCCCCACCTGGGTCACCAGCCTGCGCAAGGGCTTCGGGCCGCTCAAGAGCCGCCTGATCGCGCTCAACGTGCACGACGCGGTGATGCGGCTGGTCGAGGGCGGCTGCGACGTGCTCATCACCTACCACCACCCTTCGCAGCCGCTGCAGCTCGACCCCGAGCACTACGACATGATTTCGATCGGCGAGGAGCCGCTCGCGCCCTATGCCAAGGCCGGCCCCGACGGGCAGCCGCTGTTTCGCCTGCCGGGCACGGCCGGCGAGCCGCTGCCCTTCCTCGGCTATGCGCCGGGCGCCTACCTGGGGCGCATGACCGACCTGATCCTGCGCCAGGCGGGCAGCGCGGTGCACCTCGATCGCGTCTACGAGACCGACATGGCCGAGGGCCTGAAGGCCATGGCGCTGGAGGGGCACGGCATCGCCTTCCTGCCGCACAGCGCGGTGCGCGCCGAGGTGCGCGCGCACAGGCTCGTGAGCGCCGCGCCGGCGGGCGAGGCCGACAGCCTGCGCACCGTCATGGACGTGCGCGCCTACCGCGAGAAGCCCGGGCGGCGCCAGCCCGCCAAGAGCCTGATGCAGACGCTCTGGGCGTACCTGGAGCGCCGCAGCGGCGCGGCGAGTGACGCCGCCTGAGTTGCCGGTAGTGGCGCGCCGGGCGCGGGCGATCGACTGGAGCGCGCCCTGGCTGGCGCCCTACCGGGCCTGGGGCGAGGAGTGCGCGCGGGCCGTCGCCGCGGGCGCGCCGGTGGGCCAGGCCCTGGCCTTGCATGCCCGGGGGGTGCCGGTGCGTTTCGTCGCCCACGGCGCGCTGCCTCCGGGCACCGCCTACGAGGCCTTCATCCGCGCGACGCTCCAGGTGCCCACGCGCGAGAACCTGCACGATTTCTTCAACGGCCTCGTCTGGCAGCATTACCCGCGCGCCAAGGCGCGGCTCAACCGGCTGCAGTCCGAGGCGATCGCCGCGCACGGCGTGGGCGCCACGCGCGGGGCGCTGCGCGATGCGGCCACGGTGCTGGACGAGAACGGCGCGCTGCTGGTCGCGCCCGAGCCGCTCGCGCAGGCGCTGCGCCAGCGCCAGTGGCACCGGCTGTTCGTGGAACTGCGGCCGCAGTGGCGGCAGGCGCGCCTGCCGCTCTTCGGCCATGCGCTGCTGGAAAAGCTCGTTTCTCCAAGAAAATCGATGGTAGCCCACGTGTATCAAGCGCGTACAGCTATCGAATCAGATAGCGGGCTGGACGACTGGCTGGCGCAGGACCTGACCACGCAGCACCTGGCGCGCAAGCCTTTCGCGCCGCTGCCCGTGCTCGGCGTGCCGGGGTGGTGCGGCGAAAACGAGAACTTTCGCTTTTATGATACTCCACGGTGTTCCGCCCGCCGCGCGCCTCTGTCTCTTGAAGCGCCGCGTGCGGCCCCCATGTCCCGTTGTCCATCCCTGTCGCTCGTGGAGCCTCGTTCATGAAACGCATCGCGTTGTTCCTGCTCACCAACATCGCCGTCGTCGCGGTCCTGGGCGTCGTCGCCAGCCTGCTTGGCGTCAACCGCTACCTCACGGCCAACGGCCTGGACATGACGAACCTGCTCGGCTTCGCGTTCGTCATGGGCTTCGGCGGCGCCATCATCTCGCTCCTGATGAGCAAGATGATCGCCAAGATGAGCATGGGCGTGCAAATCATCAGCGCACCGCGCAACGCCGACGAGGCCTGGATCGTCGAGACCGTGCGCGAGCTGGCCGACAAGGCCGGCGTGCGGATGCCCGAGGTCGGCATCTACGAGGGCGCGCCCAATGCCTTCGCCACCGGCGCATTCAAGAATTCGGCGCTGGTGGCCGTCTCCACCGGCCTGCTGCAGGGCATGACGCGCGAGGAGGTGCGCGCCGTGCTGGGCCACGAGATGGCGCACGTGGCCAATGGCGACATGGTGACGATGACGCTGATCCAGGGCGTGATGAACACCTTCGTGGTGTTCGCCTCGCGTGCCATCGGCTACCTGGTGGACGGTTTCCTGCGCCGGGGCGACGACCGCAACAGCGGCCCCGGCATCGGCTACATGATCACCACGCTGGTGCTGGACGTGGTCTTCGGCTTCGTCGCCGCGATCATCGTGGCCTGGTTCTCGCGCCACCGCGAGTTCCGCGCCGACGCCGGCTCCGCGCAGCTGCTGGGGCAGACGCAGCCGATGATCAACGCGCTGTACCGCCTGGGCGGCATGCAGCCGGGCGAAATGCCCAAGAGCCTGCAGGCCATGGGCATCGCGGGCGGCATCGGCAAGCTGTTCTCCTCGCACCCGCCGATCGAGGAGCGCGTGGCGGCGCTGCAGGCGCTGCGGGGGTAGGCCCGCGGCGCCGCTGCGTTGGTTCATGAGCAAAATGGCCTCCAGCGCTGGCGTGGCGAGCGCCGGCAGCTCTCTTTTTTGAAATCCACGCCGCGGCAGGGTGTTCCCGTTGCCGCCGCTTCGGCTGCCCGCGAACGCCGCCGAATACAATTACCGATTCGCCGACAGGTGCCGCGCCACCGCCCGGGGGCACGGCGTCTTGCTTGGTCGCGCCCCACTTTCTGGAGTTTCCCCGTGCTGATCTCTTCCGCCTATGCCCAAACCGCCCCCGCCGCCGCCGCTGGTGGAGGCGACCTGATGTCGTCGCTCGGTGGCATGCTGCCACTGGTGCTGATGTTCGTGGTGCTGTACTTCATCATGATCCGCCCGCAGATGAAGCGCCAGAAGGAGCACCGCGCGATGATCGAGGCGCTGGCCAAGGGCGACGAGGTGGCCACCGCGGGCGGCGTGCTCGGCAAGGTCACGCGCCTGGGCGAGACCACGCTGCACGTGGAAATCGCCAATGGCGTGGAGGTGCAGGTGCAGCGCAGCGCCGTCTCGCAGGTACTGCCCAAGGGCACGATCAAGTAAGTCAAGTCGGGCGCCACCGCGCGTCCCGCGAGCAGGCGGGCCGTGTTGTCCGTTGAGAGCACCAAATGAACCGTTACCCGGCCTGGAAGTACGTGATCATCGTGATCGCGTTGCTCGTCGCGGCGTTGTACACGCTGCCGAATTTTTACGGCGAGGCGCCCGCGGTGCAGGTGTCGTCGGCCAAGGCGACGGTGAAGGTCGACGCGGCGGTGCTCGAGCGCGTGCAGCAGGTGATCAAGGCCACCGGGCTCGTGTCCGACTCGGTGGTGCTCGAGGGCACCTCGGTGCGTGCGCGCTTCGACACGCCGGACAACCAGCTCAAGGCCAAGGACGCGATCGAGAAGGCGCTGATCCCGGACCCGTCCGATCCGCCCTACATCGTCGCGCTCAACCTCGTTTCGCGCTCGCCCGACTGGCTGACCGCGATCAATGCGCGCCCGATGTTCCTCGGGCTCGACTTGCGCGGTGGCGTGCATTTCATGCTGCAGGTGGACATGCAGGCGGCGCTGACCAAGAAGGCCGACTCCTACGCCGGGGACCTGCGCACCGCGCTGCGCGAGAAAGGCATCCGCCACGGCGGCATCAACCGTGAGGGCCAGACCATCCGCATCCGCCTGCGCGACGACGCGGCGGTGACGGCGGCGCGCAACCTGATCGGCGACCAGTTCCAGGACCTGCAGGTCGCCGTGGCCCCCGACGGCGAGGGGCAGCTGCTCACCGCCACGATCAAGCCGGAGTCGCTGCGCAAGGTGCAGGAGCAGGCGCTCAAGCAGAACATTGTCACGCTGCACAACCGCATCAACGAGCTGGGCGTGGCCGAGCCGGTGATCCAGCAGCAGGGGCTGGACCGCATCGTGGTGCAGCTGCCCGGCGTGCAGGACACGGCCAAGGCCAAGGACATCCTGGGCCGCACCGCGACGCTCGAGGTGCGCATGGTCGACGAGAGCACCGAGGGCCGCGCGGCCGAGACGGGCAGCGGCCCGGTGCCGTTCGGCGACGAGAAATACCTCGATCGCAACCAGCAGGCGGTGATCGTCAAGAAGCAGGTGATCCTGACGGGCGAGAACCTGACCGACGCGCAGCCCGGCTTCGACGGCCAGACGCAGGAGCCGACGGTGAACCTGACGCTGGACGCCAAGGGTTCGCGCATCTTCAGGGAAGTCACGCGCGACAACATCGGCAAGCGCATGGCCATCGTCCTGTTCGAGAAGGGCAAGGGCGAGGTCGTCACGGCCCCGGTGATCCGCAGCGAGATCGGCGGCGGGCGGGTGCAGATCTCCGGCCGCATGACCACGGTGGAGGCCAACGACACCGCGCTGCTGCTGCGCGCCGGCTCGCTCGCCGCGCCGATGGAGATCATCGAGGAATACACCATAGGCCCGAGCCTGGGGGCGGACAACATCCAGCGCGGCATCCACTCGGTGGTCTGGGGCATGGCCGTGATCGCCCTCTTCATGTGCGTGTACTACCTGCTGTTCGGCGTGTTTTCCACGCTCGCGCTGTCGGTCAACGTGCTGCTGCTGATCGCCATCCTCTCGATGCTGCAGGCCACGCTCACGCTGCCGGGCATCGCCGCCATGGCGCTGGCGCTGGGCGTCGCGATCGACTCCAACGTGCTGATCAACGAGCGCATCCGCGAGGAACTGCGCGCCGGCGTTTCCCCGCAGATGGCGATCCACGCCGGCTACGAGAACGCCTGGGCGACGATCCTGGACTCCAACGTCACCACGCTGATCGCCGGCCTGGCGCTGCTGGCCTTCGGCTCCGGCCCGGTGCGCGGCTTCGCCGTGGTGCACTGCATCGGCATCCTGACCAGCATGTTCTCGGCGGTGTTCTTCTCGCGCGGCGTGGTCAACCTCTGGTACGGGCGGCGCAAGAAGCTCAAGAGCATCTCGATCGGCCAGATCTGGAAGCCCGAGGATGGCTCCGAGCTGCGTTCCGTGGCCGGGCGCGGCTACAACAACTGAGAGCACGGGAGAGAGACCATGGAATTCTTCCGCATCCGCAAGGACATCCCGTTCATGAAGTACGCGTTGGTCTTCAACGTGATTTCCTTCGTGACTTTCGCGCTCGCCGTGTTCTTCCTGCTCACGCGCGGCCTGCACCTGTCGGTGGAGTTCACCGGCGGCACCGTGATGGAAGTGGCCTATGCGCAGACCGCCGACATCGGCAAGGTGCGCGACGCGGTCTCCGGCCTGGGCTACCAGGACGTGATCGTGCAGAACTTCGGCACCTCGCGCGACGTGATGATCCGTCTGCCGGTGCAAAAAGGCGTCACCTCCGCGCAGCAAAGCGAAAACGTGATGACGGCGCTGCGCGCCCAGGATCCGGGCGTGCAGCTGCGGCGCACCGAGTTCGTCGGCCCGCAGGTGGGCGATGAGCTGGTGCACGGCGGCCTGATGGCGCTGGGCATGGTGGTGCTGGGCATCGTCATCTACCTGTCGATACGGTTCGAATGGAAATTCGGCGTGGCGGGCATCATCGCCAACCTGCACGACGTGGTCATCATCCTGGGCTTCTTCGCCTTCTTCCAGTGGGAGTTCTCGCTCTCGGTGCTGGCCGGGGTGCTGGCGGTGCTGGGCTATTCGGTGAACGAATCGGTGGTCATCTTCGACCGGATCCGCGAGGCCTTCCGCAAATTCCGCAGGCTCACGCCGCACGAGGTGATCGACCACGGCATCACCAGCACGATGAGCCGCACGGTGATCACCCACGCCTCCACCGAGGCCATGGTGCTCTCGATGTTTTTCTTCGGCGGCCCCAGCCTGCACTACTTCGCGCTGGCGCTGACCATCGGCATCCTGTTCGGCATCTACTCCTCGGTGTTCGTGGCCGCCGCGATCGCGATGTGGCTCGGCGTCAAGCGCGAGGACCTGGCCAAGCCCCACAGCCGCAGGGAAGGCGACCCGAACGACCCGAATGCCGGAGCCGTGGTCTAGGGCCGCGGACACGTTCCAGGGCGTCCGCGGTGTCCGCGCCATGGCGAAGTGCTGATTGTCTGTACACCGGCTAATATGCGGGCTTCATGGCGCTGCACTCTTCCCTTCATGCCCTCGACCGGCTCACCGGGCCGGCACGCCAGCGGTTCGTCGACGCCTTGTGCGCCGGCATGCCCGCGCTGGACAAGGCGCTGCTTGATTTCTTGAACCAGCTGGTCGCCCAGGTCGCGACGCACCAGATCGTGCAGCGCCGCCGCGACGCCTGGATGCACTACCAGACGCACCATCGGGGCTGGGTCGAAGGCACGGTGCACGCGTGGCGCAAGGCGGTCTTGGGCGCGCCGGGGCCAGCACGCCACGAGACGGCGCAGGTGGATGCGCTCGACGGCCTCGAACTGGTCAGCGACGACGCCGTGGAAAACCGCTTGCTGGCGACCCGCCTGGCGCGCGGCATCGACGAAAAGGCAGAGGCCGCCCTGGAGGCGGTGCGTCTGCGCACCAAGCACCTGCAAGGGCGCGAGCTCGCCGCCGAGGATGTGCTGCAGCCGCAGGCGCTGTGCCAGATCCTCGTCGAGCAATGGCTGGCCATCCAGCTTTCGCGTGACGATCTCGAGGCGGTGTTCGATGCGCTGAGGAGCGCGCTGGCGGAGATGGCAGTCCCGGCCTACCAGGCGGTGATCAAGCTCTACGACGAGCAGGGCGTGCCCAGCGTCGCGTCGCTGCGTGCGCAGGTGCGCCGCCCGGCGACCGTGGGTGACAGCGGCTATGGTCGCGGCAGCGCAGCGGCCGGGCTGTCCACGTCCAGCCCGAGCATCGCGCCGCCGTTCGCCGGATCCAGCAACGGGCAGCTCGGCGGCCGGGCGAGCACGAATGCCTTGCCCCCGATGCCGGCGGCACCCATGCCGTATGGCTGGAGCCCGCTGGAGCAGGTGCGCCAGCGCGCGGAACAGGTCATGCTGCAGCTGCAGCATCTGCTGAGCCAGCCGGCCATCGGGGTCGGTGCCGCGAAGGCGCCGCCGGCCACCGCCGCCCTCACGCAGGCGCTGGCGACGATGCGGGTGCAGGCGGACAGCTACTACAGCGGCCTGGCGCGCATGCCCGCCGGCTTCATGCCGCAGACCGTGGTGCAGATGGCCAGCGAAGTGCGCGAGCGCTCGCAGGAGCTCAAGAAGAGGGCGGGTACCGCGGGCGAGAAGGCCATCATCGAGGTGGTGGCGCTGATGTTCCAGAGCATCCTCGATGAGGAGCGCATCCCCCCCTCGGTGCGTGTCTGGTTCGCCCGGCTGCAGGTGCCGGTGCTGCGCGTGGCCTTGGCCGACCCGGCCTTTTTCAACAACCTCGACCACCCGGCGCGCAAGCTCATCGACCGCATGGGCTCGTGCGTCCTGGGGTTCGACGCCAGCGCCATCGGCGGCAGCGCGCTGGAAGGCGAGATCCGCCGCATCGTGCAGGTGATAGAGCAGTACCCGGAGACCGGCCACCGCGTGTTCCAGATCGTCCACGAGGAGTTCGAGAAGTTCCTCGCCAAGTCGCTCACGCAGACGCAGAAGACATCGCGCATCGTCAGCGTCGCGCAGCAGATGGAGCAGAAGGAAACGCTCACGGTGCAGTACACGATCGAGCTGCGCACGATGCTGCGCGACATGCCGGTGCGGGACGAAATCCGTGAATTCCTGTTCAAGAACTGGACCGAGGTGATCGCGATGTCGGCCGTGCGCCAGGGTGCGCAGCACCCGGATACGGTGGCGTACAAGCGGGTGGCCGCCGATCTGGTGTGGGCGTCGAGCGCCAAGCCCAACCGTACCGAGCGCACGCAGGTGATCCAGTTGCTGCCGGGGATTCTGGAGCGGCTGCGCCAGGGGCTCACCCTGATCGGCATCGAAGGCGAGCGCCAGGAGGCGCGGATCAAGGTGTTGACGGACACGCTGGCCGAGGCATTCCTCTCCCGGACGGCGACCATCTCGCAGGCGCGCATCGACGCCCTTGCGCGCCGGCTGGCCGATCTGGAGGACTACATCACCGACGAGAGCTTGGGCGACATTCCGCTCAATGCGGAAAACATCGAAATGCTGCTCGGCATCGATGCCTCGTCGATCCACGTGATTGCCGACACGGGCGCGCCGGTACAGCCGAAAATGCTGGAGTGGGCGCAGGTCTTGCCGGTGGGGGCCTGGTTCACCCTGGACCACAATGGAGGGTCCACCCGTGTCCAGTATGTCTGGCAGAGCCAGCGCAAGCAGCTGCATTTGTTCGCCTCGCCCGGCGACGAGAGCTATCTGTTCCAGGTGAACCGGCTGGCCGCTTATCTGCAGGCCCGCCTGCTGGTGGGGCAGGAAGCGGAAAGCCTCACGCTGCGTGCGACGCGCGATGCGCTCGGCAAGCTCAACGCCAACCCCGAGCGCTTGCTGGGCTGAGACACGGGCTCCGGTTTCCCGCAGTCGGACCGTGCCGACCGCTATGATGCGCGCCTTGCGCCCGGGTGCCGGTGCCATCCCTTCTGCCCGTAGCTCAACTGGACAGAGCAATTGCCTTCTAAGCAATAGGTCGGGGGTTCGAGTCCCTCCGGGCAGGCCAAGTCCGCGCACCGTGCTTGCACCGCCTGGGCGCGGGTGCTAGATTGAAAACGGGTGGTTCGCCACCTCCCGCTTTTCCTCCCTGAGCGGGGCCCGTGGTTGCAGCGATGCGCCAAGGGCTTGCCCGCCCGGCCGTGCGCCGGGCTCTTTTTTTGTGTTGCCTCGTTGCCATCGTCACGCCATGCTTTGGGTCAAATCCTTTCACATCGTTTTCGTCGTGAGCTGGTTCGCCGGGCTCTTTTATCTGCCGCGTATTTTCGTGAATCTGGCGATGGTCGAGCCCGGCTCCGTTGCCGAGCGTGACCGGCTGCTTGCGATGGCGGCGAAGTTGCTGCGTTTCACGACCATGCTGGCGGTGCCGGCGCTGGGCCTCGGGTTCTGGCTGTGGCTCGGCTACGGCATAGGGCAGGGGCCGGGCAATGGCTGGCTGCACGCCAAGCTGGCGGTCGTCACGGCCGTCGTGCTCTACCACGCGTGCTGTGCGCTGCTCCTGCGCGGCTTCGCCGCGGGGACGAACCGCCGCGGGCATCGCTGGTTTCGCTGGTTCAACGAGTTGCCGGTGCTGCTGCTGCTTGCGGCGGTAGTGCTCGTCGTGGTCAAGCCATTCTGACGCCGCCGAAGGGGCTCCTACAATCCGGCCATGAGCGATCCGACCGAAGAGCCGTATTACCAGCGGCACATCTTTTTTTGCCTCAACCAGCGCGACAACGGCGAGTACTGCTGCGCGCAGCATGCGGCCCAGCAGGCGTACGAACACTGCAAGACACGCGTCAAGGAGGAGGGGCTGGCCGGCAAGGGCCAGGTGCGCGTGAACAAGGCCGGTTGCCTGAACCGCTGCGCCGGCGCGCCGGTGGCGGTCGTTTACCCGCAGGGGACCTGGTATACCTATGTGGACCTGGCGGACATCGACGAGATCGTGCGGTCGCACCTCAAGGAGGGCAGGGTCGTCGAGCGGCTGCTGCTGCCGCCAGAAATAGGGCGATGATGTTTTTGGCCTCTAGCGCTTGCCTGATAAGCGCTGGCAGCTATTTTTTGCAGAGCAATTGGCATGCAGACCCAGTCTCTTGACCTGACCGGTCCGGCGGGCGCGATCGAGGCCGTGCGGGGGCTGCCGGGTGGTGGCGCGGCAGTGCGCGGCGTTGCCGTGATCGCGCACCCGCACCCCCTGCATGGCGGGACGATGGACAACAAGGTGGTGCAGACGCTGGCGCGCGCCTTCGTCGGCGCGGGGTTCGCCGCCGTGCGTTTCAATTTTCGCGGCGTGGGTGCCTCGCAAGGCCGGTACGACGAGGGGCGCGGCGAGGTGCAGGACATGCTTGCCGTCGTGCGGCAGGTGGCGGGCGGCGCGCCGATCGCCGTCGCCGGTTTCTCCTTCGGTGCCTTTGTCGCCAGCCGGGCCCTCGAGCAGCTCTGGGGCAGTGGCCCGGTCACGCATGCCGTGCTCGTCGGGACGGCCGCGACGCACTTCGATGTGGCCACCGTGCCCGAGGCGGCGCGCGAGCGCACGCTGGTGATCCATGGCGAGCACGACGACGTGGTGCCGCTGGCGGCGGTGCTGGATTGGGCGCGGCCGCAGCTACTGCCTGTAACCGTTGTCCCCGGCGGCGAACATTTCTTTCACGGACAATTGCCGCTGCTCAAGAGCCTGGTTGCGCGCCATCTGCAGGCGACGTTCTGATGGATCGCGCGCCCCTCGTGGGCGTATTGCGAAATTTTCTCCACCCTCATGCATGCCCGGACTGCGCGCCGGGCGCTTCATCCCATGAATTCCATCTTGTCTGTTCTGCAACGTTGCGTCGGCGCATTGGCGCTGGTGCCGGTACTGGTCTGCGCGCAGGTGCCGCAGCCGCCGGAGATCGCGGCGCGCAACTACCTGTTGATGGACCTGACCTCCGGGCAGGTGCTCGCGTCCAAGGACATCGATGCGCCGATCGAGCCGGCATCGCTGACCAAGCTGATGACCAGCTATCTGGCGTTCGACGCCTTGCGTGCCAAGAAGCTGACGCTCGAGCAGCGGCTGCCGGTGAGCGAGCTGGCCTGGAAGATGCCGGGCTCGCGCATGTTCATCGACCCGAAGATGCAGGTGCCGGTGGAAGACCTGCTCAAGGGCGTGATCGTGCAATCGGGCAACGACGCTTCCATGGCCCTGGCGGAGGGTGTCGGCGGTACGGCGGACAATTTCGTGCGCCTGATGAACGAGCAGGCCAAGGCGATGGGCCTGAAGGGCACGGTGTACAAGAACCCGGAAGGGCTGACGGAGCCGGGGCACGTCACCACGGCGCGCGATCTGGCAACGCTTTCACAGCGGTTGATGCAGGAGTTCCCGGAGTACATGCACTACTTCGCCATCAAGCAGTACCGCTATGAGGGCACCCCGGCCTCCAACGCCCACAACCGCAACACGCTGCTGTTTCGGGACCCCACGGTCGACGGGCTCAAGACCGGGCATACGGCGGCGGCCGGCTATTGCCTGGTGGCCACCGCGCGGCGCGAGTTCGCGCAGGTGGGTGAACGCAGGATGCTGGCCGTGGTGCTCGGGGCGGCCAGTGAAAACGCGCGCTCCAACGAGACCCAGAAATTGCTGAACTGGGGCTATACCGCCTTCGACGATGTCAAGCTGTTCGACGCGGGGCAGGCGGCGGCGACCCCGGAGATATGGAAGGGCACGCAGAAGGTGCTCAAGATCGGCCGGCCCGAGGCCGTCGTGGTGACGGTGCCCTCCGGCGCGGCCGGCAAGATCAGCACCAAGGTGGTGCGCCCGGAACCTCTGATCGCACCCTATGCCAAGGGGCAGGAGGTCGGGCTGCTGCAGGTCAGCCTCGGGGACCAGAAGATCGCCGAGGTCAGGCTGGTCGCGCTCGAGAGCGTCGAGCAGGCGGGCTGGCTGGGCCGCATGTGGGATGCCGTGCGGCTGTGGGTGAAGTAGTAGCGCGGGTGCGCCAGCGCCCGGCGCCCTACGGCTTGCCGTCGTCGGCCCGGGGCTGTGATCGCGCTTGAAAGCGCGCCACTTCCTCCAGCAGCATGGGTGCCCCCATGCTGTTGGCGTGCAGACCCAGTACGCTCACGCCTTGCAGCACGGCGGCGATCTCTTCCTTGGTGGCGCCCAGTTCCAGCGCCCGGCGGATGTGGCGGCGCGTGCCGGGGCCGTACATGTGCGTGCAGGATGCGTCGACCGCGATCGAGATGAACTCCCAGACCTTGGGCTCGATCAGGCCCTTGGTCATGGGATGCATGGCCATGTCGAGGAATTTCTCGGTCCACACCGGGTCCAGCTCGGTGAAGCCGTCCCACTCCGGGTTCCAGTAGCCGCTGGCGCGCAGGTTGTCGCTGATGGGCGTTGGCACGCCCTTGGTCTCGTTGGCGTCGGTCATGGGGCTCCGCTCGCGCCTTCTCAGGGCTTGTAGTCGATGGCGCGCAATGCCTTGCCGGTGCGCTCGTTGTCCTGCCGCAGCGACGCATCGAGTTCGGCGGAGGTTTGCGTCGGGCTGCCCACGTCCATGCCGAGCGCGGCGAGCTGGCTCTTCATCGTTTGCGATGTGACGGCCTTGAGCAGTTCATTGCGCATCCGGTTGCGGATGTCCGCCGGTACGTCGGGCGTGGACCACACGGAGGTGCCCATGATCTGGCTGAGATCGGGGTAGCCGGATTCCGCGAGCGTGGGAACGTCGGGCAGGTAGGGCGAGCGTTGGGCGGACGTGACGGCCAGCGGGCGCACTTTGCCGGCCTTGGCCATCGGCAGCGTCGTGCCCATCCCGTCGAACATGAACTGCACCTGTCCGCCCATCAGGTCGGTCAGCGCGGGAGGCGATCCCTTGTAGCCGACGTGCACCATGTCCAGGCCCGCGGCCTTGTTGAACTGCATGCCCTTGATGTGCGAGATCGTCCCGGGGCTGTACGACGCATACGAGGTTTTCCCGGGGTGGGCCTTCACGTAGGCGATCATCTCGGCGATGTTGTTGACCGGCAGGCGCGGATCCGCGATCAGCACCAGGGGCACGCTGGCCACTTCGGCCACCGGCGCCAGATCCTTGAAGGGATCGAAGCGGAACTTGTAGCTGTAGGGGTTCTCGGTGACCAGCGAGTTGGGCGAGAGCACGAAGGTATAGCCGTCGCGCGGCGCCCCGAGCATGGCCTCGACCGCGAGGATGCCGCCCGCGCCGGGCTTGTTCTCGACGACGACGGTCTGTTTCGTGTCCTGCCGTATGCTCTCCGCGACGGTGCGGGCGATCATGTCGGAGGCGCCGCCGGCCGGTGCCGGGACCACGATGCGGATGGGGCGGACGGGCCAGTCGTGCTGGGCGAAGGCGTGGGCGCAGGGCAGCGCGGCGAGGATCGCCGTGACGCACGCGCGGCGCGTGAAGCCGGGAGTTCTGGATGTCATTTTGCTTGAGCGGGGTGGTTGGTGCGGCGCACGCCTTGCCTCATGCGTGCGCATGGCTTCTCTTGGGGGTTGAGCGTGCGCGCCTGGTTCAGGCGACCTTGCGCAAATAGCCTTGCTGGCCGCCGTTGCGGTTGGGCGCGAAGCCGTTCTTTTCCAGCGTTTCTTCCACCGTGTCGTAGAACACGCCGATCTGGCACATCTCGCGCGCCTGCTGGGGCGTGGCGACGGGGCGGCTGCATTCGTTGGCGATGCGCACCAATTGTTCGATTTGCGCGGCCGTGCCCATTTTCTTGGTGCGCGTCTGGTTCCACAGGTTGTCTTCGGTGCCGCAGCGCACGTGCAGGCCCATCGCAATGCCCATCATGTTGACCGGCAGGACGTTCAGGACCGAGCTCTCCACCGTGAGGATGGCGCCATCGGGCACGGCGCGCACGAAGTTCGCCATGCTATAGATGCTGGGGGAGTCCATGCCGCCGCCGATGGCCACCCAGTTCATCACCAGCGGGCCCTTGTAGATGCCGCGCCGGATCAGGCGCTCCACCGATTCGAAACTGTTGAGGTTGTAGCACTGGAAGGCGCTCTGGATGCCCGCGTTGCTCAGGCGGCGGATGTGCTCCTCGGCCCAGCCCGGCTGCGCCGGCACCGTCATTTCCTTGTAGGCGTTGAACACGGCAGGGTCTTCCATCGACGTGCCCTTGATGTCGCGCGCATCGAACTGCTCCAGCACGTTCATCTGCGAGGTGTTGACGGTCACGGTCACCTGGTCGGGCTTGGGATCGAGCTCGGCCAGCATGTGGCGCGTATCGTCGCTCAGCCACTTGGCTGCCGCGCCGTCGGTCTCGGGCGCGAAGCTGATCGAGCCGCCCACCTGGATGATCATGTCGGGCACGCGCGCGCGCACGCCTGCGATCAATTCGTTGAACTTGGACAGGCGCTTGCTGCCGCGGCCGTCGAGCTCGCGCACGTGCAGGTGCAGCACCTGCGCGCCCGCGTTGTAGCAATCCACGGCCCTCTGGATCTGGTCTTCCATCGTCACGGCGATTTCGCCGGGGAAGTCGCCGGGCATCCACGAGGGCGCGTACGGCGCGGCGGTGATGATCAGCGGCTGCTGGTTTTCCGGAAACAGGTGGCCATCGAGGAAATTCATGGGTGCCTTTCAGTACGACGAGGGGATGGGGGATCGGACGCCGTTTGCTCCCGGCGCCGCTCAGCGAAAAATGTAGGCGGGAAGGTGGTTCGATGCTTGACGTTTCGGGACACTGATTTATCCTATTGGGACACCGAGGGAAAACCCGCATGACCGCCCTGATGCGCAGCGCAAGCCTTGCCCATTACGCCGACCTCGCCGCCAGCGTCGGCTTGGTGCCGCATGAAATGCTCGCTGCCGTGGGGCTTCCGCGCTCATGCCTCGACAACACGGAACTGCGGGTCCCCGCGGCGTCGGTGATGCGCCTCCTGGAGCGGTCGGGAGAGATGTCGGGCGAAGAGGCGTTCGGGCTGCGGCTGTCGGTCACGCGCCGGCTGTCTTCTTTCGGCCTCGTCGGCATGCTGGCGCGCGACGAGCCGACGCTGCGGCAGGTGCTCGATACGCTGACCCGCTATCTCTATCTGCACAACGCGAGCCTGACCACCAGGATTCACGAATCGGGTGGCGTTGCCGTGATCGAGCAGCTGTTCCTGCCGTCGGCGAGCGCCGGCCGGCAATCGGTCGAGCTGGGAGTGGGGGCGCTTTACCACACGCTGTGCCTCGCCCTGGGCAAGGACTGGCAGCCGCGCAGTGTCAGCTTCATGCACCCGGCGCCGGCCAATCTGTCCTGGCACCGCAGCATCCTCGGGAGCAATGTCTTTTTCTCGCAGGACCACAACGGCATCGCCCTTTCGGCGTTCGAAATGGACGTTCCCCTGCGCTTTGCCGACCCTGTCATGCGCCAGCAGGTGCGGCGGCTGGTGCACGACGACCTGCCCGCGCGCGGGCTCACGTTCCGCGAGGAGGTGGAGCGGCTCATCACCGCGCTGCTTCCCACCGGGCGCTGCCGTGTCGACCAGGTTGCGATGCATCTGGGGGTGGACCGCCGCACCGTGCATCGCAGGCTTGCCGCGCACGGGACCACGTTCATCGAGCTGCTCGACGGTATTCGCCTGGAGCAGGCCCAGCGCCTGATGGGCTACGGTGACCGCAGGCTCACGGACATCGCGGCGCTGCTGGGGTTCGGCAGCCTGAGTTCGTTTTCCCGGTGGAGGCAGAAACACCCTGGCAGCGGCAGTTGAGTGGTGGTTGCCGGTGGGCTCTGCTTTGGTCTTCGCCCTCTGCGCCGGGTGCATGTGCCGCCACTGGCATGGCTTGGTCGACGAGAGGAAGTCCCTGGCTGGCTCCTAGGGTCTTCACGTAGTGCCTTGGTACGGCCGATTGCCGATACTCCAAGGGTGCTGGGTGTGTCGTGCGGGAGACAGGGTGCCAGCACAGCATTGCGGAGCCATGGTCATGCAATTGCCACTACAGCTTGTGCCGGCGGCTGGCAAGAGCCTGCAGGCCCAGATTGCCGAGCAAATCCGACAATTGATTCTGGATCGACGGCTCGCACCGAGTACGCGAATGCCGGCGACGCGCGAGCTCGCGAGCGATCTGCGGGTCTCGCGCAACACGGTCATGGGCGCGTATGCGCGCCTGATCGCGGAAGGGCTGATCGAATCGCGCGAGCCGACGGGGACTTTCGTCGTCGACCGGGTGCACGACGAGGGCCCTTCGGTGGTGCCGCTGCCGTGCGTCGGTGCCGGGCTGGTGCCTGCATCGCGCGCCGTGCATTTGCGCATGCGCGCGGAGTCCCATCAGGTGATGCCGCCGTACGCGCACGAATTGGGTTTCGATTTCTGGGTGGGCCGGCCCGATGCGCGGCTGTTTCCGATGCGCGCCTGGCAGTCGTTGCTGCTGCGCATGTTGCGCGGCAACGCACGCAAGCTCTGTGATTATGGCGACCCGCAGGGCTTGTGGGAGCTGCGCGTGGCCATTGCGGCGCACGTGGGTGCGACGCGCGGCATCGCGACCTCGCCCGAGCGCATCGTGGTGACCAACGGCATCCAGGAGGGGCTCAATTTGCTCGCCTGCCTGCTCGTTGCGCCGGGCGTGCAGGTGGCGGTCGAGAACCCCTGCTATCGGGGGGCGGCCAACGTGTTCGTGAACCACGGCGCGACACTGCTGCCGGTGGCCGTGGACCGCGACGGGCTGGATCCATGCCACCTGCCGGCGACGGCGGCGCTGGCCTATACCACCCCTTCGCACCAATATCCGCTGGGCGCGACGCTGTCGTTGCCCCGCAGGCAGGCGTTGCTTGACTGGGCCAGTGCGTGTGGGGGCTATGTTGCCGAGGACGATTACGACAGCGACTTTTTTTATGACGGCACGCCGTTGCCGGCGCTCAAGAGTCTGGATCGCAACGACCAGGTGATCTACCTCGGAACCTTCTCCAAGAGCCTGGGCGCGGGCCTGCGCATCGGCTACATGGTGCTGCCGGTCGAGCTGGTCGAGTCGGCGTGCCACGCGAAAGCCCTGCTCAACAACTGCCAGCCGTGGCTCGAGCAGGCGGCGCTGGCGGCGTTCATCGCCGATGGGGGCTACGCGCACCATTTGCGTCGCCTGCGGCAGCTGTATGCGGCGCGGCGCAACCACCTGTGCGCTGCGCTTGCTCATTTCCTGCCGGACTGGCAGGTGGATGGCCACGGGGGCGGCATGCACGTGGTGGCGCGCTTGCCGGAAGAGGGCCCGGTGGCCCGCGAGGTCGAGGCGCTGGCGCGGGCGTCCGGCATCGGTGTCTATGGAATCGACAGCGGCAATGCCCTGATGCTTGGCGTACCCGACACGGATGCGCTGCATCGGGTCGTGCTGCTGGGCTATGCCGCGCTGAACGAAACCGAGGTCAGCGATGCGCTGCTGCGTCTGCGGCAGGCCGTCGGAGGAGGCCGGCTGCGGGAAGTCCCGGGCCGCGTGCGTGAAAGCCTTGCGAGCACGGCGTAGCGCGGGTTATTCCACCGATATGCGCAGTGCCCAGGCGGTGGCCCATGGGCCGAGAAAAAGTGCCAGGGCCAGAATGGCCCCCAGCAGCGAGAAATGGGCGGAGACGCCCAGGCCCGACGCGCTGGCGTGCACCGCCGCGGCACCGAAGACCAGCACCGGGATGTACAGGGGCAGGACCAGCAGGGACAGCAGCACACCGCCGCCACGCGCGCCCAGGGTCAGGGCCGACATGATCGCGCCGATCAGGCTCAGCGCGGGAGTGCCGAGCAGCAGGGACATGAACAGCACGCCGATGGCGTCGGTGTGGAGGTCGAATTGCAAGGCCAGCAGCGGCGAGAGCAGCGCGAGCAGGACGCCCGAGCTCAGCCAGTGGGCCGTGATCTTTGCCAGCGCCAGCAGGGGCAGCGGTACCGCTGCCAGCAGCATTTGCTCGAGCGTTCCGTCCTGGTGGTCGTCGGCAAACATCCGCGGCAGCGACAGCATGGCGGCCAGCAGCGCTGCGACCCAGATCACGCCGGGGGCCATGCTGCGCAGCAGTGCCGGGTCTGCGCCTGTCCCGAGAGGGAACAGGCTGACGACGATGAAAAAGAAAACGATGGCCGCTGCCGAGTCCGATTGCCGGCGCAGCGCGATCTTCATGTCGCGCAGGAAAAGCTGCCGCATGCCTCCGAGCGGGCCGATGGCCCGAGGGGCCTCGGCAGCGTCGTTGGATACGGTCGCGCTCATAGCTGCAACTCGATTCGCGGCACCCGGGTGTCCAGTTCGACGTTTTGGTGGCTCGTCAGCACGACGATGCCACCGCGCGCCGCCTGCCGGCCGATGAGCCCGATGAGCCACTGTGTTGCCGCCGTGTCCAGGGCATTGAAGGGTTCGTCCAGTACCCAGAGGCGCGTTGGCGCAAGCACTAGGCGCGCCAGTGCGGCGCGCCGGCGCTGCCCCTGGGACAGGGTGCGCACGGGCACGCGCTCGTGGCCCGTCAGGCCCGCGTCGGCAAGGGCCTGCCGCGCATGCGCCGGATCGAAGCCCACGCCGGCGAGGGCGGCGGTCACCTGCAGGTTTTCCAGCGCCGACAACTCGCCTTTCAGGCCGGGCGCGTGCCCGAGAAAGATCAACTGCCGGCCGAATTCCTCGCGCAACTCCGTGATGCGGCGGCCGTTCCACCATACCTTGCCCTGGTGCGGCGACAGCAGGCCGCAGACGATGCGCAGCAGACTTGTCTTGCCGGCGCCGTTGGCACCGAGCACGCGCAGCACGTGGCCGTGCGGCACCGAAAGCGTGAGGTCCGAAAACAGTACGCGGCGTGCGCGGATGCATTGCAACTGCGCGAGATGCAGTCCCGCATCGGGCGGCAAAGCCGCTCGCGCTTGGACGCCTTCCACGACGGCGGCCGACATCAGCGCTCGATGACCCGGTCCATCACGATGCGCACGTCCTTGCTGCCGACGGCGACATTCTCGATGCTGCCTTCGATGTCGCCCGGCTGGGCGTTCGCGCTGCCCAGGCGGGAGATGCGCGCCACGAGATTGACATTGGCAAACTTGGACAGCTGCATGCCCTGCACCATCGCGCTGCTGTCGTCGAGCGTGAACGTGACGGGCCACCCGTCGGCGCGGGTGCGCACGGCCGCCAGGGGCATTGGCGGTCCGTTGGGGGCGCGGGCGAATATGAACAGGGTATCGGATGCGGCCACCTTTGTTGCCAGGGGGGCGGCGACGGTCACCGTCCCGCGGATCTCCGCGCCCGCCGGAGCGTGCGCGCTCTTGGCCGCAGGCGCTGGCGTCTGCGTGCGCGCCGCGGCGGGAGCCGGCGGAGCCTCGTCACCGCGGGCGCGCGCCAGCAGCTCATTGATGCGCTTGCTGTCTTCCGAGCCTTCGGGCAGGAGAGACTTGAGGCGCCCCCAGTGCGCCAGGGCCGCGGTGCTGTCGCCACGCTGCAAGGCCGCGAGGCCGGCGAATGCGAGCGCGTTGAAGTTGTTCGGGTCCAGTGTGAGCGCACGCTCGACGAATTGCGTGGGTTCGCCGGACAGATTGCGATCGTGTGCGATGGCGAGCGTGTTGGCGTATTCGACCCAGAGATCCGGGTTGTCGGCCATCAGGGTCGTGGCCTTTTTGTAGGCTTCGAGCGCATCGTCGATGCGGCGCATCTGGAAGTACGAGCGCGCCAGCAGCACCCAGCCCTCGACATCGGTTCCATCCTTGGCCAGCCGCGCCTGCAGTGCCGCGACCGCCGCATCGTCCGGTGCGTGGGACGCTTCACCACCACCACCTGCCTGCGCCAATGCTCCCGCGCGTGTCAGGGTCCCGGGCTGGCCGACCGTGAGGTAGAGCACGGTGGCGAGCAATGGCAGCACGATGGCGGTGGCGAGTGCGGCGCCCCAGTTGGCGCGCAGGCTCGATTGCGCGCTCGCCTGTGTCTGCTGCCGGGTTTGCAGTGCCTGGCGTTCCAGTTCGATGCGGGCTTGCTCGAATTCGGCGGCAGTGAGTTCGCCGGCGGCTTTTTCGGCTTGCAGCTCGCGCATGCCATCGGCCAGTACGGTGAGGTCTTCGCCGAGCGTGGCGTCGCGCCGCGTACCGCGCACCAGCGGGACGATCACGATGGCCAATGCCAGCAGCACCATGAGTGCAGCCAGCGCGATGAACAGCGTCATGTATCTTTCTCCTCGGTAAGGCCGAGCAGTTGTCGTGCGCGTTGGGCGTCTTGCGTACTGAGATCAGGGGTGGGTTCTTCGGGCGGACGGTGGCGGATCGCTCGCCAGAGGACACCGAAGGCAATCACCAGCAGAACAAAGGGCCCGATCCAGAGCAATACGGTCTTGGTGCTCAGCCGTGGCTTGTAGAGCACGAAGTCGCCGTAGCGGTCGACCATGAATTTGCGAATCTGGTCAGGTGTTTCTCCTGCCTGGAGCTTGGTGCGAATCTGCTGGCGCAGATCGCTGGCCAAATCCGCCTGCGATGCGGCGATGGTTTCGTTCTGGCAGACCAGGCAGCGCAGCTCTTGCGAGATCTCCAGGACGCGCTCTTCGAGCGCCGGGTCGTTGGACAGCATGGGCGCTTCGGTGGCAATGGCACTGCTGGCCCACAACCACGCGCAGCACAGTGCGCCCCACAGCAGATATTTACGCACCGAGTTTCCTCATCAGGGGCAAGATGGTGTCTCGCAGCACCTCCGGCGTGATCGGGCCGATCTGCTTGTGCCGGATCACGCCTTCCTTGTCGATGATGAAGGTTTCCGGTACCCCGTAAACGCCGAGATCGATGCCGACCGTCCCCTGTGTGTCCGACAGCGACTCGGTGTAGGGGTTACCGAAGCGGGCGAGCCACTGCAGCGCATCTTCGCGCTTGTCCTTGTAGTTCAGGCCGTAAACCAGCACCGATTTGTCGGTCTTGGACAGTTCGACCAGCACCGGGTGTTCGACGCGGCATGCCACGCACCACGAAGCCCAGACGTTGAGCATCCAGACCTTGCCACGCAGGTCCTTGGGGCCGAAGGTCTGCTGCGGCGCGTTCAGTTGCGGCAACTCGAAGGCCGGCACCGGCTTGTTGACGAGTGGCGATGGCAGTTCGCGGGGATTGAGCGTCAGGCCAATGGCCAGAAAGGCAATCAATACGCCGAAAACCGCAATCGGGACGACACCCTTCCTCATGGTGTCGCTGCCTTTGCCGTGGCGACCGACATCCCGCCCAGGGTGTCGTGGGGGGCAGCCGCTGCCGTTTGCCGGCGGCGCTGCAGTCGGTAGCGCCGATCCAGCACCGCCAACAATCCTCCAAGGGCCATCACGAAGCATCCGGCCCAGATCCAGTCGACGAAGGGCTTGAAATACACGCGAACGATCCAGCGCTTGTCGCTGAGCTGATCACCCAACGCCGTGTACAGGTCCCGCGTCAGGCCCGGATCGATCGCGGCTTCCGTCATCGGCGATGGGTTGCTGCTGGTGCTGTAGATGCGTCGCTCGGGCTTGAGTGTGGTCACGTGCTTGCCGTCGGCGGTTACCGTCAGCGTGCCGACGTCGGCGGTGTAGTTGGGCCCCTGGAGCTTGTGCGTACCTTCGAACCGGAAGGTGTAGCCGGCCATCGTCGTGGTCTCGCCGGGCTCCATGGTTACGTCTTTCTCCATCTCGTAGCCGTTGACCACGGTGACCCCGACGATGAAAATCGCCACCCCCAAGTGGGCCAGCAGCATGCCATAGTAGCTGCCGGGCTGCGTCGCAATGCGCCTGCGCCAGCTTGGCGCCGGGTGGTTCCTGAGCCGTTCGTAGAGGTTGTAAATCGTCGTGCTGGCGATCCAGAACGCGAGGAACAGACCGAAGCCGACGAGGGGCTTCCAACTGCCCAGCAGCCATGGCGCTATCAGCGCAGCGACGACGCTCACGCCCAGGGCCCAGCGCAGACGCAGCGCGAGATCCATGGCCTTGGCCTCGCGCCAGCGCGCCAGCGGCCCGACCCCCATCAGGAACAGCGCGGGCGCCATCAACGGGACGAATACGGCATCGAAATAAGGCGGGCCCACCGAGAGTTTGCCCATGCCGAGTGCGTCGATCAGCAGGGGATAGAGTGTGCCCAGCAATACCGCCGCGAACGCGACAAGCAGCACCACGTTGTTCACCAGCAGCATGGATTCCCGCGATATTGCACCGAAACGCGCGCCCAGGCCCACGCGCGGCGCGCGCCATGCGAAGAGCAGCAGCGAGCCACCGACGACGATCGTGAGGAAGCCCAGGATGTAGACGCCCCGGGCGGGATCCGTTGCAAAAGCATGCACCGACGTCAGTACGCCCGAGCGCACCAGGAAGGTGCCCAGCAGCGAGAGCGAGAACGCGATGATGGCCAGCAGGGCTGTCCAGAGCTTGAAGGTGTTGCGTTTTTCCGTGACCGCGAGCGAGTGCAGCAAGGCGGTGCTGACCAGCCAGGGCATCAGCGACGCATTCTCCACCGGGTCCCAGAACCACCAGCCGCCCCAACCCAATTCGTAGTAGGCCCAGGCGCTGCCGATGGCGATGCCCAGGGTCAGGAACCCCCAGGACACCGTCGCCCAGGGGCGCGACCATCGTGCCCACGCTGCATCCAGGCGACCGGCCAAGAGCGCGGCGATCGCGAATGCGAAAGCCACCACGGTACCCACGTACCCCATGTAGAGCAGAGGGGGATGCAGGATGAGGCCGGGGTCTTGCAGTTGCGGATTCAGGTCTTGCCCATTGGCCGCTGCGGGAATCAGGCGGGCGAAAGGATTGGATGTGAAAAGGATGAAGAGGATGAACCCGATCGTGATGAGGCCCATCACGCCGAGGATGCGCGCCGTGGTTTCATCGTCGAGGTTGTCGGAAAAAATGGACACTGCCAGGGTCCAGCTCGCCAGGATCAGCACCCACAGCAGGATGGAGCCCTCGTGGCCGCCCCACACGGCGCAGATGCGATAGATCAGCGGCAGCGCCGAGTTGGAGTGCTCCGCGACATACTGGACCGAAAAATCGTTGCCGACGAACAGCAGCGTCAGGCACACGAAGGCCGTCGCCACGAACACGAATTGGCCCCAGGCCGCCGGCCGTGCCAGGGCCATCCAGCTGGTATTGCCTCTGGCGGCGCCAATCAGCGGAAAAACGCCCTGCACGATGGCAAGCGAGAGCGCAAGAATGAGGGCGAGCTGCCCCAGTTCGGCAATCATTGGCGTGCCCCCGCCAGCCCGGGATCCTTGAGCGATGTGGTTTTCAAGGTGTCCGCCACTTCCTTGGGGGTGTAGTTCTCGTCGTGCTTGGCCAGTACTTGATCGGCGTGAAACAGCCCGCTGTCGTCGAGCCGTCCCTGCGCGACGACGCCCTTGCCTTCGCGAAACATGTCGGGCAGGAGTCCCTGGAACGTGACCGGGATCGCCTTGGCGCCATCGGTGACTACGAATTGGACGGCCAGGCCGCCGTCGGCGCGCTTGACGCTGCCCTCTTCGACCAGGCCGCCCAATCGGAAATTGCGGTCGATCGGCGCTTCGTGCGTCGCTACCTGGGATGGGCTGAAAAAGAAGACCAGGTTGTCTTGAAAGGCGTTCAGCACCAAGGCGCTGGCGATGCCGAGCGTCGCCAAGCCGCCGAGAATGATCAAGCCACGCTTCGTTCTGGTTTTCATCCTGTTACTCCAAGTGCCGGCGGCGGGTGCGCAGCGCCCGAACTTCGGCCACCATGACCACGGTCATCATGCCGAGGGAACCCCAGACATACAGTCCATAGCCGCCCATATGAAGAAAATCCGAGAGACTGTGCCAGTAAATCACGATATCTCGCTTGCAGTGCGGGGTGGGTGGTCCGATGGAGTCGGCGCGTGGCTATCCAGTTCCCGGGAGACCCAGCCGGTATGGCGTTCGCGCTCGAGGATGATGATGCGCACCCGCGCCAAGACCACGGCGATGCAATAGCACCACACCGCGAGCGACATGATCAGCATGCCCACCAGCATCGGCGTGGCAATGCTGGGCGCGCTCGACAGGCTGACGGATGCCCCTTGGTGCAGCGTGTTCCACCATTGGACAGAAAAATAGATGATGGGGACGTTCACCACCCCGACAAGCGCGAGAACCGCGGTGGCGCGATCCGCGCGCCGCTCGTCGTCGATGGCTGCGTGCAGCGACAGGAAGCCGAGGTACAGGAACAGCAGGATGAGCTCGGACGTGAGCCTGGCGTCCCATACCCACCACGTGCCCCAGGTGGGTTTGCCCCAGAGCGCGCCTGTCCACAGTGCTATGAAAGTCATGAGTGCCCCCGTGGGAGCCAGCGCGCTGGCCAGCATGGATGCCAGCCGCGTGTTGAATACCAGTCCGACGCCGGCCCAAAAGGCCATGGCGACGTAAATCACCATGGACAGCCACGCCGTGGGGACATGCAAGAAGATGATGCGGTAGGCGTCGCCCTGCTGTGCGTCGGTGGGGGCCACCAGGAAGCCGATGGCCATTCCGGCGATGCCCAGGATCACGCCCAGTGCGGCGAACCACCAGATGGCCTTGCCGGCCAAGGGATAGAAGCGGGCGGGTGCAGCGTACTTGAACCAGTTGATTGCTGTACCCGAAGCGGGCGATGGGGTCATGCGACTAGTGGGAGGTCAGGCCGGAAGCGGAGGCCGTATTGTCGCCCGGAGTGACCTCGAAAACCGAAAACCCCCCCGCCTGGTAGACCAAAGTGGTGCCGGCAACGTCATGTTGCTCGTTGCCGAGGAACGGCAGGAGGCGCGCCACGAGCGTCTTGCTGGAAGGCGCATCGGTGAGCGCTACTGCGCGGATGGGTCGATTCTTGCCTTGAATGACGCCGTAGGCGCTGTACTTGTGTTCCTCCAGCCACGCGTGGACGCGCCGTACCATGCTGTGCACGTCGGTCGAACCGCCGAAGTCCTGAAACGCGACGCCAATCTTGTCGGGGAACATTTGCCCGAGCAGGATGACGTCGCGCATGTGCAGTGCCAGCACCACGCGTTTGCCATCGCCCAGCGAGCGCAGCATGGCCACCCCCTGCTCTTCCGGGGCAACAAGCGCCTGCGCGAACTGCAGAAAGCGCTGACGTTGCGCGGCCGTGCCCGCTGATGGATTGCTGTTCCAGAACGCCTGCTCTATCGCTTCCACGTTGTCGCGGCGGCTGCGCCAGTGGCTGGGAACGAAAAGCGGTACGCCCAAATGCTGGGAAAAGGCGATGTCCACCTTTGCAAGTGTCTGGAATTGGCGCGAACTGTCCCACCACGCGAATATGGCGGCGTCTTGCGGGACATGCTTTTTCAGCACGGCCGATAGCGCCGCGACATCTTCGGGGGGGGCGGACAGGGTCAGGAAGGGATCGTCAACGCGCGCCTGCCAGTCCAGCAGTACGGGGCCATGGGGCGATTCGGCGATGTCCAGGGTTGCGAGCGGGGCGGGTTGTTCGGTCGACATGACGCTGACCCGCCGGACCGTGATGCCTGCTTCCAGGTAGGGGCTCATCGGACCGGCATCGCCCGTGGCCAGCGCCTCGCCGACGATGTAGCGGTAAACGGGCGGCGCGGAAAAGTGCTGCCACCAGAGCCACGCCGCGAGCGTGATCAATGCCAGGCCCGCGATGGTGGCGACCCGGCTGAGAGAGCGGTGGCGCATCACGAGAACCTCCTGGTTTGCACCTTTGCCCACTGAACCTCCGCCCCCGTGCGGGAGGTGGGCTCAGTGGGCGCGGATGCGGCTTTCGTCGGGTGCGAGATCAGTGCTCGCCGTCGTTGTCGTCGCGGTCGCGGCGGCGACCCGCGAGGCCGCCGAGCAGCAGGCCACCGCCGACCAGCGCCAGGGAGCCTCCCGCGTACAGCGGGTCGGCCTGGAGGCGCGCCAGCAGGGCGTCCGGTGCGCGGTTGTCCATGGACGAGACTTTCTTCGCGTCCGAACCGCTCTCGAGTTTGCGCACCCGTTGTTCCAGGGCCGCCTTTTCGCGCAGGATGGTGTCCTGCTCGTTGATGATGGCCTGGTCCTTGATCAGATCGCTCCAGCCGTGCGAGTACGTCCAGCCACCGGGGTTGACGTGTTCCAGACCCTTCATGAAGCGGGCGACGTGCTGCTCCCACATTTCGGTGAATGTGCGATCCACCGTGGTGGACTGGTTGGCTTTCGCGAAGAACAGGGTGAAGAAGCCGCCTGCCTCGTCCTGCTCCGGTGCAGGCAGCGCCGGACGATTGGTCTTCTGGCCCACGAGGAGCTTGTCGTCGTAAAGCTTCTGCACCACCTTGCGGGTCTGCTCGACGAGCTTGGTGCCGTCCTTGATGCCGTTGTCCATCATCGTCAGGTAGGTCTCCGCGAAGCGCGGCGAGTGGCATTGGGAACAGGTACCTTGCCAGGCAGTCTTGCGGTCCTTGAACCAGGGGTCGTCGAGGTTGTCCACGATGTTCTGGAACGGCAGGAAGCCCCAGCGTACCTTGCGCACCGTGTTGTGGGTGAACTGGCCCTTGAACTCGAAGTGGCAGCCCTGGCAGGTCGGGCCGGTGAAGCCGCCCTTGGTGTTTTGATCGGCCAGACGTGCATTCCAGTTCCAGGAGGCACCTTTGGTCTGGTACTGCGTGCCGTGCTTGGAGTACATGAACTGCTCGAATTCGTTGTGGTCCACGCCGTTGTGGCAGGTGGCGCAGGCTTCAGGCTTGCGCGCTTCCACGGTGGAGAATTCGTGACGGGTATGGCAGTTGTCGCACTTGGTCTGGTTGGTGTGGCACATGGTGCAGCTGGCGGCCACTTCGCGTTCCTGCAACGCGGCCCAAGTGGCGGTTTCGACGTTAGCCATGTAGTCCACCGTGTGCGACGGGTGGCCGTTGTCCCACTGCTTCTGCGGCCAGATCAGGGTGTCGCGCTCCGACTCGGCTTCGGCGAACTGGCGCAGGTGGCAGCTGCCGCAGACCGTGCGGTCGGGCATGCGCAGATCCTTGTGGTTCCCCGCCTTGGCACCTATGCTCAGGTGGCAATCGGCGCAGCCCACGTCCTTGAGTTTGGCGCCCTGAGCCAGCAGCCCCTGCGAGTGGAGGTTGGCCTCGACTTCGGTGATGATGCCTTTCTTGTACGCGCGCACGTCGCTGCCGGGCAGCTTGCGGATCTGGTCCAGATTGGCGTGCACGCTCTTTTCCCAGGATGCGACCCAGCCGTGCGTGACGTCCTTGTGGCAGGTGGCGCATTGGTCGCGCGTCACCTGCATGTCCAGATCGGGCGCTTTGTAGAACAGGGTGGGCGCCAGATACATGTCCATCGGGATGGGCTCCCAGAACTTGGCGTGCTTGCCCTTGGTCAATTCGGCGCGGTAGCGCTTGGACAATCCGTCAAACAGCTCTTTGGGCGTGGCGTCCCGGCTGAGATTGAGTGCCTTGAGTTGTTCGTCCGGGACGGAGTCCCAGATCGTCGCAGATGCCGGCATGTGCAAGGCCAGCAGGCAAAAGGCCATGGCGAGCAGGCTGAAGATGCGCGCGAGCATGATTCCCTCCATCGAAGTTGGACGTCTGGCAATCATGGCCATTCACCACACCAAAGCTAGTGCCAAGCGGCGATGGACTGGTGGTGCCATCGCCTTGCGGGCGGAGATGGAGGCTCCATGCTTGTTCGTGCAAGGTTTTTTTGATACACTGAAAGGCTTTTCGGATCACCAGGGCTTCGTTCTGCCGTGCAGGGCGGCCGGTTGGTTCGATGCGCTCAGCATCACGTTTAGGGACACAGCAATGCCAACCATCAACCAACTCGTGCGTCAGGGTCGCGCGGTCGAAGTGGTCAAATCCAAGAGCCCTGCGATGGAAAACAGCCCGCAGCGGCGCGGCGTGTGCACGCGTGTGTACACCACGACGCCGAAGAAGCCGAACTCCGCCCTGCGCAAGGTCGCCAAGGTACGCCTGACCAATGGTTTCGAGGTCATCTCCTACATCGGCGGCGAGGGCCACAACCTGCAGGAGCACTCCGTGGTGCTGGTGCGCGGCGGCCGTGTCAAGGACCTGCCGGGTGTGCGATACCACATCGTGCGTGGCTCGCTCGACCTGCAGGGCGTGAAGGATCGCAAGCAGGCGCGCTCCAAGTACGGCGCCAAGCGCCCCAAGGCCAAGTAAGCGGCTTGTTCCAGGAGGGTGTCGCAACTCGCGTGGCGCGAGGGGCGGCGAAGTGGTCCGGCGGCACGATAGGGTGCGCGGATCGAGTAAGTGGGAGTCCGGGTTGGGCTCTCGCGGCACCGCAGGCGGTGCCAACTGAAGCAGAAACAGAGGTCGAAAATGCCACGTCGTCGTGAAGTCCCCAAACGTGAAATCCTGCCGGACCCCAAGTTCGGCAATGTCGAGCTGTCCAAGTTCATGAACGTGATCATGGAAGGCGGCAAGAAGGCGGTTGCCGAGCGCATCATCTATGGTGCCCTGGAGCTGATCGAGAAGAAGCAGCCCGAGAAGAACCCGGTGGAGGTGTTCACCACCGCCATCAACAACGTCAAGCCCATGGTCGAGGTCAAGTCCCGCCGCGTGGGTGGCGCCAACTACCAGGTGCCGGTGGAGGTGCGTCCCATCCGCCGCCTCGCCCTGTCGATGCGCTGGATCAAGGAAGCCGCGCGCAAGCGTGGCGAGAAGTCCATGGCCCAGCGCCTGGCCAATGAGCTGATGGAGGCGACCGAGGGCCGCGGCGGTGCGATGAAGCGCCGCGACGAGGTGCACCGCATGGCAGAAGCCAACAAGGCGTTCAGCCACTTCCGCTTCTAAGCTTCATCCCCCCTTTTCTCGAAGGCCGGGAGCCCGACACGCCGAACCGCGGCGGCCGGGCTTTCGGCCGTTAACGAAAGACCACCATGGCTCGCACTACCCCCCTGGAGCGTTATCGCAACATCGGCATCTCCGCGCACATCGACGCAGGGAAGACGACCACGTCCGAACGCATCCTGTTCTATACCGGCGTGACGCACAAGCTGGGCGAGGTGCACGATGGCGCCGCGACCACCGACTGGATGGAGCAGGAGCAGGAGCGCGGCATCACGATCACCTCGTCGGCCGTGACCTGCTTCTGGAAGGGCATGGACCTGTCGCGTCCGGCGCACCGCATCAACATCATCGACACCCCCGGCCACGTGGACTTCACCATCGAGGTCGAGCGCTCCATGCGCGTGCTCGACGGCGCGGTGATGGTGTACTGCGCCGTGGGCGGCGTGCAGCCCCAGTCCGAGACCGTCTGGCGCCAGGCCAACAAGCACAGGGTGCCGCGCATCGCCTTCGTCAACAAGATGGACCGCACCGGCGCCAACTTCTTCAAGGTCTACGACCAGATGAAGCTGCGCCTGAACGCCAACCCGGTGCCGGTGGTGATCCCGATCGGCGCGGAAGACAACTTCCAGGGCGTGGTCGATCTGATCAAGATGAAGGCCATCATCTGGGACGAAGCCTCGCAAGGCATGAAATTCGAATACCGGGACATTCCCGCCGACCTCGTTGCCAAGGCCAACGAGTGGCGCGAGAAGATGGTGGAATCGGCCGCCGAGGCCAACGAAGAGCTGATGAACAAGTACCTGGAAGAGGGTGCGCTCGGCGAAGCCGACATCATCGAGGGCCTGCGCCAGCGCACGGTGGCGACCGAAATCCAGCCCATGCTGTGCGGCTCGGCGTTCAAGAACAAGGGCGTGCAGCGCATGCTGGACGCGGTGCTTGACTTCCTGCCCTCGCCGGTGGATATCCCCGACGTGGCCGGAACCGACCCGGACGACCACGAAAAGCACCTGACGCGCAAGCCCGACGACAACGAGAAGTTCTCGGCGCTGGCGTTCAAGCTGATGACCGACCCCTTCGTCGGCCAGCTCACCTTTGTGCGCGTGTACTCGGGTGTCCTGACCAAGGGCGACACCGTGTACAACGCGGTCAAGGGCAAGAAGGAGCGCATCGGCCGCATCGTGCAGATGCACGCCAACGAGCGCCAGGAGATCGAGGAAATCCGCGCCGGCGACATCGCCGCCTGCGTGGGCCTGAAGGAGGTGACCACGGGCGACACGCTGTGCGACCTGAACGCGCACATCATGCTCGAGCGCATGGTGTTCCCCGAGCCGGTGATCGCCCAGGCGGTGGAGCCCAAGTCCAAGGCCGACCAGGAGAAGATGGGCATCGCCCTCTCGCGCCTGGCGTCCGAGGACCCGTCCTTCCGCGTGCGCACCGACGAGGAATCGGGCCAGACCATCATCGCCGGCATGGGCGAACTGCACCTGGACATCATTGTCGACCGCATGAAGCGCGAGTTCGGCGTCGAGGCCAACGTCGGCAAGCCCCAGGTGGCCTACCGCGAAACGGTGCGCAAGGGCGTGTCGGACGTCGAAGGCAAGTTCGTGCGCCAGTCCGGCGGCAAGGGCCAGTACGGCCACGTGGTGTTCCGCCTGGAGCCCAACCAGCCGGGCAAGGGCTTCGAGTTCCTCGACGAGATCAAGGGCGGCGTGGTGCCGCGCGAGTACATCCCCGCTGTGCAGAAGGGCGTGGAAGAAGCGCTGCAGAACGGCGTGCTGGCAGGCTATCCGGTGGTGGACGTGAAGGTCGCGCTGACCTTCGGCTCCTACCACGACGTGGACTCGTCGGAGCAGGCGTTCAAGATGGCCGCCATCTTCGGCTTCAAGGAAGCGGCGCGCAAGGCGGATCCGGTGATCCTGGAGCCCATGATGGCGGTCGAAGTGGAGACGCCCGAAGACTACGCCGGCACGGTCATGGGCGACCTGTCCAGCCGCCGCGGCATGGTGCAGGGCATGGAGGACATGGTCGGTGGCGGCAAGGCCATCAAGGCCGAGGTGCCGCTGTCCGAGATGTTCGGCTATGCCACGCAGCTGCGCTCCATGACGCAGGGGCGCGCCACCTACACGATGGAGTTCAAGCACTACGCGGAGGCGCCGCGCAACGTGGCCGAGGCGATCATCGCGGCGCGCGCCAAATAATCAGGATGAAATTGGCCTCCAGCGCTTGAAGGACGAGCGCTGGAAGCTATTTTTTCGATAGTTTCTTGTCTGCGATCCGGTGCCGTCCCGTTGCCCTGTGCGGGGCGAAGCAGCAACCGGGTGCAGACGTTAAACCCCCACGCAGGCACTGCTCTTTGGAGAAATTGAAATGGCAAAAGGCAAGTTTGAGCGCACCAAGCCCCACGTGAACGTGGGCACGATCGGTCACGTGGACCACGGCAAGACGACGCTGACGGCGGCGATCGCCACGGTGCTGTCGCGCAAGTTCGGTGGCGAAGCCAAGGGCTACGACCAGATCGACAACGCGCCCGAAGAAAAGGCGCGCGGCATCACCATCAACACCTCGCACGTCGAATACGAAACGGCCAACCGCCACTACGCCCACGTGGACTGCCCCGGCCACGCCGACTACGTCAAGAACATGATCACCGGCGCCGC
>CAUJIM010000020.1 GCA_963205335.1 Pseudomonadota bacterium
GCCCGCGCGGCGCAGCTTGATGACCTGACGGCGCCGCTCTTGCCGCGCCTCAGGGCTGAGTTTTCTCATGTCGATCATTTCCATCAAGAATATCTGGGGACATGATGAATAATTTCAAGATGTTTGATTTCTAATTAATAACACCATCCCAACAGAGATCAGTGCGGCGGCAAGCACCGCCAGCAGCAGTGCGGCTTGCCAGCGCGCACCCTCGTCACCGGCCGCCAGTGCTCGCCCTGTCGGCACCGCCAGCAGAAACAGGCCAAGGTACAGACTAACCAGCCACGCATCACCCCAAAAATCCAGCAGTCCCAATGCCCATTGCAACCATGCGCTGGCCACACATACGAGTACTAGCACCCCAAAAGGCCAGACCAGCGCACACAATGGCCGCGCACCCCGCCCCAACGGTACAAAGGCCAATAACAGAAGACCCAAGGCAGCCGCCGATTCATTGGTTCCCGACAAGCGGCGCATCGAGGAAGGGCTGGTGCCCCGCCTGGGCGGCGGGCGGGCGCTGGTTCCCTTCGATGCCGTGCAGCCGGGGCTGGCCGTCACCCTCGCGGCGGACGACCTGGACACGCTGGTGCTGGCCGACCAGGGCGACGCGACGGCGCAGGCAGAGATGGGCGCGCTGTTTGCGCTGGCCGCGCTGCAGGCCGACGCGGGGGGTGGCAACGCCATAGCCGCGCGCTACTTTCTTGAGCAGGCCGCCGGGCAGGGCGAGGCGGATGCGATGCACTGGATGGGCGTGCTGCACGCCGCCGGCTTGTGCGAGGGCGATGCCAACGCACAGGCGCTGATGTGGGTGGCCAAGGCGGCTGCGCATGGGCATGTGATCGCGCGGGAGCAACTGGCAAGGTTGGTGCCCGGCGCAGCGGCGCCTGCCGGCCCGCACGCCTGAAAAGGCGTGTCACGCCGCGATCGGCGGTGCTGCCATCACACGGCGGCGACCCCTTGCCGTGCAGCGGCAACGGCTCTGCCTGCAGGTCATGTGCAGGTTATTTGCGCAACGGCACACTACGCAATCTGCGCCCTGAGCTGGAAATGCGCAGCCGTCGCGCGCACTTCCTTCATGCGGCCATGCCCGGGAGATACTTTTTCGGCGATCACGACCAACCCGGCACGCTCCAGCGCATCCAGGTCCCGCTTGACCGCACTGCGATCCCGTTGCAGACGCGCGGCAATGTCGGTGATCGAGCCTGGCGTTTTCTTATTCACGAATTCAATCGGCTCCACGACACCAAACGCATGCCTGTGGTGGTAGCCATGCGCGTTGTCATACCCTCCTGGTCAAAACATGACCTCGCAAGGTGGGCCGTTGCTACTTCAGCCGCAGCTCCGCCGCGCGCGCGTGCGCCTGCAGGCCTTCGCCGTGCGCGAGCACGCTGGCGATGCGGCCGAGCGCCTGGGCGCCCTGCTCGCTGACCTCGATGAGGCTGGTGCGCTTCTGGAAGTCGTACACCCCGAGCGGGCTGGAAAAGCGCGCGGTGCCGCTGGTGGGCAGCACGTGGTTGGGCCCGGCGCAGTAGTCGCCGAGCGACTCGGTGGTCCACGCCCCGAGGAAGATCGCGCCGGCGTGGCGCAGCAGCGGCTCCCACCGGTGCGGGTCGCGGCTGGAGATTTCGAGGTGCTCGGGGGCGATGCGGTTGGAGATGTCGCAGGCTTCCTGCATGCTGCGCGTGTGGATCAGCGCGCCGCGGCCGCAGAGGCTCTTGGCGATGATCGCGGCGCGCGGCATTTCGCCCAAGAGGCGCTGCATCGCCGCCTGCACCGCGTCGATGTAGGCGGCGTCGGGGCACAGCAGGATGGATTGCGCGAGTTCGTCGTGCTCGGCCTGGCTGAAGAGGTCCATGGCCACCCAGTCGGGCGGGGTGCTGCCGTCGGCCAGCACCAGGATTTCGCTCGGGCCGGCGATCATGTCGATGCCCACAGTGCCGAACACGCGCTTCTTGGCGCTGGCGACGTAGGCGTTGCCGGGGCCGGTGATCTTGTCCACCCTGGGCACGGTGGCGGTGCCGTAGGCCAGCGCGGCCACGGCCTGCGCGCCGCCGATGGTGAAGGCGCGCGTGACGCCCGCCACGTGGGCGGCGGCCAGCACCAGTTCGTTGCGCTCGCCCCGCGTGGCCGTGGCGGCGCCGGTGCCGCCCGTGGCCACGCTGCCGCGCACGGGCGTGGGCACGACCATGACGATCTCCCGCACCCCGGCCACGTGCGCGGGGATGGCGTTCATCAGCAGGCTGGACGGGTACGCAGCCTTGCCGCCGGGCACGTAGATGCCCACGCGGTCCAGCGGCGTGACCTTCTGGCCCAGCAGGGTGCCGTCCTCGTCGCGGTAGCTCCAGCCCTCGCCGGTGGCGCGCTTTTGCGCCTCGTGGTACTTGCGCACGCGGTCGGCGGCCGCCTGCAGCGCGCTGCGCTGGGCGGAGGGGATGGCGTCGAAGGCGGCCTTGAAGTCGGCCTGCGTCAGCTCCAGCGCGGGCATGGAGGGCGCCGAGAGGCCGTCGAAGCGGGCGGTGTATTCCAGCACCGCCGCATCGCCGCGGCCCCGCACGTCGGCCAGGATGTCGGCCACGCGCTGCTCGATCGCCACGTCCTGCTCGGCCGACCAGTGCAGGCGCGCCGCAAAATCTTGCTCGAAAGTGGCTGAAACGGTTGACAGGCGCGCGGGAGCAGCTAGCAATTTCATGATTTTTCGATAGGTCCCATTGTGGGATGCGTCAATGCGTCCCAGCCATCGTCGTACTGCGCTGGGGGGATGGCGGTCAACACCTCGGCCAGTGAACGGCGGCGCGGCACATCGGCCGCTTGCGATGCCTGAGCACCCGACACGGCCAGCCGCTTGCCACGCTGCATGCGGATAAAGGCCTGCATGGCTTCGCGCAGCAATGTCGCCTCGTCCATGCCCGGATCGGCCAGTTCGAATGCCCGCTGGTAAAGCTCGTCGTCGATCGTTACCGTGATGTGCATGGCTGGCTCCGAGACTGTTCAGACAAAAGGCAAGGCCATCCTTGCGGAAGCGGCTTTGGCCGCGAGCCGCTTTTTCGCGGGCAAGGAGTGCGTCATCGCCGGGCTCCGGCGCGCTCGCTCCTGGAGCCTCTGCATTCCGGTCGATGCCATTGTGCATCCACGGTCCGCATCTCAGTCCGAACCCACCGCCTTCGCGAAGGCCTCGATGATGCGCTTGAGCCGCGCCTGCTTGAGCTTGAACGAGGCCTGGTTGACCACGAGGTGGCTGCTGATGTCCATGATGCGCTCCACCTCCACCAGCTGGTTGGCCTTGAGCGTGTTGCCGGTGGAGACGAGATCGACGATGGCGTCCGCCAGGCCGGTGAGCGGCGCCAGCTCCATGCTGCCGTAGAGCTTGATCAGGTCGGCGTGCATGCCCTTGCTGGCGAAGAAGTCGCGCGCGATGCTGGTGTACTTGGTGGCCACGCGCAGGCGCGCGCCCTGGTACACCGCCTGCCGGTAGTCGAAGTCGGCGCGCACCGCCACGCTCACGCGGCACTGGGCGATGCGCAGGTCGAGCGGGCGGAACAGCCCCTGGCCGCCGTGCTCGATCAGCGTGTCCTTGCCGGCCACGCCGATGTCGGCGCCGCCGTATTCCACGTAGGTCGGCACGTCGGTGGCGCGCACCAGCACCACGCGCACGTCCTGCTGGTTGGTCGGCAGGATGAGCTTGCGCGACTTCTCGGGGTCTTCGAGCACCTCGATGCCGGCGGCGGCGAGCAGCGGCAGGGTCTCGTCGAAGATGCGGCCCTTGGACAGGGCCAGCGTGATCTGTGGCGTCGTCATTGGATTCTTTCGATGTCGGCGCCGAGCTGCCGCAGCTTGGTCTCCATCGCGTCGTAGCCGCGGTCGAGGTGGTAGATGCGGTCGACCACGGTCTCACCCTCGGCCACGAGGCCAGCGATCACCAGGCTGGCGGAGGCGCGCAGGTCGGTGGCCATGACGGTGGCGCCGCTCAGGCGCGCGCCGCCGGCGACGGTGGCCACGCGGCCGTCGACCATGATCTCGGCGCCCAGGCGCATGAGCTCGTTGACGTGCATGAAGCGGTTCTCGAAGATGGTCTCGGTCACCGTCGCCGTGCCCTGGGCCACCAGGTCGAGCGCCATGAACTGGGCCTGCATGTCGGTCGGAAAGCCCGGGTGCTCCATGGTGCGGAAGCTCTGCGCCTTGAGCCGCGCCCCGCCCGGGCTGCGCACGCGCAGGCCCTGCGGCTCGGCGGTGACGGCGGCGCCGGCGGCGCGCAGCTTGTCCACCAGCGCCTCCATGTGCTCGATGCGCGCGTGCTCCAGCAGCACGTCGCCGCCGGTGGCCGCGACGGCGCAGGCGAAGGTGCCGGCCTCGATGCGGTCGGCCACCACCTGGTGGGTGCAGCCGTGCAGGCGGTCGACGCCTTCGATGCGGATGCTGCTCGTGCCGTGGCCCTCGATGCGCGCGCCCATGGCGATCAGCATCTCGGCCAAGTCGGCCACCTCGGGCTCCTGCGCGGCGTTTTCCAGCACCGTCTCGCCCTCGGCCAGGCAGGCGGCCATGAGCAGGTTCTCGGTGCCGGTCACGGTGACCATGTCGGTGGTGATGCGCGCGCCCTGCAGGCGCCGGCGCCCCTCGGGCAGGCGCGCCAGCATGTAGCCGTGCTCCACGTCGATCAGCGCGCCCATGGCCTGCAGGCCCTTGATGTGCTGGTCCACCGGGCGCGCGCCGATGGCGCAGCCGCCGGGCAGCGATACCCGCGCCCGGCCGAAGCGCGCGAGCAGGGGGCCGAGCGCCAGCACCGCGGCGCGCATGGTCTTGACCAGCTCGTAGGGCGCCTCGGGCTCGAGCGCGTCGGGCGCGGTGAAGCTCATGCCGCCGCGCTCGCCGTGGGTCTCGGTCGCCACGCCCATGTGGTCGAGCAGGTGGCGCATGGTGCGCACGTCGTGCAGGCGCGGCACGTTCACCAGGTGCACCGGCTCGCGCGTGAGCAGCGCGGCGCACATCTGCGGCAGGGCCGCGTTCTTGGCCCCGGAGATGGCGACCCGCCCCGCCAGGGGGCGGCCGCCGCGGATCAGAAGCTTGTCCATGATCTTGGTCAAATACGGCTTTTGCGCTTGTCCAGCAAGCGCAAGCAGCTATCAAAACGATATTTACTGCGCCTCTTGCCGGGCCTGTGCCCATTCGGCGGGCGTGAAGGTTTTCATCGACAGCGCATGCAGCACCTCGCTGTCCATGTGCTCGCGCACCGCGGCATAGACGCGCTGGTGGCGCTGCACCTGGCGCACCCCCTCGAAGGCGCCGGAGACGATCAGCGCGTACCAGTGGCGCCCGTCGCCGTCGAGCGCGATGTGCTCGCACGGCAGCTTGTCGGCAATCAACTGCTTGATCTCGTCGGCGGTCATGTTCTCGTCCCTTCAGGTCAATTGCGAATCTTGTAGCCGATGCGCAGCAGGTGCAGCGTCAGGCCGCTCACCAGTGCCCACGCCAGGCCCACCACGCCGAGGCTCACCCAGGGCGAGACGTCGCTCACGCCGAAAAAGCCGTAGCGGAAGCCGTCCACCATGTAGAAGAACGGGTTGAGCTGGCTCACGCCCTGCCAGAACGGCGGCAGCGAATTGATGGAATAGAACACGCCCGAGAGAAACGTCATGGGCACGATGATGAAGTTCTGGAACGTCGCCATGTGGTCGAACTTGTCGGCCCACAGCCCCGCGATCACGCCCAGCGACGCGAGCAGCCCGGCGCCCAGCAGGGCGAACGCCAGGCTCCACGCCGGCGAGACGAAACCCGGCCTGGCGTACAGCAGCGTCACGGTGAACACCCCCAGGCCCACCACCAGCCCGCGCACCACCGACGAGCCGACGTAGGCGGTGAACCACGCCCAGTGCGACAGCGGCGTGAGCTGGATGAACACCAGGTTGCCCATGATCTTGCTCTGCACCAGGCTGGACGAGCTGTTGGCGAAGGCGTTCTGCAGCATGCTCATCATCACCAGGCCGGGCACCAGGAAGGCGGTGTAGCTCAGCTGGCCGTAGACCTGCAGCCGGTCTTCGAGCACGTGGCCGAAGATCAGCAGGTAGAGCATGGA
Source organism: Pseudomonadota bacterium (assembly GCA_963205335.1). Classification (GTDB taxonomy): domain Bacteria; phylum Pseudomonadota; class Gammaproteobacteria; order Burkholderiales; family Burkholderiaceae_C; genus Comamonas_C. The sequence goes on from CAUJIM010000020.1 coordinate 6,068, forward strand.
GGTGACGATGGGCGCGACCACGGTCTGGAAGGCCACCTTCCAGAAGCGCAGCAGCTCCTTGTAGAACAGCGTCTGCCAGCCCGTCATCGCACCGCCTCCACGCCCGGTACCGCCGCGCCCTCGCGGCCCGGCGCGGCGGCGGCCAGGGCTGCCGCGCCGTCCTGCGCCGTTTCCATCACGTGGATGAACACGTCCTCCAGGTCGGCCTTGCGGATCTCCACGTCCTCCACGCGCACCCCGGCGGCGCGCAGGGCCGCCAGGTGCTCCTCGATCTCCGCGGCGCTCTTGGCCGGCAGCTGGGCCACGCGCCCGGTCACTCGCGCCAGCCGCGCCATGCCGGCGGGCAGCGCATCGTCGGTCTTGAAGCGCAGCACGTTGGTCGAGGCCTGCGCCAGCAGCTCGGAGGTGCGCGCCAGCGCCACCACCTGGCCGTGCTTGAGCATCGCCAGGCGCGTGCACAGCGCCTCGGCCTCCTCGAGGTAGTGGGTGGTGAGCAGCACCGCGTGGCCCTGCCGGTTCAGCCGCGCGATGAACTGCCACAGCGTCTGGCGCAGCTCCACGTCCACGCCCGCGGTGGGCTCGTCGAGCACGATCACCGGCGGCTTGTGCACCAGCGCCTGCGCCACCAGCACGCGCCGCTTCATGCCGCCCGAGAGCTGGCGCATGTTGGCGCCGGCCTTGTCCGCCAGGCCCAGGTGCTCGAGCAGCTCGTCGATCCAGGCGTCGTTGTTCCGGATGCCGAAATAGCCCGACTGCAGCCGCAGCGTCTCGCGCACGCTGAAGAACGGGTCGTAGACCAGTTCCTGCGGCACCACGCCGAGCAGCTGGCGCGCGGCGGCGAAGTCGCGCTGCACGTCGTGCCCCATGACCGTGACGCTGCCGCCGCTGGCGCGCGCCAGCCCCGCCAGGATGCTGATCAGGGTCGTCTTGCCCGCGCCGTTGGGCCCGAGCAGGCCGAAAAACTCCCCTTCCGCGATCTCGAAGCTGACGTCGTGCAGCGCCTGGAACGGCCCATGGGACGTGGCGAATATCTTGGAGACGGACTGGAAGGTGACGGCGGCCATACGAAACCGCGCATTCTAAGCGGCGAGCGGCCGCGGCGTCCTGCGCGCCGTTATTCGATCGCCGGCAGCAGCTCCTGCACGCCGTAGAGCCGCGCCAGGCCGCCCAGCGCCTGCGGCAGGGCCTTGACCACCAGGCCCTGGTTGCGCTGGATCGCCGCGCGCCGGCACTCCAGCAGCACCGCCAGCACGGAGCTGTCGAACGCGGACAGCGCCGCGCAGTCGATCACCACCTGCGAGCCGCTCTCGGCCTGCATGCCCTGCAGGACCAGCTGCAGGCAGGCACCGGCCTGGGCGTGCGTGACCTCGGGCGGCAGGACCAGCATGGCGCGCGATGGGCTACTTGCCGGCCGCGTTGGCCTGGTTGCGCGCCGCGAGCGCCGCGATCAGCCCATCGACGCCGCCGGCATTGATCTCGGCTGCGAACTGGGTGCGGTACGTCTCCACCAGCCAGACCCCGAGCACGTTCATGTTGTAGATCTTCCAGCCCGAGCCATCGTCCGGCGTCTTTTCGAGCCGGTAGTCCAGCTGCAGCGGGTCGCCCCGGCCGCGCACCTCGGTGCGCACCAGCACGTCCGTGTCGCCGGGGGCGGCGCGCAGGGGCTTGACGACGATGGTCTGGTCGGACACCTCGGCCAGCGCGCCGGCGTAGGTGCGCACCAGCAGCTGCTTGAACTCGTCCTGCAGGCGCTGCTGCTGCTCGCTGCTGGCCTTGCGCCACCCGGGGCCGACGGCCGCGGCGGTCATGCGCCGGAAATTGAGGTGCGGCAGGATGATCTTGTCCACCAGCGCGACGACCTTGCGCAGGTCGCCCGACTTGACCGCGGGGTCCTTGCGCACCGCATCGAGCACCTCGTTGGACAGGCGCCCCACCAGCGCATCGGGCGCCTCTTGCGCCGCCCGCGCCAGCGGCAGGGCCGGCCCCAGCAGCGCACCGGCGGCGCAGCCCAGCACGAAACGCCGACGCGGCCCGATTACACAATGTTTCATCATCAATAGTCCTCCGGCAGCTTGCCCTCATCGGCATCGCCGCCCGCCCCGCCCGCCGCATCGTTGCGCAGGCCGAGATACACGTCACGCGTGAAACTGTAGGGATCGAGCGCCGCGGCGTCGCGCAGCGCGCTGGCGCCGAGCAGGCTCGCGCGCCGGTCCACGAAACGCAAAGCGTACAGACTGTTGCGCACCGATACCGGATCGGCGTGCCAGGCCAGGTCGCCCCAGGTGTCCAGCGGCAGCGCGGCGGTGTCGCGCAGCGTCGACGGGCCCAGCAGCGGCAGCACCAGGTACGGCCCCGCGGGCACGCCCCAGCGCGCCAGGGTCAGGCCGAAATCCTGCTTGTGGCGCGCGACGCCCGCCTCGCTCGCCACGTCGAAGACGCCGCCGATGCCGATGAAGGTATTGATGCCGAAGCGCGCCAGGCTGTCGGCCGCCGCCTGGCCGCGCCACTGCAGCACGTTGTTGACGAACGACCAGGCATCGCCCAGGTTGGCGAAGAAATTGCCGACGCCGGTGCGCAGCAGCTGCGGCACGGCATCCCGGTACACCTGCGACACCGGCTTGACCAGCACCCGGTCGACCCCGTCGTTGAACTGCGTCATGCCGCGGTTGTACGGCTCGAAAGGGTCTTGCGGGTGCGCATTCGGTCCGCTCGCGCATCCCGCGAGCAGCGCCAGTGCCAGCGCCATGCCGCTCCAGCGTACCGTCCGCGCTGGACGCCCGGGTCGAAGAATCGTGCTCATTTCTTGCTGTTGTTGCCGTTGCCATTCGCGTTGCCGCCCTCTTGCGCCTTGCCGTAGAGGAACTGGCCTATCAGATTTTCCAGCACCACGGCCGACTGCGTGGCACTGATTGTGTCGCCCTCGGCCAGGTCGTGCTCGTCGGCGCCCGCCTCGATGCCGATGTACTGGTCGCCCAGCAGCCCGCTGGTGAGTATCTTCAGCGAGCTGTCCCTGGGAAACTTGTAGCGCCGGTCGAGCTCCAGCATCACGCGCGCCTGGTAGGTCGCGTCGTCGAACGCGATGGCGCGCACCCGCCCCACCACCACGCCCGCGCTGCGCACCGCCGCCTTCGGCTTGAGGCCGCCGATATTGTCGAAGCGCGCGCTGACCTCGTACCCGCTGCGCCAGTTCAGGTTGAGCAGATTGGCCGACTGCAGCGCCAGGAACACCAGCGCCGCCACGCCCAGAATCACGAACAGGCCTACCCAGACATCGTTTTTCGACTGCTGCATGCTTGGCTTCCCCTACAAACTGAACATCAGGGCGGTGAGCACGAAATCGAGCGCCAGCACGGCGAGCGAGGCCATCACCACCGTGCGCGTCGTGGCACGCGAAACGCCCTCGGGCGTGGGCTTGGCCACGTAGCCCTGCAGCACCGCGATGAAGGTCACCGCCACGCCGAACACCACGCTCTTGACGACGCCGTTGCCGACGTCCTTGAACACGTCCACGCCGCTCTGCATCTGGCCCCAGAACGCGCCGCTGTCCACGCCGATCAGCACCACCCCCACGAGCCAGCCGCCGACCACGCCGACGGCACTGAACACCGCCGCCAGCAGGGGCATCACGAACACGCCGCCCCAGAAACGCGGCGCCAGGATGCGCCGCACCGGGTCGACCGCCATCATCTCCATCGCTGCCAGCTGCTCGCCGGCGCGCATCAGGCCGATCTCGGCCGTGAGCGAGGTGCCGGCGCGCCCGGCGAAGAGCAGCGCGGACACCACCGGCCCGAGCTCGCGCACCAGGCTGAGCGTCACCATCAGGCCGAGCGAACTCTCCGAGCCGTAGAGCTGCAGGATGTTGTAGCCCTGCAGCGCCAGCACGAAGCCGACGAACAGGCCCGACAGCGCGATGATCGCCAGCGAATGGTTGCCCAGGAAATGCACCTGGTCGCGCACCAGCGCCGGACGGCGCAGCGTGCTGCCCAGCAGCCGCAGCAGCCGGACGAGCAGCCGTGCGCCCGTGCCCACGTCCACCAGCCTGCGGCGCACGGCGAAGCCGACGTCGGCGGGGCGCCACCAACTCATGGCCGCCCCCCGGAAACGCCCTCGGGGCCGAAGTCCTGCGCCACCGTCGGCCCCGGATAGTGGAACGGCACCGGCCCGGCAGGCAGCGCATGCACGAACTGCCGCACCAGCGGATCCTCGCTCGCGCGCACCTCGTCGGGCGTGCCCTGCGCGGCCACGTTGCCCGGGCCGAGGATGACCATGTGGTCGGCCAGGGCGAAAGTCTCCTGCAGGTTGTGCGACACGAGGATGGTGGTCAGGCCCATCGCGTCGCTGAGCTGGCGGATCAGCTGCGCCGCGACGCCGAGGGAAATGGGATCGAGCCCGGCGAAGGGCTCGTCGTACATGATGAGCTGCGGATCGAGCGCGATGGCCCGCGCCAGCGCCACGCGCCGCGCCATGCCGCCGGAGATCTGGCTGGGCATCAGGTCGCGCGCGCCGCGCAGGCCCACGGCGTGCAGCTTCATGAGCACGATGTCGCGCACCAGCGGCTCGCTCAGGTCGGTGTGCTCGCGCAGCGCGAAGGCCACGTTGTCGAACACGCTCATGTCGGTGAACAGCGCGCCGAACTGGAACAGCATGCCCATGCGCCGGCGCGCGGCGTACAGGCGCCGCGCATCCATGGCGCCCACGTCCTGTCCGTCCACCATCACCTGCCCCTGCTGGGCGCGGTGCTGCCCACCGATCAGGCGCAGCACCGTGGTCTTGCCGCCGCCGGAAGCGCCCATGATCGCCGTCACCTTGCCGCGCGGCACCGCCAGCGACAGATCGCGCAGCACCACCCGCTCGCCGTACCCGAAGGTGACGTCGCGCAGCTCCACGAAGGGGTCGGCAGCCAGAGGATCGTTGAGTGACATGCGAAATGAACGCCTTGTGCGGCGAGCCGCCGCGCCCGTTCAGGCATCGGTTCGGGCACGAAGCCGAGCAATATAACCCGTGATTAGAATACCAAGCCTGACGGCACGCACCGCTGCATTCGGCGCGGCGCCGTTCGCACTGTCTCGGCCCGTGCACGGGCCGAAGCAGTCGAGGCGCGGCGCCCTTGCAGGGACCGCCTCCCGCCCCGCTGCCGGCACCGCCGGCACACCCGTCGGCACCGGCGCGGCCCCAGCAGGCCGCGCAGGTTTGCCGGTTCCATCACCCTTGCGCACCCAGGAAAGGGCCCGAACCCGATGAAACCTCCCCAAAACGCCGCTGCGGTCGCCATGCCCGGCGCACGCCGCAACGCCACCGGCCTGCACCTGATCGGCGACCTGTACGGCTGCCTCTGCGACCACCGGCTGATGCACGACGCCGAGTACCTGGAACAATTTTGCAAGGCGCGTGTCGCCGCGGCCGGACTGACCGCGGTCGGGTCGCTGTTCCACGGCTTCGGCGAAGGGGGAGGCGTCACCGGCGTGGTGGTGCTCGCCGAATCGCACCTGTCGATCCACACCTGGCCCGAGTCGGGCTACGTGACGCTGGACGTCTACGTCTGCAACTACACCGAGAACAACCGCCCCAAGGCGCAAAAGCTGTTCGACGAACTGCAAGCCGCGTTCAACCCCAGCGAACCCCGCCTGCACCGCGTCGACCGCGCCTGATGGCCCGATGAATACCGCTTCTCCTGCGCAGGCATCGCACTTCGCGGCCGAGCGCCACAACGCCCACTTCGGCTTCTACCTGTCCAATTGCCGCCTGCTGGCGCAGGCCCGGTCGCGCTGGCAGCACATCGAGGTGCTCGACAACCCGCAGTTCGGCCGCCTGATGCGCATCGACGGCTGCTTCATGACGAGCGAACGCGACGAGTTCTACTACCACGAGCCCATGGTGCACCTGCCCGCGACGGCGCACCCGGGCGTGCGCCGCGCCCTGGTGGTCGGCGGCGGCGACGGCGGCGCGGCCGAGGAGCTGCTCAAGCTGCCGACCATCGAGCGCGTCGTGATGTGCGAGCTCGACGGCGAGGTGGTGGCCCTGGCGCGCGAATGGCTGGGCCAGATCCATCGCGGCGCGTTCGACGACCCGCGCCTCGCGCTGCACCTGGGCGACGCGCGCGACTACATGGCCACGGCCACCGAACCCTTCGACCAGATCGTGCTCGACCTGACGGATCCCTTCGGCCCCGCGGTGGAGCTCTATACCGTGGAGTTCTACCAGGCGTGCCGCCGCGCGCTGCGCCCCGGCGGCGTGGTGTCGCTGCACCTGGGCTCGCCCATCCACCTGCAGGAGAGCATGCGCCGCATCCACGCGTCGCTGCGCGCGGTGTTTCCCGTCGTGCGTCCCTACCTGCAGTACGTGCCGCTGTACGGCACGCTGTGGTGCATGGCCATGGCCTCCGACCGCACCGACCCCGCCACGGTGGCCGCCGCGGAGATCGACGCGCGCCTGGCCGCGCGCGGCATCGCCGACCTGCAGCTGTACAACGGCGCGACGCACCACGGGCTGCTGGCCCAGCCCAATTTCGTGCGCGCGCTTTTCGAGCAGCCCGCCGAGCCGCTGCACAGCGGCGACGTGCTCGACGACGTGAGCGACCCGACGCAACTGCCGCCGCTCGCCATGAGCGAAGGCTGAGAAGGCGTGAACGAACCCCTCATGCCCGCCTCGACCGCCAAAACCTGCCCGCTCAGCGTTGCAAATGCTCGCCGTAGCCCGGGCTACGACTGCGCTTTGCGTCTTGATCGGGCAGGCTTTGGCGATCCTTTCGGGCACTCGCGGTTCATTCACACCTTCTGACGCCGCCGGCGCCGGCCGCTACATCTGCTCGATCATCACCTGGCCGAAGCCGGAGCAGCTGACCTGCGTCGCGCCTTCCATCAGGCGCGCGAAGTCGTAGGTGACCTTCTTGCTCTGGATGGCCTTCTCCATCGCGCCGATAACGAGGTCGGCCGCCTCCACCCAGCCCATGTGGCGCAGCATCATCTCGGCGCTGAGGATCTCGCTGCCGGGGTTGACGTAGTCCTTGCCGGCGTACTTGGGCGCCGTGCCGTGCGTGGCCTCGAAGCAGGCCACCGAGTCGCTCAGGTTGGCGCCCGGCGCGATGCCGATGCCGCCCACCTGCGCAGCCAGCGCGTCGCTGATGTAGTCGCCGTTGAGGTTCAGCGTGGCGATCACGCTGTACTCGGCCGGGCGCAGCAGGATCTGCTGCAGGAAGGCGTCGGCGATCACGTCCTTGATGACGATCGGCTTGCCCGTCCGGGAGTTCTTGAACTGGCACCACGGCCCGCCGTCGATCGGCTGCGCGCCGAACTCGCGCTGCGCGAGCAGGTAGCCCCAGTCGCGAAAGCCCCCCTCGGTGTACTTCATGATGTTGCCCTTGTGCACCAGGGTCACGCTGGGCTTGTCGTTGTCGATGGCGTACTGGATGGCCTTGCGCACCAGGCGCTCGGTGCCCTCGATCGACACCGGCTTGATGCCGATGCCCGAGCTGCCCGGAAAGCGGATCTTGGTGACGCCCATGTCCTGGGTCAGGAACTGGATGATTTTTTTCGCCTGCGCACTCTGGGCCTCCCACTCCACGCCGGCGTAGATGTCCTCGCTGTTCTCGCGGAAGATCACCATGTTGACCTTCTCGGGCTCCTTCACCGGGCTGGGCACGCCCTTGAAGTACTGCACCGGGCGCAGGCACACGTACAGGTCCAGCTCCTGGCGCAGCGCCACGTTGAGCGAGCGGATGCCGCCGCCCACGGGCGTGGTCAGCGGCCCCTTGATCGAGACCACGTATTCCTTGAGCGCGGCCAGCGTCTCCTCGGGCAGCCAGACGTCGGGGCCGTACACGCGGGTGGATTTCTCGCCGGCGTAGACCTCCATCCAGTGGATCCTGCGCCGGCCGCCATAGGCCTTGGCCACCGCCGCGTCGACCACCTTGAGCATCACCGGCGTGATGTCCATGCCCGTGCCGTCGCCCTCGATGTAGGGAATCACCGGCTGGTCCGGCACGTTCAGCGACATGTCGGCGTTGACGGTGATTTTCTCGCCCTGCGCGGGCACCCGGATGTGTTGGTAACTGGTCATGCGCCTGGGTCTCCGTACGCGGTCTGATGCGGTCGATGGGGCTGGCGGGCGGTCCGCCCGGCCGGCCCGGGGCGCTTCAAATTCTAATGACAAAAAAAGCGCATCCGCCGTCAACGCCGCCGGTCCGGCAGCCGTTAGGCCAGACGCAACGCGGCGTCTCGCGCTGCATCCCGCCCACAGGAAATGGCACCCATGAAACAACTCATCGCTCTCCTCACCGCCGGACTCTTCGCTGCCGGCGCCTTCGCGCAAGCCGCTCCGGCCCCCGCCGAGCCCGCAGCCCCCGCCGCCGCGACGGTCGCACCAGCGGCTGCCGCTGCCCCGGCCGCCGCCGCGCCCCAGGCCAAGGCCCAGAAGACCGCCAAGGCGCACAAGAAGACCGCCAGCAAGCACGCCAAGCGCCACACCAAGAAGGCCGCCAAGACGGCTGCCTGACACGGACGATTGCCGCGCCCCCGCATGGCGATGCGAGAGCCCGCGAAGTATGATCTTCGCGGGCTTTTTTCCTTGTTTTTCCACCGGCCACCCATGCCTTCGACCTTCCCGATGCACCGCCTGTTCGCGGCCAGCCTGGTGCTGGCCTGCGCCGGCGCAGCGGCGCAACAGCCCGAACCGCAGCTGCAGCTGCGCCGCGTGGAGCTGCAGGCCGGCATGTACCGCATCGACGCGCAGGTGGCCGCCACCCCGCGCGAACGCCAGACCGGGCTGATGTACCGCAAGCAGATGCCCGAGCACGAGGGCATGCTGTTCGTCTTCGAAGAGCCTGCCGTGCAGTGCTTCTGGATGAAAAACACACTGCTGCCGCTGACGGCGGCGTTCATCGCCGACGACGGAACCATCGTCAACCTGGCCGACATGCAGCCGCAGTCGGAGGCTTCGCACTGCTCGGCCCGGCCCGTGCGCTACGTGCTGGAGATGAACCAGGGCTGGTTCGCCAAAAAAGGGCTCAAGGACGGCAGCCGCCTGGCCGGCCCGCCCTTCGCGGCGCGCTGAGTTTCGATCTCAGTCGCGCACGACGAGCACCGGCACCTTGACGACGCTGAGCACGCGCTGCGTGACGCTGCCCAGCACCAGTTTTTCCAGGCCGCGGCGGCCGTGCGAGCCCATGACGACGAGATCGGCGCCCGTGCTCTCGACGGTCGCCAGCACGCCCTCGTGCACCGTGTGGCCCTCGCCGACTACCGTACCCGCCTCGGCCACCCCCGCCGCCGCGACGGCCTGCTTGGCCGCATCGAGCGCCGCATTGGCCTCGGCGTTGGCGGCGCTCAGGTATTGCGCCTGGCCGTAGGCGAAATCGGCCCCGACACCCGTGAACGGGTAGGGATCGATCACGTACAGCAGCGTCACCTCGCTCCCGAAAACCTTGGCCAGGGCGGCTGCGCGCGCCACTGCCTTCATCGACGTTTCCGAGCCATCCACCGGAACCAGAATGTGCTTGAACATGATGAACTCCTTTCAACGTTGAACGGCCAAGTCCCCATATCCATTATGGACCGTCGTCACCCAGAAAGTGTTCCCTGCGGCAGGTCAGCACCAGGGTGTCGCGCCAGCCCAGCGCGCCGGTCGGCTGGATCGGCGTGGTCTCGTGGATCACGCGGGCGTCGTCGAGCAGCATCACGGACCAGGGCTCGCTCAGCGTGAAGCGCTGCCCCGCGGGCGTGGCGGCATCGAAGATGCGCGTCTCCCCGCCCTTGACCCCCTCGCAGCCGACGAAAAACACGGCCACCAGGTCGACGCCGTCGCGGTGCGCGCCCTCCGGCGTGGGGCGCCCCCCGCCCCCCTCGGTATCGATGCGGAACTGGTGCGCCTCGACGCACCAGCGCACGGGCGGCGCATCGCCCGGCAGCAGCGCCGCCTGCGCCGCACCGGCCACCGCCCGCAGCAGGCGCTGCCAGACGGGCTGCGCCACCGTGGCGGCCAGCATCGGGGCGAACCAGCGCTGCATGCCGCCATGCAGGGCGTTGTATTCGACCGGCTGCCAGTGCGCGCGGTGCGGCACCTGCGTGGCGCCGGCGCCCTCGACGACGAAGCAGGAATGGCGCCGGCGCCGGTAGCGCCCCCCGTCCCTGAGATGCTCGTCCGGCGGCAGATCGTCCCAGTCGGCGCGCAGCGACTGCAGTTGCGCCAGCGGCGCGTCCACCCAGGTGGCCGCGTCCTGCGGCGCAAGCACCGCGTAGCCCCGGTCGCGCAATTGCCGCGCCACCTCGGTGGCGGGAACGTAGGGGGGCGAAAAGCGGGTGATGGCCATGCCCGCGAGCTTACCGCCGGCCGGCCCCCTGGGGAGCCTCTGCACGGATCGAGCGGCAAGCGTGCGCTGCGGATCGGGATGGGCTGCAAGGCGCAAACCCGCAGCCATGGCCGTAGCCATGGCGAGGATTTGCAACGCCGCAGACCGCCCGAGGCCGCAGATGCACGCGGCGCGGTGATTCGTGCAGAGGTTCCCTGGCGCCATCGCACACCTCGTTACCGCGTGGACCCGCGCCACGGCGCCGCCATCAACGACAATTGGCGGCGGCAGGCGCCTGGCGCCTCGGAAACTTCCTTTGGGTGCGCGGCACGGGAAACCGGCGCGCGTCAATCAATTGCCCGCAATGAACATCGTCATCCTGGACGACTATCAGGACACCGTGCGCAAGCTGCGCTGCGCCGAACGCCTGGCGTCCTATCCCGCCAAGGTCTACACCAACACGGTCAAGGGGCTGGGCCAGCTCTCGGTACGGCTGCGCGACGCCGAAATCCTCGTGCTGATCCGCGAACGCACGCACATCACGCGCCAGCTCGTCGAAAAACTCCCGCGCCTGAAGCTGATCGCGCAGACCGGGCGGGTCGGCGCGCACATCGACCTGGCCGCGTGCACCGAACGCGGCATCGCGGTCGCCGAAGGCACCAGCTCGCCGGTGGCGCCGGCCGAGCTCACCTGGGCGCTGATGATGGCGGCGATGCGCCGCCTGCCGCACTACATCGCCAGCCTCAAGCACGGGGCCTGGCAGCAGGCCGGGCTGCGCGCCGCCTCCATGCCGCCCAACTTCGGCCTCGGCCTGGCGCTGCGCGGACGCACGCTGGGCATCTGGGGCTACGGCCGCATCGGGCAGATCGTCGCCGGCTACGGCCGCGCGTTCGGCATGAACGTCCGCATCTGGGGCAGCGAAGCCTCGCGCACCAGGGCCCTGGCCGACGGCTTCCAGGCCGCGGCCACGCGCGAGGAGCTGTTCGCGCAGTGCGACGTGGTCTCGCTGCACCTGCGCCTGAACGACGCCACGCGCCACATGATCACGCTGCAGGACCTGTCGCTGATGAAGCCCACGGCGCTGCTGGTGAACACCTCGCGCGCCGAGCTGCTCGAGCCCGATGCGCTGATCGCCGCGCTCAACCGCGGCCGCCCCGGCATGGCGGCGATCGACGTGTTCGAGAGCGAACCCATCCTGCAGGGCCACGCGCTGCTGCGGCTGGAGAACTGCATCTGCACGCCGCACATCGGCTACGTCGAGCAGGACAACTACGAACTGTATTTCGGCGCCGCCTTCGACAACGTGGTGAACTACATGAAGGGCACGCCGACCAACATCGTCAACCCCGGCGCGCTGCAGCTGCGGCGCTGAGCGCCTCCCGACGCGATGCCCGAACCGCTGGAGTGGCTGGCCGACGGCACCCCCGCGAGCCCGCGCTTCGGCGACCGCTACCACAGCAGCGCGGGCCACGGGGTCGACCAGGCGCGCGGCGTGTTCCTGCACGGCTGCGGCCTGCCCGCCGCCTGGGCCGGCCAGCCGCGCTGGCGCATTCTTGAGCTGGGCTTCGGCCTGGGGCTCAATTTCCTCGTCACCTGGGCCGCCTGGCGCGCCGACCCGGCCCGGCCCGGCATGCTGCACTACACCGCGTGCGAGGCCTGGCCCGTCGGCGGCGACGACCTGCTGCGCGCCGCGCCGCCGGTGGCCGCGCTGCAGGCGCCGGCCGCCGAGCTCGCGCGCCAGTTCCGCGGCCTGCTGCCGGGCGTGCACCGGCTCGTCTTCGAGCAGGGGCGGGTGCTGCTCACGCTGCTGGTCGGCGACGCGCAGGCGCTGCTGCGCGCGCAGCGCCCGCGGGCCGACAGCGTCTACCTCGACGGGTTCGACCCGCGCCGCAACCCCGCGATGTGGAGCCGCCACACGCTCATGGCCGTGGCGCGCTGCTGCGAGCGCGGCACGCGGCTCGCCACCTGGAGCAGCGCCCGCGCGGTACGCGAGACGCTGGCGCAATGCGGCTTCGCGGTGCGCAAGGTGCCGGGCGTGCCGCCCAAGCGGGACAACCTGCGCGCATCGTACGAGCCGCCCTGGCAGCCGCACCCCGTGCGTCCGGCCCTGCCTGCCGCGGCGCCAGTGCTCCCGGCGGGCGCGGCGCGCGACTGCGTGGTGATCGGCGCCGGGCTGGCCGGCGCGGCGGTGGCGGCCAGCCTGGCGCGGCGCGGCTGGCGCGCCACGGTGCTCGACGACGCGCCCGCGCCGGCCCAGGGCGCCTCCGGCGTTCCCGCCGCCATCTTCGCGCCGCACACCTCGCCCGACGACGGCGTGCTCTCGCGCCTTTCGCGGGCCGGCGTGCGCGCCACGCTGGCGGCATTGCAGGCGCTGGCGAGCGACCGGCACGGCACCGACTGGGACGCCGCGGGCGTGCTGCAGCGCGGCGCCCTGCAGGCGCCGCGCCTGGCGTGGAGCCAGGGCGCGGGGCTGCACTGGAGCGCACCCGCGAGCGCCGCGCAGCGCGCCGCCTGCCATCTGCCGCCGGACGCACCGGCGGTGTGGCACGCCAGCGGCGGCTGGCTGCGCCCCGCCCTGCTGGTGCAGCGCCTGCTGGCCCAGCCCGGCGTCGCCTGGCGCGGCGGCGCGCAGGCGCACCGCATCGCCCCCGACCCGCAGGCGGCGCAGGGCTGGCAGGTGCTCGACGCCCATGGCGCGCTGCTCGCGCGCGCCGACCTGGTCGTGGTGTGCGCCGGGCCGCGCACCAATGCCCTCCTGCCCGATCCGCTGCCGCTGCAGCCGGTGCGCGGCATGGTGAGCTGGGGCGCGCACGCCCAGGCGCCAGACGGCACGCCCTGGCCCGCCGTCCCGGTCAACGGCCACGGCAGCTTCATCCCGCACGCGCGGCTCGACGGCGCCAGCGCCTGGGTGCTCGGCGCCACCTTCGAGCGCGGGCGCGACGCGCTGGCGCTGACGGCGCAGGAGCAGGCCGCGGGCTACGCCGCCAACCACGAAAAGCTCTCCGTGCTGCTGCCCGCGCTGGCGCGCGCGCTCGCGCCGGCGGCAGCGCACGCATGGTCGGGCGTGCGCTGCGCCACGCCCGACCATCTGCCGCTGGTCGGCCCGGTCGACGCGGCCCGGCAGCCGGGCCTGTGGGTCTACACCGGCCTGGGCGCGCGCGGCGCCACGCTCGCGCTGCTGTGCGCCGAGCTGCTCGCCGCCCGCCTGCACGACGAGCCGCTGCCGCTCGACGCCGCGCTGGCGCGCGCGCTGGGCACCGAGCGCCTCGCGCGCCGCCGGGCACAATCGGGCGCGCTCCCGTCCAAGCCCCCTGCCCCTTGACCACTCCCCCGCGCTCCGTCGCCTTCGCCTGCCTGGCCTTGAGCATGGCGCTGGTGGGCACTTACGTGGCGCTGTCCAAGCCGCTGGCGCTGGCGTTTCCCGTGCTGCTGCTGGCGTGGCTGCGCTTCGGCATCGGCGCGCTGGCGATGCTCGGCTGGCTGCGCAAGCCGGCGCACGAGGCGCCGCTGGCGCGGCACGCCAAGGCGCTGCTGTTCCTCAACGCGCTGCTCGGCAACTTCCTCTTCACCGTCTTCATGATCTACGGCGTGAGCCTGACGAGCGCGACCACCGCCGGGGTGGTCATGGCGTCGATACCCGCCTGCGTGGCGCTGATGAGCTGGCTCTTCCTGCGCGAGCGCGTGGGCCGCCGCACCTGGATGGCGGTGGCCTGCGCGGTGCTCGGCATCGTCCTCTTTGCGCTCTCCAAACAGGAGCTGCCAGCGCTTGCTGTACAAGCGCCAGAGGCCAAAAACACCATGAATACGCAATGGCTGGGCATGCTGCTGCTGCTGGCCGCTTCGCTGTGCGAGGCGGCGTATTCGGTGATCGGCAAGCGGCTCACGGCCTCGCTCGGGCCGCGGCGCATCACCGCCCTGGTCAACCTCTGGAGCTTCGCGCTGGCCACGCCCGCGGGCATCGGCCTGGCGCTCGGGTTCGACTTCGCCAGCATCGCCTGGCCCACCTGGACGCTGCTGCTGTTCTACGCGCTGGCCGCGTCCATGTGGAGCGTGTGGCTGTGGATGACGGGCCTGGGCGTGGTGCCCGCGTCGCAGGCGGGCGTGTTCACCGTGCTGCTGCCGGTCAGCGCCGCGCTCGTCGGCGTGCTGGCGCTGGGCGAGGCCATGCAAGCGATGCAGTGGCTGGCGTTCGCGCTCGCGCTGGCCAGCGTGCTGCTCGCGACGCTGCCCGCGGGGCGGCTCAGCCGTGCAGCGCGCGGTCGCTGACGACGATGCCGTCCGCGTCGGCGTAGAGCCAGTCGCCCGGGCGCACCCACACGCCCTGCACCCGCACCGGCACGCCGCCCTGGCCTTCGCCGCGCTTGTCCGTCGCCATTGGGACCAGGGCCAGCGCCCGGATGCCGATCGCCTCGGCGTTGAGCTCGGCCACGTCGCGCACACAGCCGTCGACCACGATGCCGGCCCAGCCGTTGCGCGCCGCGCTGGCCGCGAGGTTGCCGCCGACCAGCGCGCGGCGCAGCGACGCGCCGCCATCGACCACCAGCACGCGGCCCTCGCCCGGCGTGTTGACGGCGGCCTTCACCAGCGCGTTGTCCTCGAAGCACTTGAGCGTGGCCACCGGGCCGTGGAAGGCCGCCACGCCGCCGAACGCCAGGAACACCGGCGGCAGCACGCGGAACGCGCCGCTGGCGTCGCTCCTGTGCGCGTCGCACAGGTCGCAGGTGCTGATCCGGGCCGGGGTTCGTGCGTCTGTCGTCATGCGATTTTTCCGAAGGGGTTGGAATGGGAGGCGCGCATTTTCGCCCCTGTCTGTTGCCCGCGCGCAGCACCGGGGGCGGGGGGCGCGTAAAAACGGCGCCAAAACCCTTGGCAAGCGCCGTTTTGCCGCTAGTATCCCGGTGCCGGTGAAGCTCCGCTTGACGCTGGCGACACCCCATTTACTCCACCAGGATCACCGAACATGGCAACTGCAAGCAAAAAGGCACCGGCCGCTCCTGCCAAGAAGCGCACCCCGAATGCCGCCTTCATGAAACCGCTGACCCCCAGCCCGGCGCTGGCTGCCGTGGTGGGCGCCAAGCCCCTGCCGCGCACCGAGATCGTCAAGCAGCTGTGGGTCTACATCAAGGCGCACAAGCTGCAGGACGCGAAGAACAAGCGCATGATCAACGCCGACGCCAAGCTCAAGGAGCTCTTCGGCAAGTCGCAGGTATCGATGTTCGAGCTGGCCGGCCTGATCGGCAAGCACGTGAAGTGAGCGCTTTCTGCCTCCGAGACGAAGAAACCGGCCCGTGCCGGTTTTTTTGTGCCCGCGGCGGGTGGTAAGAATCTACTTGAATGAGACAGATTCTCATTTATAATCGCGCCACCAAGAGCTCTCGCCGCCTGCTGCCATGATCGTCTGTGTCTGCCGTCGCATTTCCGATCGCGAGATCACGCGCCACGCGCGTGCCGGAATGGGTTTTGACGAAATCCAGTTCGAACTGGGCGTGGCCACGCAGTGCGGCTGCTGCGAGGAGACCGCGCGCGACGTCGTCGCCCAGTGCAGCGCGAGCGAACCGGTCGCCGCGATCCACAATACCCTCACCGGTGCTCCCAGCCTGCCGGCGCACGCCTGAAGCCTGAAGCCTGAAGCCTGAAGCCTTGCGCGCGGCACGGGCGCGCCACCACACCTGGATTTCCATATTTTTCGGCTGAAGCGCCCGCCCGACAAGCGCATACAGCTATATTTTATGCAGCATCTCGAGCACTATGGCAGTGCCGCAGGCCAGTTCCACCGCAACGCCGTGATCGTCGGCTCGGTGGTGGCTGCGCACGCACTGGCGCTGTGGGCGCTGCAATACGGCCTGCCGCGCCACGCGGCCGACGTGGTGGTACCGGTGCAGGTGCTGAGCGAATTCCTCACGCCGCCGCCCCCTGCCCCGGAGCCGCCGCCTCCGGCACCCCCGCCGCCACCCCGCCCGGCACCCGCGCCGCCGCCGCGCGCGCCGGTGCGCCACGCCCCCTCGCCCGCACCCAAGCCCAAGGTGGCGCCGCAGCCGGCGCCCATGCCGCTGGCCATCGCGGACCCCACGCCCGCACCCGCCGCGCCCGTGGGCATCACCGAACCGCAGCCGCCGGCGCCGCCGATACTGGCGCCCGTGGCACCCGCGCCCCCGGCCGCGCCCGCCGTGGTCGCGCCGTCGAGCAGCGCCAGCTACCTGAACAACCCAGCGCCCCAATACCCCGCCGTGAGCCGCCGCCTGGGCGAGCAGGGGCTGGTGGTGCTGCGCGTGCTCATCGGCACCGACGGCCTGCCGCAGAAGGTGGAAGTCAAGCAATCGAGCGGTTTCGAGCGGCTCGACCAGGCCGCCATCAAGACCGTCACGCGCTGGCGCTTCGTGCCCGGCACCAGGAACGGCGTGCCCGAAGCCATGTGGCACCTGCAACCGATCAATTTCGTCCTCACGCACTGAAGAAGACCACCATGGAAACACAACTGGGCCTCTGGCACCTCTGGGAACAGGGTGATTTCGTCACCCGCGCCACCGCGGCGCTGCTGCTGGGCATGTCGCTACTCACCTGGATCGTGATCCTGGTGAAGGCGATGAACATCGTGCGCTTCAAGCGCGATGCGCGCGCCGCGCGCAATTTCTGGCACAGCGAGGACTTCGCCGCCGGCCTGACCAAGCTGGGCAGCAACCCTGGCAACCCCTTCCGCTACCTCGCGCTCGAAGCGCGCGAGGCCACCGCGCACCACCGCAACACGCAGGCGCACCTGCACGACACGCTGGACGTGAGCGACTGGCTCACGCGCTGCCTGCGCAACTGCATCGACGAGTTCACGGCCAGCATCCAGTCGGGCCTGGCCATCCTCGCCTCGATCGGCTCGACCTCGCCCTTCGTCGGGCTGTTCGGCACGGTCTGGGGCATCTACCACGCGCTGATGGCGATCAGCAGCTCCGGCGCCTCGACCATCGACAAGGTGGCAGGGCCGATCGGCGAGGCGCTGATCATGACGGCGCTGGGCTTGGCGGTGGCGATCCCGGCCGTGCTCGGCTACAACGCGCTGGTGCGCGGCAACAAGTGGATCCTCGGCCAGCTGGGCAGCTTCGCGCACGACCTGCACGCCTACTTCGTGACCGGCGCGCGCGTGAGCCCGCCGGGCGAAGCGGGCAACGTGCTGCCGATGAAAAAGGGGTGAGCGATGTCCTTCGGAACCCAGGACGACACCGATGACGTGATGAACGAGATCAACGTCACGCCGCTGGTCGACGTCACGCTGGTCCTGCTCATCATCTTCATCATCACCGTGCCGGTGATGAACCACGCGGTACCGGTCGATCTGCCGCGCGCGGCCAGCCAGCGCGAGCTGATCCAGCCCGAGACCATACGCCTGTCCATCACCGCCGACGGGCGCTACCACTGGAACGAGAGCGACATCGCCGACGACGCGCTGGAGCCGCGCCTGCGCCAGGAGGCGGCGAAGGACCCGCAGCCCGACCTGCACATCCGCGGCGACAAGGACGTGCGCTACGAGCGCGTGGCCAAGGCCATGTCGGCGGCGCAGCGCGCGGGCGTGCGCAAGATCGGCTTCGTGACCGACCCGAACGAATAGCCCGCCCTGCGGCCCGGACAACGCGGAACGGCCTCTCGCGAGGCCGTTTTCCATCGGGGTGCCGGCGGCAGGCTACTTGACCTTGCGCAGCGTATTGGTGTCGGTGTGGCTCATCTCCTTGCCGCCCTGGGCCGCGAGCTTGAGCACCAGCGTGGACGTGTAGGTCAGGCTGCCGTCGTCGTTGACGGTGAAGGTGCTCTTGAAATCCCTGAGCTCGGCGCGCTCGAGCAGGTATTTGTTCTGCAGGATGCCGAACGAGGCGTCGCCCGGCCTGGCATCGAAGTGCAGCACCTTGTCGTGCGGCCTGGCGGTGCCGCCCGCCAGCATCGCGATGCCGCGGCCGAACACCACCGCGCGCATCACCTGGCCCGTGGCCTTTTCCCAGAGCAGGTAGCCGACTTCGTCGTGGAACGGATCCATGGCCTCCTCGCCATGGCGCCATGCGGTCATCTGGTAGGTCAGGCCTTCCAGGCTCTGCTTGCCGTTTTCCGTCTTGCCGATCGGGCGGAACCACGCCTTTTCGAAATAGCCGGTCTTGCCGGTGACGTCGTCCTGGTTGTGATAGGACACGTCGACACCCGCGTTGCCCTCCCATTCGCCCACCAGGGGTGTGAGCGGACCGAGCCGTTGCGGACCGAGGATTTGCTCTGCCATGACCTGTTCTCCTTGCAATAGGTATTGAACACAAGATGGCCCTGGCGCAATGGTCTGCCCCTGCGGGACGCGAAGCGCGAACGCTCACTCCGTCAACGGCCACGGAACCAGTATAGGTATCGAGGCAATGGAGCGAGCGCAACAATCGCAATGACGCTGATAGCCTAAAGGTAATCGCGCCGGCGCCGCGTCACAGGCCGATCGCGGCGATCCCCGCGCGGGCGATCTGCGCGTCCTCGCTGGATTTCACGCCGCTCACGCCGACCGCGCCCAGGCAGTGGCCGTCCTTGACGATGGGCACGCCGCCCTCCATCAGAGCCTCGAGCTGCGGCACCGAGAGAAACGACGTGCGCCCGTTGTTGATCATTTCCTCGAAGGCCTTGCTCTCGCGCCGACCCAGCGCCGCCGAACGCGCCTTGGCCGGCGCGATGTGCGCCGACATCGGGGCCGCGCCGTCGAGCCGCTGCAGCCACAGCGGATGCCCTCCGGCATCGACGATCGCGATCGTCACCGCCCAGTGGTTCTTCAGCGCCTCGGCCTCGGCCGCGGCGGCGATCTGCCGGAGATCGGAGATTTCGAGCGTGGATTGGGTCTTCATGGCATGCCTTGCGAACGGTTCACACAGGCCCGCAGCATAGCCGGGCAGGCCCGCAGCAGTGCATCCCCGGCGGGCAAAAGAGTTTCACCCCCGGAGGACGCACCGCGCCGCAGGGGTATTGCATGGGGCACTTTTGGCGCCATTTAGAATCAAGCGATAACCGCATGACGCGTTTTCAGGAGATCGAGACCATGATGAACACAGAAGTCACCCGCATGGGTTCCGCCAGCTACGGCCTGTCGCAGCAGGAGCGCCACCGCGTCCTGCGCAACACCTACTGGCTGCTGGCGCTGAGCCTGGTGCCCACGGTGCTGGGCGCGTGGGTCGGCGTGGCCACCGGCATGATGCAGACGATGCGCGGCGGCCTGGGGCTGATCGTGTTCCTCGGCGGCGCGTTCGCCTTCATGTTCGCGATCGAGAAGACCAAGAACTCGGGCAAGGGCGTCGCCGTGCTGCTCGCGTTCACCTTCTTCATGGGGCTGATGCTCTCGGGCCTGATCGGCATGGTGCTGGGCATGTCCAACGGCGCCAGCCTGATCATGACGGCGTTCGCCGGCACCGCCGGCGTGTTCTTCGTCATGGCCAGCCTGGCCAGCGTGATCCAGCGCGACCTCTCGGGCTTGGGCAAGTGGCTCTTCGTCGGCGCCATCGTGCTGGTGATCGGCGCGGCGATCAACGTCTTCGTCGGCTCCACCGCGGGCGTGATGGCCATCTCGGTGGCCGCCATCGGCATCTTCAGCGCCTTCATGCTCTACGACATCAAGCGCGTGCTCGACGGCGGCGAGACCAACTACATCAGCGCCACGCTGGCGCTGTACCTGGACATGTTCAACGTGTTCCAGAGCCTGCTGGCGCTGCTGGGCATCTTCGGCGGCAACAACGACTGAGCCGGCCGCCGGCGCCACGACCCATGCCCCGCGAGCCGGGGCATTTTTTTCGCGCATTCAACTTCGCGGCGCCGGTGCCGATAACCAGGGCATGCCGCCCGCCGTCCGCACCCGCCCCCTGTCCCGCCTCCTGGCGCGCACCGCGCTCGCGGCGCTCACGCTGCTCGGCCTGAGCGCCTGCGACATCCCGGGCCTCGGGCCGGACCCGCGCGTGCTGCAGCGCGAGGCCGAGGCCAAGGCCATCGGCGGCGCCTGCCGCCATGCGATGCGCGGCCTGGAAGACTGCTACGCACTCAACCCCAAGGCCGCCAAGGCGCAGGTCTTCGCCGGCTGGAAGGACATGGACCAGTACATGCGCGAGAACAAGGTCGAGGGCGTGCCCTCGGTGCTCACGCAAAGTCCCAAGGCCGCCGCGCCGGCCGGGTCCTCGGGCGGCTGAGCCCGCAGGGGCGACGGCAAGACGGCGCCCGCGCTACCCTACCAGCTCCGTTTTTTGAATGCCTTGCGCACGCCAGCCCTGCGCTGGCGGCGAAAACAGCCTCAGACTTCTCGCTCGAAAACCGCCATGCTCTCGACGTGCGCGGTATGCGGGAACATGTTCACCACCCCCACTGCCACGCAGCGGTAGCCCGCCTGGTGCACCAGCAGGCCCGCGTCGCGCGCCAGCGTGGCCGGGTTGCAGCTCACGTAGACGATGCGCGCCGGCGGCTCCCACCCGGCCGCGCCCCCGGGCAGCGGCACGGCGCCCTCGGCGCCGATGCGCGCCTGGTGCAGCTCGGCGAGCGCCTTGGCCAGGGCAAACGCCCCTTCGCGCGGCGGGTCGACCAGCCAGCGCTGCGCGACACCGTAGCCGACGAGCTGCGCCGAGTCCACCTCGAACAGGTTGCATGCATCGAAATGCGTAGCTGCCAGCGCTTGCCCATCAAGCCTTTGCGCATGATTCGATTCAAAATTCTCGCGGGCGCGAGCGACCAGGGCCTCGCTGCCCTCCAGCCCCAGCACCGCACCCGCCTGCGTCGCCAGCGGCAGCGTGAAGTTGCCCAGGCCGCAAAACCAGTCGATCACGCGATCGGTCTCGCGCACCCTCAGCAGCCGCAGCGCGCGGCCCACCAGCACCCGGTTGATCTGCGGATTGACCTGGGTGAAATCGGTCGGCCGGAACGCGATCGTGATGCCGAACTCGGGCAGGCCGTAGTTCAGCGGCGCGCCGCCCGCATCGAGCGGATGGGCGCTGTCCGGCCCCTTGGGCTGCAGCCACCACTGCACGCCGTGCCGGCCGGCGAAGGCGCGCAACGCGTCCAGGTCCGGCGCCGACAGCGGCTGCAGGTGCCGCAGCACCAGCACCGTCACCGCGTCGCCACAGGCGAGCTCGATCTGCGGGCAGGTGTCGCGCGCCTGCAGCGCCGCGACCAGTTCGCGCAGCGGCAGCAGCAGCGCATCGACGTGCGGCGGCAGGATCCTGCAAGTCCGCATGTCGGCGATGTAGCGGCTCTTGCGCTCGTGAAAGCCGACCAGCACCTCGCCCTTCCTGGCCACGTGGCGCACCGACAGGCGCGCGCGGTAGCGGTAGCCCCAGGCGGGGCCGTGGATCGCCGGCAGCACGGTCTCGGGCCGGACCTTGCCCAGGTGCCACAGCATGTCCTCCAGCACGCGCTGCTTGGCCGCCACCTGCGCGCCCGCCTCCATGTGCTGCATCTTGCAGCCCCCGCAGGCCCCGGTGTGCAGGCCGAAGTGCGGGCACAGGGGCCGTACGCGCTGGCTCGACTCGCGGTGGATGGCCGTCAGGTCGGCCTGCTCCCACTGTTTCTTGCCGCGGCGCGCGCGGGCGCTGACCCGTTCGCCGGGCAGGGCGCCGTCGATGAACACCACCTTGCCGTCGGCGCGGTGCGCCACGCCCTGGGCCTCCATGTCCATGGAGGTCACCTCCAGCCAGTCGGCGGGCTGTTCGCAAGGGTCGGATGGCGGGGCGTTCATGCCCCGATTTTCGCAGCCTCCGGCGGGCTCAGGAGCTTCGCGTCCTGCGCCCCCGCCTGACCGGCGCCGCGCGCCCCGATGCCGGCCGGGCCGCCGCCTCGAGCGGCAGCTTGTTGACCGTCAGCTCGCAGCCCGCGTTGCTCGGCGAAAACACCATGGTCCCGCCCGGCGCCACCCGCGGCAGCGTCTCGTGCACCTGGCGCGACATGTCCACCGGCGGCACCTGGGCGCGGTACACCACCTGCCTGTCGGGGCCGTAGACCACGTAGCACGTGGCCCACGCGCCCTGCGCGAAAAGTCCCGCAAGAACGACCGTGAGCAAAGCGCCGATACGGATACGCTGCATGGCAAACCCTCCTGTTTTTGGTGGACACGGGCATTATTGCGGGTTTTGCGCGCGCGCACGAGGGCCGTCGGGCATACTGGCGCAGGAGACCTGTCGAGATGGAACGCATGCTGCACATCGGGCCGCTGGCCCTGCCGTGGGCGGTGCTGCTGCTGGCGGCCAGCTGGATCGTGGGCGCGGCGCTGCACGAGCGCCTGGCGCGGCGCCGCGGCCTGGCGGCCGGTGCGCGCCACAGCTGGCTCATGGGCCTGTGGGC
Source organism: Pseudomonadota bacterium (assembly GCA_963205335.1). Lineage (GTDB taxonomy): Bacteria > Pseudomonadota > Gammaproteobacteria > Burkholderiales > Burkholderiaceae_C > Comamonas_C. The sequence goes on from CAUJIM010000020.1 coordinate 28,659, forward strand.
GCTGGTGGCGGCGCGTCTGGGCTATGTGCTCAATTACCCCACCGAATACGGCGCCGCGCCCTGGTCGGTGCTCGATGTCCGCGATGGCGGCTGGGCGCCGTGGTGGGGCGTGTCGGCCCTGCTGGCCTACCTCGTGTTCCTGTGGTCGGCGCGCAGCCCCTGGCGCAAGACGGCGACGCTCGGCGCCGTCGGCGCGCTCGTCCTCTGGATCGCCGGCACGGCGGCGCTGCGCCCCGCCTCGCCACCCGCCGCCACCGCGCCGTCGGCGCAACGCAGCGGCCTGCCTGCCTGGGAGACCGTGGCGCTGGACGACTCGCGCATCGCCCTGCCCACGCTGCAGGGCCAGCCCGTCGTCGTCAACCTCTGGGCCACCTGGTGTCCGCCGTGCCGGCGCGAAATGCCGGTGCTCAAGCGCGCGCACGAGCAGAACCCGCAGGTGCGCTTTCTCTGGGTCAACCAGGGCGAGGCGCGGGAGATCGCGGCGCGCTACGCCGCGCAGCAGGGGCTGCCGCCCGCCAGCGTGCTGCTCGACGCCGACTCGCGCCTGGGCCGCATGCTCGGGACCAACGCCCTGCCCACCACGCTGTTCTACAATGCCCGGGGCGAGCTGGTGGCCACGCGCACCGGCGAGCTCTCCGCCGCGACGCTCGCCGAACGCCTGGCGCTCATCACCGGCGGGCGCTGAGACGCGCCGCCGTCACACGTCGATCGCCGACAGCGACCCGGCCTGCCGGCGCAGCTCGAACTTCTGGATCTTGCCGGTGCTGGTCTTGGGCAGCTCGCCGAAGACCACCGCGCGCGGCACCTTGAAACCCGCCAGGTGCCGCTTGCAGTGCACGACGATCTCTTCCACCGTGGCCGTCGCGCCCTGCTTGAGTTCGACGAAGGCGCACGGCGTCTCGCCCCACTTGGGGTCGGGCCGCGCCACCACGGCGGCGGCCATCACCGCCGGATGGCGGTAGAGCACGTCCTCCACCTCGATGGAGGAGATGTTCTCGCCGCCGGAAATGATGATGTCCTTGCTGCGGTCCTTGATCTTGATGTAGCCGTCCGGGTACTGCACCGCCAGGTCGCCCGAGTGGAACCAGCCGCCGCGGAAGGCCTCGTCGGTAGCCGCGGCGTTCTTCAGGTAGCTGTCGCATCCCGGATGATTGTATAGACGAAAATCGCTATCCGCTGTTCATGGCACGCGCCGTGATGACAGAGCTGATGGCGAGTTTGCAAGCATCCGGGAGAGCTCAGACATGATGATCGCACTACACAAGAACGCCCGCACCACGCCTGCGGTGCGCGCT
>CAUJIM010000021.1 GCA_963205335.1 Pseudomonadota bacterium
AGGGGTGATGCCGGCCGACGTATCATCCGGAGGCGGCTGCGCGTTCGCCGACGGCGGGTTGGCGATGCGGGAGGGGGAGCGCGCTCGAAACCCCCATCGCCGCGTGCGCCGCCAAGGCATTGCCGGATACACGACCACCCATGGACTATCGCCCCGACGAACTCGAGAAGTACCCCGGCTATTTCATCCGCCGCCTGCAGCAGGTGGCCGTCGCCGCGTTCATGGGCGAGACGCAGGAGTGGGGCATCACCCCGGTGCAGTTCGGCGCGCTCTCGGCCGTCGCGCGCAACCCGGAGATCGACCAGCGCACGCTGGCCGAGATGATCCGCTTCGACACCTCCACCATCGGCAGCGTGCTCGACCGGCTGGAAAAACGCGGCCTGCTCACGCGCGGCGCCAGCGCATCGGACCGGCGGGTGCGCCTGCTGCGCGTGACGCAGCAGGGGCAGGCGCTGCTGCAGGCGGTCGAGCCCGCCGTCCTGCGCGCGCAGGAGCGCATGCTCGCGCCGCTGCCGCAGCGCGACCGCGCGCGCTTCCTGCGCATGCTGGTGGCGCTCACCGACCAGAACCCCGGGCGTGGCGCCGGCGAGGCGCCGGCGGCGAAGCCGCCGGGCCGGCGGCCCGCCAGGAGCGCGGCGGCGGCAGGCGGGCGCTGACCCCTCGCACGTGCTGGCTCAGGGCTTGCGTGGTGGCGCGTCGGGCTGCGCCATGGGCGCGGCGCGCTGGAATGCCGGGAGGGCATTGCAGGTGGCGTCCACCGCGCTGATCAGCGGCCAGCGCTGCAGGTCCACGTGGAAGCGCCGGGCACTGGCCACCTGCGGGACCAGGTAGGCGTCGGCCACGGTGGGCCTGCCGCCCCAGCTGAACGCGCCGCGCTGCGTGTCGGCCGCCAGGAATTGCTCGTAGGCGTCGAAGCCCGCGCCGATCCACTCGCCGCACCAGCGCTCGATCGCCGCCTTGTCGGCGCCGAACTGGTGGCGCAGGTACTGCAGGATGCGCCGGTTGTTGACCGGGTGGATGTCGCAGCCCACGAGCGCCGCGAGCGCGCGCACGTGGGCGCGCGCCAGGGGGTCGGCGGGCAGCAGCGGCGGGTCGGGGTAGCGCTCGTCGAGCCACTCGATGATCGCGGGCGACTGGGTGAGCACCGTGCCGTCGTCCAGCTCCAGCGCCGGGACGAGGGCCTGCGGGTTGACGCGGCGGAAGTCGCCGCGCAGGTGCTCGTCGGTGGCCAGGTCGTAGGTGACCTGCTGCACCTGCAGCCCCTTGAGCTCCAGCACGATGCGCGTGCGGTACGAGGTGCCGCTGTTGTGGTAGTTGTACAGCTTCATGATCACAGCGCGCGCGCCGGCAGTACCTGGCCGCGGCACTCGCCGAAGCCGATGCGCGCGTGGCCCGGTTTCTCGCACCAGCCGCGCAGCACCACCGCGTCGCCGTCCTCGAGGAAGGTGCGCTTTTCGCCGCCGGGCAGCTCGAGCGGGTTCTTGCCGCCCACGGTCAGCTCCAGCAGCGCACCCGCCTGGTCCATCGTGGGGCCCGAGAGCGTGCCGGTGCCCAGCAGGTCGCCCGGCTGCAGGTTGCAGCCGTTGACGCTGTGGTGCGTGACCATCTGCGCCAGCGTCCAGTAGGCGTGGCGGTAGCTGGTCTGGCAGATCGTCGCCTCGGCGCCCGCGTCCCTGGCGCGCATCGCGGGCGTCTGCAGGCCGACGGACAGGCGGATGTCCAGCGCGCCCGCCGCCTGGTTGCGCGCGCTGTCGAGGTAGGGCAGGGGCGCCGGGTCGCCTGCCGGGCGCTCGAAGGCGGTGCGGTAGGGCGCGAGCGCCTCCAGCGTCACTATCCAGGGCGAGATCGTGGTGGCGAAGTTCTTCGACAGGAAGGGGCCGAGCGGCTGGTATTCCCAGGCCTGGATGTCGCGCGCCGACCAGTCGTTGAGCAGGCACAGGCCGAAGACGTGGTCCTCGGCCTCGGCCATGGCCACCGGCTCGCCCAGGGCGTTGGCCGGGCCGATGAACACGCCCAGTTCCAGCTCGATGTCCAGGCGCTTGCTCGGCCCCAGCACCGGAGCGGCCGCGTCCGGCGCCCTGGTCTGCCCGCAGGGTCGGGCGAAGTTCTGGCCCGAGATCACCACGCTCGACGCCCGCCCGTGGTAGCCGATCGGCACCCACTTGTAGTTGGGCATCAGGGGGTTGTCGGGCCTGAACAGGCGCCCGACGTTGGTCGCGTGGTAGATCGAGGTGTAGAAGTCGGTGTAGTCGCCGATGCGCGCGGGGAGCTGGTACTCCACCTGCGACTGCGGCACCAGGCAGACCTGCACCACGGCCTGCTCGTGCGCGCCCACGCGCAGCGCGCGCGACAGCGCCAGGCGCAGCGCGCTCCAGTGCCGCGGGCCCAGCGCCATCAGCGCGTTGAGCGTGCCTTGCGCCGCGGCGGCCAGCGCCTCGGCCGCCAGGCCGCTGAAGGTCCTGGCCTGGGCGAGCTCGGCCAGGTCGACGATCTGCCCGCCGATGGCCACGCCGCCGCGCAGCGGCTCGGTGCTGCCGCGGCGGCGGAAGACGGCGAACGGCAGGTTCTGGATGGGGAAATCGCAGCCCTCGGCGTGCGCGGAGGTGACCCAGCTGCGCAGGGCGGGGTCGTGGGTTTCGTTCAAGGTGGTCATGCGGGCCCTTTGCGGGATGTGCGGAAATGGACGACCGGCAAGCTTATCAGCGCCGCCGTGCCGCCGCCGGGGTGCGGGTTCATGCCCGCGCTGCCGTCGGGCCGGCGGGCTCGGGCTCGGGCGGGCGGGGCGTGAGCCGCAGCCAGGCGGCCGCGCCGTACAGCGCGGCCAGCAGCGCCAGCACCAGCAGCTTGGGCGCGATCTCGTGGACGCTCGCGCCCATGCTGTTGAGCTGCACGAACATCGTCACCGCGGTGGTCGAGGGGATGAGCTGCGCCAGCGCCACCATGGGCGCGGGCATGGCGAACAGCGGCCAGGAGAGGCCCGAGAGGAAGAACACCGGGATCGAGGTGCCGGCCAGGAGCTGCATGCTGCGCTCGTGCCGCTCGAACAGCGATCCGACGAGCAGGCCGAGCGCCGCCACCGCCGCGGCGAAGACCGGCACGCCCAGCAGTAGCCCGGCCGGATTGCCGCCCCTGGGGTAGTCCTGCCACCAGAAGACGAAGCCGAAGAACAGCCAGCTCGTCAGGCTGCCCAGCAGCGTGAACGCGCCCCAGGTGCCGAGGAAGGCGCGATGGCCCATGCGCCACGGGCCGCGCTCGCGCTTGAGCCCCATGAACATCGCCACGCCGAACAGCAGCGTGGCCTGCAGGATGACCGAGGCCACGCCCGGCACCGCGTAGCTGCCATAGCCGTTGTCCGGGTTGTAGAGCGGGCGCTGCAGCACGCGGACCCGGCCGCCGTGGGCCACGGCCGCTAGCGGCCGCACCACCTCCTCGACGGAGCCGCCGATGGCGCCGCGCAGCGCCTCGCCCAGGTAGCGCGCGCGCACCAGGTAGGCGCCCTTCAAGTACACGCCCACGCCGCCGGGGCTGCCTTTCATCACGCTGGCCTGCAGGCCGTTGTCGATGACGATCACGCCGTCGACCCGGTCGGCCCGCAGCAGGCGCTGCGCCTGGTCGATCGAGTCCGCCTGCGTGGCGATCCGGACCGCGCGCGTCGCGTCCAGGTGGCGCAGCAGGCTGCGGCTGAGCGGCGAACGGTCCAGGTCGACCACCGCCACCGGGATCTTGATCACCGTCTGCATCTGGTAGGCCGAGGGGTAGTAGAAGCCGTAGAGCACCACGGCCGCGACCGCGGTGAGCACGATGGGGCGGTTCACCACCACGGTGCGCAGCGTGTGCAGCACGCTGGCGCAGAAGCCGGCGGGCGCGGGCGGCGCGTGCAGCGGCGGCGGGCGCCGGCCGGAGCGGGCGAGGCGGCCGAGCGTGAGCGCGGCCAGCGCCAGCGGCACCAGCACGAAGGCGAGCAGGATGGCCAGCGGCAGGGCGCCGCTCGCCAGCGGCGCGCCCATCACCCACTGCTGCTCCTGCAGGTGCACGTAGCTGGTGCTCGGCAGGATCGCGCTCCAGGCCCTGACGAACCACGAGCCGCCGTTGAGCGTGAGCGTGGCCCCGGCGAACGACAGGCCCGAGCCGAGGTAGAGCGCGGAGATCGACAGGGCCGTGTCCAGGTCGCGCAGCAGGCCGACGAGCGCCGCCGACACCGCCCCCACGCCGGCGAAGAAAACCCCCTGCGCCAGCAGCAGGAACGGCAGCGAGCCGGCCACCTGCCAGCCGCGCGCGCCCGCCATGTACAGCGTGAACGCCACGCACCAGAGCCAGAGCACCAGCACGTACGGGGCGAGCTTGCCGAGCAGCGCCGCGAGCGTGCGCCCGCCGCAGGCCGCGTGCCAGGCGGCCAGCGTGCCGTCGGCCCACTCGCGCCCCACGGCGTAGACCGCGGCGCAGCCGAGGATCATCGCCAGCACCAGCGGCGTGGCCAGCGTCTCCAGGAACAGCTCGAAGCTCGCCTGCGGGTTGCCGACCACGTTGACCTGCACCTTGGGCGGGTGCAGGCCCGCGAGGTGCGCCAGCTCGCGCGCTGCGGCGCTGGAGAGCGCCTGCGCGATGCCGGCCTGCGCCGCGTCCGCCGCCTGCGCGGCGACGGTCTGGAAGGCCGCGTTGAAGTACACCACGACGGCGTCGTCCTGCAGGCGCGCCTGGTGCTGCTGCAGGCCGGGCGGCAGGTAGACCACCGCGTGGGCCTGGTCGGCGCGCATCAGCGCGAAGGCCTGCGGCAGGGCCGCCGGCATGGCCGCCACCTGCAGCCTGGGCGTGGCCTGCAGGTGGCGCACGATGGCGCGGCTCAGGGCCGAGTGGTCGGCGTCCACCACCGCGATCGGGACCTGGTCGAAGGTGCCGGGCCGGAACATCACCGCCAGCGTGGCGATGGCGATCAGCGGCAGACCCAGCAGCAGAAACAGGTCCCGTCCGCTGCGGCCCAGCAAGGCGAGCTCGCGCCGCCACGACAGGGCGAACGCGCGGGCGAAGCCTATTCCTGCGGCCACGGGAACAGCACGCTCATGCCCGGGCGCAGGCCGTCGATCGGCTGCAGCGGCACCGCGCGCACCTCGAAACTCTTGACGTCGTAGCCGCTGGACTGGCGCGTGGCGCGCCAGGTGGCGAAGTCGCCCTGCGCACCGATGTGGCTGATCCTGAAGGCCACGCCGTCCAGGCCGAGCGCCGGGACCGCGCCGCGCAGCTGCCGGCCCATGGCGATGCCGCGGTACTGGTCTTCGCGCACGTTGAACGAGACCCAGAGCTTGCCCAGGTCGACCAGCGTGGCCAGCGGCACGCCCGGCAGCACGATCTCGCCGGGGTGGGCGAAGATCTTGTCCACCTCGCCCCCGGCGGGCGCGAGCAGCAGCATCTCCGCGCTGACCGCCCGGGCGCCGCGCACGCGCGCCTGCGCCCCCGCGACCTGGCTGGCGGCCACCTTCCTGTCCTCGGCGCGCGTGCCTTCGAGCGCCTTGAGGTACTGCAGCCGCGCCGCATGGGCGGCCTGCTCGCTCGCCTGCTGCGCGGCCACGGCGTCGTCGCGCCGCTGCTCGGAGATCACCTGCTCGGCGTAGAGGTTCTGCATGCGCCGCGCGGTCACGGCGGCCAGGTCGGCCCGCGCCTGCGCGCTGAGCCACGTCGCCTTGAGCGAGGCCACGTCCTGCGCGCGCGCGCCGGCGTCGGTGCGCTCCTGCAGCGCCTGCGAACTCGCGAGCGAGGCCAGCGCCTGGTCCTCCTGCGCCGCGATCTCGGGGTTGGCCAGGCGCGCCACGACCTGGCCCGCCGCCACATGGTCGCCCTCGTGCGCCAGCAGCTCGGTCACGCGCCCGGTCATGCGCGTGGCGACGTTGATCTGCGTGGCATCGACCATGCCCTGCAGCTGCTGCGGCACCGGGCGCATGGCCTGCTGCAGGCCCCAGACGATGAAGGCGACGAAGGCGAAGAAGACGAAGAACGCCGCGACGGCGCGCAGCACGCGCCGGGACGTGGGGGGCAGGGAAGAGGCGCTCATGGGTGGGCCGGAGAAGCGAGGTGCTGGTCGGCGCGCAGCAGGTGGTCGGCGAACTGCTCGCCCTGGCCGCTGGCCAGCAGCAGCGAGGCCAGCGACAGGTCGTATTTGTAGGCCGCGGCGGCGCGCTCGGTGCGGGCCTGCGCCAGCGCGTTGCGGGCGTCGATCAGCTCGCTGGCCGTGCCCACGCCTTCGCGGAAGGAGATCTGCTGCACGCGCAGCGATTCGGTGGCGGCCTCGACGCTGGAGGCGAGCGACAGGAACTCGCGCCGCGCGGTCTCGGTCATCTGCCAGCTCGTGTGGATGCCGGTCTGGATCTGTGTCCACGCCTCGCGCGTGGCGGCCTCGGCGGCCTGCTGCCGGGCCAGCGCCGCGGCCTCGCGGCTGCTGCGGTCGATGTCGGGCCAGAGCGTGTAGCGCAGGCCGATGCCGACGATCCAGTCCGGTTCGACCAGCAGTTCGTGGCGGCGGTCGAGGTTGATGCTGCCGAACGCGTACACCGTCGGGCGCCTGGCCGCCTGCGCCACCTGCACGCTCTGCCCCGCGGCCTGCTCCAGTGCGCGGGCGCGGCGCAGCTCGGGGTGCCGGTCCTGCGCCGCGCCCAGGTATTCGGCGACGGGCGCGAGCGGCTGGCTGGCGACGAAGAGCGTGTTGGTGGGGGCCACCGGCTGCGCGTTCCTGAGCAGGTGCATCAGCGTCTGTACCGCCGCGGCGTGCTCGCCCTCGGCGCGCTCCGCGGCGCGCCGGGCGCCGTCGCGCGCCACCAGCACCTGCAGCACGCGGGCGTGGCTCAACTGGCCCTGCGTCTGCATCGTGCGCGCGTCGGCCAGGTGCGCCTCGAAGCCCGCCAGCGTCTCGCGCGAGACCGCCAGCACCTGCTCGGCCAGCACCTGGCCGAAATAGGCCTTGACCAGCGCGAACTGCAGGCCCTGGCGCACGCTGTCGGTTTGCGCCTGCGCCACCGCCACGCCGGTCCGTGCCACGGCCTGCGAGGCGGTGATCGCGCCGCCCGTGTACAGCGGCATGACGGCGCCGAGGCTGGCGCGCAGCAGCGTCTTGCGCGCGGTGGCGCCGAGCGTGTCGGGGATGGGCGCGAACATCGCGGGCAGCGCCGACTGCACCTCGTCGACGACGCGCCCGACCGCGCCCGGGTCCACCCCCGGCACGCCCCGGCCGGCGATGCCGTCCAGGGCGCCCGCCGCCGCGCCCTGGGCGCGCGAGCGCAGGTCGTCGAGCGAGACGGTCAGCGTCTTCTGGTAGCGCAACCCCTGCACGTCGAGCGCCACGCGCGGCAGCGCCAGCGCTTCGAGCGCCCGGGCCTGCTGGCGCGCGGCGGCGATGCCCTGGTCCGCGCCCATCAGGGCGTCGGAGCGTTCGGCGAGCAGCAGCGAGGACTGCTCGAAGCTGAGCGCGCTGGCGCCGGGCGCCGGCTCGGCGGCGCAGGGCAGCGCGCATGCGGCGAGCAGCGCGGCACAGGCCAGCGCCGGGAGCGGGCGATGGCGGTGCGGGATCGAGGGTCTCATGGAAGCAGGAGTGTAGGAGCAGGGCCGGTGCCCGCCGCCGACAATCGGGGCATGCTGTTGCCTGGATCGGACCCCGCCATGCCCTGGCCGCCGGCCGCGCCCCGTGCCTGAGGCCGCGCGCGCCCCGCTGGCGCCCGCGCGGCGCGCGCTGGTCTTCGCCGTCATCGCCTGCGCGCTGATGATGATGTCGATCGACGCCACCATCGTCGCCACCGCGCTGCATGCGCTGGCCAGCGACCTGGACGCGCCGATCAACTGGACCGGCTGGACCATCACCGCGTACTGGTTCGGCTACGTGGTCATGCTGCCGGTGAGCGGGCGGCTGGCGGAGCGCTTCGGCAACCGGCGGGTATTTCTTTGCTCCACCCTCGCGTTCGCGCTGGCGTCGCTGGCCTGCGCGCTGGCGGGCAACGTGGCCCTGCTGGTGCTTTTCCGCGCGCTGCAGGCCATGGGCGGCGCGGGGCTCACGCCCGCGGCCACCGGCATCGTCGTGACCTGGTTCGGCGGCGCGCGCGACCGGGTGCTGGGCCTGTTCGGCGCGGTGTTCTCGGTCGGCGCCCTGATCGGGCCGGTGTTCGGCGGGCTGTTCGTCACCTATGCGAGCTGGCGCGGGGTGTTCTTCGTCAACGTGCCGATCGGCGTGGCGATGGCGCTGCTCGGCCTGTGGCTGATACCGCCCGACCGCGCCGAGGACCGCTCGCGCCGCAGCATGGACCTGCCCGGCATGGCGCTGCTGGGCGCCGCGGTGGTGGCGGGCATGCTGGCCACCAGCGTGCTGGGCGACGCCGGCGCGCGCGTGCTCTCCTGGCCTTTCCTGCTGCCGCTGGCGGTTGCGGTGGTCTGCGGCGGGCTGTTCTTTCGCCACATCGCCCGCGTGCCCGAGCCCTTCCTGCCGCCGCGCCTGATCCATGGCCGCGGCTTCGCCGCCACCAACTTTCTCAACGCGGTCTATGGCGGCGTCGTCTCCGGCGCGGTGACGCTGGTGCCGCTGTACGCCGCCGCGCGCTATGGCCTGGGCGCGCTCGATGCGGGCATGCTGCTGATCGCCCAGGGCGTGGCCGCCATCGTGCTCGCGCCGCTGGCCGCATGGGCCTTGCGCTGGAGCGGCTACCGCTGGCCGTTCTACCTCGGTGGCGTGCTCTGCGCCGTCGGCACGCTGCTGCTGGCGCTGGCGCCGCGCTGGGGGCTCTCGCCTTGGGCCTGGCTCGCCGCCGCCGCCGTGTTCACCGGCGCGGGCGGCGGGGTGATGGGGCCGGCCAGCCGCAACGCGGCGCTGCAGCTCGTGCCCGAGCGCGCGGCCACCATGTCGGCGCTGCGCGCCACGGCGCAGGAGTTCGGCGTGATCGTCGCGCTCGCGGTCATCACCTCGGTGATGGCCGGCGCGTCGGACCAGTCCGCCGTGCTGGCCGCGAGCTACGCCGCCATGGCCGTGCTCTCGCTGCTGGTGCTGCCGGTGGTGGCGCGCGTGCCGGAGCATCGCGGCGCCTGGTAGGCGCCGCGTCCCGGAAGGTCAGGCGGCCGCCGGTGCGGCGGGCGGCGGTGCGTCTTGCGCCGCCAGCTTGGCCGCGAGTCCCGAGCGATCGATCAGCGAGGCCACCTGGCCGTGCGCACCGACGATGTGCAGGGCGCCGTCCTTCTGCTGCACGGCCTTGAGCAGCTGCTCCAGGCCATCCACGCCCGTCGTGTCCAGGTTCAGCAGGCTGCCCAAGTCGAGCGTCACCCGCGTGCCCTGCGGTGCCTGGGCGATGGCCTGCATCAAAGGGTCGAGCTTGTCCGCCGCGCCGAAGAACAGCGCGCCGTGCAGCGCCCAGCCCAGCTGCCCGGGCGCCTGCCCGGCCTGCGGTTCGGCGCGGAACAGGCTGGCCATGCGCCGCACGAAGAGCACGCAGGCGAGCACCAGCCCGACCTGCACCGCCACCATCAGGTCGAGCACCACGGTGAGCGTGAAGGTGCCGAGCATCAGCAGCCGGTAGTGGTTGCTGAACTGGCGCAGGCGCGCGAATTCGCTCCATTCGCCCATGTTCCACGCCACGTGGATCAGGATGCCCGCGAGCACCGCCAGCGGAATGTGCAGCGCCAGCGGCGCGGCCAGCAGCACGATGAGCGACAGCACCACGGAGTGCACGATGCCCGAGACCGGCGAGGTGGCCCCCGCGCGCAGGTTGGTGATGGTGCGCGCGATGGTGCCGGTGACCGGCATGCCGCCGAAGAACGGCACCACCAGGTTGGCCACGCCCTGGGCCATGAGCTCCTGGTTGGCGTCGTGGTTGCGGTGCCCGGGATCGGTGGCCACCTGGTCGGCCACGCGGGCGCACAGCAGCGATTCGATCGCGCCGAGCGCGGCGATGGTGAGCGTGGGCGCGAACAGCTCGCCCAGCGCGCCCCAGTTCAGCGGCGGGATGACGAAGCCCGGCAGGCCCTCCGGGATGCCGCCGAAGCGCGTGCCTATGGTCTCCACCGGCATGCCCATGAAATGCGCCAGCGCCGACAGCAGCACCAGCGCCACCACCGGCGCGGGCAGCCGTGCGAAGGTGCGCACCGTGATGCCGTCCATGCGCAGCATGGGCGAGCGGTGGTGCAGCAGCAGCGGCCAGAGCGCCAGCAGCAGCACGCATCCCGCCGTGAGGCCCAGCGCGTGCGGGTTGAACTGCGCCAGGTGCGCGGCGATCGCCTGCATCTGCCCGAAGAAGTCGCCCGGCATCTTGGCGATGGGCAGGCCGAGCGCGTCCTTGATCTGCGAGACGGCGACCAGCACCGCGATGCCGTTGGTGAAGCCGATGACGATGCTCACCGGCACGTAGCGCACCAGCGCGCCCAGCCGCAGGGCGCCGAGCACGATCAGCAGCACCCCGGCCAGGCCGGTGCTGATGAGCAGGCCGCCCACGCCGTGGCGCTCGACGATGCCGTAGACGATGACGATGAACGCCCCGGCCGGCCCGGCGATCTGCACGTCGCAGCCGCCCAGCAGCGCCACCAGCAGGCAGCCGATGATCGCCGTCCATAGCCCCGCCTGCGGCGGCAGGCCGCTGGCGATGGCGAACGCCATGGCCAGGGGCAGGGCGACGATCGCGACCGTCGTGCCCGCGCCGAGGTCGTCGATCAGACGTTGCCGGCCGTAGCCGTGGCGGATGTCGAGGATGCGGGGGCGAAAGCTCGGGAGCATGGCGGTGCCATCGGGTTCTGGGAGTGGGCGATGGTAGTACCGGCGCATGGCCCGCCCGGTGCCGCGTGCGACATTCCGTTGCGCGGGAGCCGTCCGTGGTGCGCTGCCAGAAAAGGCAAAAATATCCAAAAGAGGTATATTACCCTTCACATCCCTGCATGGAGATCCCCGATGACTGCTGCAACCGCCCTGGCGCCATCCGCTTTCCCGGCCCTGCCGCGCACCCCGGCGTCCGACGTCAAGAAGCTGGGCTGGCGCGGCGTGATGCGCGTGGTGGGGCAGGGGGGCGGGGTGCTCGTCACCAACCACGACCGGCCCGAGGCGGTGATCCTCTCCACCGAGGAATACCAGCGCCTGCTGCAGGCCGCCGAGGCCGCCCGCGCGCTGCAGGAAGACGCCTTGCAGGCGCTGCGCCGGCGCTTCGACGAACGCCTGGCGGGCCTGCGCTCGCCCGACGCGGCCGATCGCCTGCGCGGCGCCCTGGCGCAGCCCGCCGCGCTGGCGGGGCAGGTCAGGGCCGGGCAGACGCATTGAGAGTCCGCGCCGTTTGCTTTGTTTTTAATAGTTGGTAGCGCTTGACCAGCAAGCGCTACGGCCGTTTTTCATTCCCATGCCCCGTCCCGTCATCTACGTCTTGGCCGGTATCAACGGCGCGGGCAAGAGCTCGATCGGCGGGCACCTGCTGACCCGCGCGGGCCTGGCCTGGTTCAACCCTGACACCTTCGCCCGCGAACTGCTGGCCGCGGGTGCGGGCGACCAGACGCAGGCCAACGCCGCCGCCTGGAACGAAGGCATGCGGCGGCTCGACGAAGCCATCGCCCAGGGCCGCAGCCACGCGTTCGAGACCACACTGGGCGGCGAAAGCGTGGCCGTCCGGCTGCGCGAGGCCAGCCGCACGCACGACGTGCTCGTGTGGTTCTGCGGCCTGGCCGCGCCCGAGCTGCACCTGGCGCGCGTGCGCCAGCGCGTGGCCGCTGGCGGCCACGACATCCCCGAGGCCAAGATCCGCGAGCGCTGGACCGCCTCCATCGCCCACCTGGTCGCGCTGCTGCCGCACCTGGCCGAGGCCCGCCTGTTCGACAACAGCGCCAGCGTGGCGCCGGGCGAGGCCGTGCCCGACCCGCTGCCGGTGGCGGTGCTGCGCCAGGGGCGGCTGGTCTGGCCCGCGCCGGACGATGCGGCGCAGCTGGCACGCACGCCCGACTGGGCCAAGCCGGTGCTGGAGGCGGGGCTCGCGGCGGCTCCACCACTTGCCGCTCGATGAGGCCTGCTCCGCCGGCCTTGCGCCAGAAGATTGAGCCATGTCCTCGCCGCCCGCCTGCTGCAACTGCCGGCCCCCTGCCCAGCACCGTGCCGCCGATCGGCGGCTCGGATGAGTCAGTGAGCTGGTGAAACCGCAAACCAAGGAAGCCCCATGACCGCCTCCCTCGCCCTCTACACCCACCCCTGGTCGCGCGGCCGCGTGGCGCGCTGGATGCTGGAAGAAACCGGCCTGCCCTACACCACCGAAGTGCTGCAGTACGGCAGCACCATGAAGGCGCCGGCCTACCGCGCCATCAACCCCATGGGCAAGGTGCCCGCCATCCGACACGGCGACACGGTGGTGACGGAGAACGCAGCCATCCTGATGTACCTGGCCGACCTGGTGCCGGGCAGGCACCTCGCGCCCGCCGTCGGCACGCCCGCGCGCGGCCCGTACTACCGCTGGATCGCCTTCATGGCGCCGCTGGAAGCCCTGCTCACGGCCAAGAGCGTCGGTGCCCTGGCCAAACCCGAGCAGGCCGGCTACGGCACCGAGGCCGACGTGCTGGACACGCTGGAGGGCGCGCTGCGCGGGCGCGAGCACCTGGCGGGCGACACCTTCAGCGCGGCCGACCTATTCGTGGTCGCATCGGTCGGCTTTTACCTGCAGTTCAAGATGCTCGAACCGCGCGCCGAGTTCGTGCGTTTCGCCCAGTTGCACGCCCAGCGGCCGGCCGCGCTGCGCGCCAGCGCCATCGACGACGAACTGGCGCAGCAACTGCAGGCCGCTGCTGGGTAAGCGCGACGGTTCCGGCAACGGGTGGGCCGCGTCAGCGACCCTGGTCAGCCGCCTTGAGCGGCTCGCATAACGAGAGCCCCGGTTTTTCAGGAGGATGGTTACTTTTTCCAGCCGACAGGAAAACGATCATCGTCACATGCCGACTCGCCAGGTTGAATCGCCACATCCGCCTGCGTGACGGTCGGGTCAGACCCCGGGTGGGGATACCAGATCACGTCGTCACCCAGCCAGCGCGTGGAAATAGCTGCGCGCCGCTGCTGCGACGAGCTATTGCCTCGCGCGCCATGCAGAACCCAGGCGGAAAACAATACGGCATCTCCGGCCTTCATATCCCAACCGACGATGTCGTAGGCGCTCCTGTTTTCTTCGATGGGTGGGACGGGCTCGCCCTCGATTCCCTTGAGTTGCCAGCTGCTGGGGTGGTTGTCGCGCTTCCCGAATTGTTGCGGCATGTAATAGTGCTGGTCCGCATGCGAGCCACGCACAAACTCAAGTGCGCTTTGCTCCACCGTCGAGTCGGTCAATGCCAACCAGATCGAACAAATCTGACGGCCCTTGAATGGCCAATAGGGCGCATCCTGGTGCCATGGCGTTGGTGCGGTGGTTTCGGGCTCCTTGACCAGCAAATGATCGAAATAGAAGCGCGCCATCGAACTCTGCATCGCTTGTCCCGCAAGAGCCGCCACCCCCGATTCAAATATGAATTTTTGAATCTCCGGATTCTCCCGCCAAAGATAACGATCCGTAAACAGTCGATTGCGGGTCGCGTTGGGGTTGGCATCGTTCACCCAACGGCTGGGTGCAGCGAGCTGGGCATCGATGACTTTTGTCATTCTCTCGACCCACTCCGGGCCCACCGCGTTTCTGATGCAGATAACCCCATCACGTTCATATGATGCAATTTCGTCTTTTGTCAATACTTTGTTCACGGCAATCTCCTTTGATTGAAAGGACACATGACCTCTCGACGACACCAGCGGCGGTCAGAAAAAATCCGCCGCATCGGGATTCAGATCAAAAAATCAAATCGTGTCCTAATTCCCGCAATGCACGAGTTCAGTCGACAAATTTCCATCCGCCGTTTTTGACTTCGACCAATACCTGGCTGCGTTCGTCTGCGCCATTGTGATTTTTTGGTGACATGGTATACACACCTTCGGCCAATACCAGATTCTTTATGTCGTTTTCCAGGGCGTCACGCAACGCCGATCGAAATTCCGGTGTTCCAGGCTTCGCCGATTTCATTGCCAAGGGTACGACGTGTTCGAGCAACAAATTTGCATCCCAGGCAGTTCCACCAAACAGTGAAAGGGCACCCATTCCGTGTTTGTCCTTGACTTTTTTCACATAGTTCAGCGCAACGGGCTTGACAATGCTGGTTTCTGGCAATTGTTCGGCAACCAATATCGGAGAAACCGACATGAAGGTGTCTTCAACCGCCTTGCCGCCAACACGCAAGTAATCGTTGTTGGCGACCGCCTGGGTTTGGTATTGCGTGCCGGTATAGCCGACTTTCTTGAGTTCGATCTGGGGCATTGCCGCAGGCGTCCCGGATGCGGCGATGAATACCGCGTCCGGTTTCTTGCCCTTGATCTTCAGTGCTTGCGAGACAAACGAGGTGTCGTTGCTGGCAAAACGCTCGACACTGACGATCTCGATGCCGGCAGTCGGGGCGAGCTTTGTCGCCTCGTCGATGAACACCTGGCCATAACCGTCTTTCGCCGCGACGATGGTGAGCGTCTTTTCTCCGCGCTTTTTCATGCGGTTGAAAATGACATTCAGCTGGATTTCCTCGGAAGGCGGCATTTTGAAGGCCCATTTTCTCGGACCTTCTTGAGGGATGACGACGGCACCTCCGCCCGACATGGTGATCATGGGCGTCTTCGTTTCTCCGGCAACCTCCAGAACGGCAAGCGCGGTAGCCGTGATCGAAGGGCCGATCAGGATGTCCACGTTATTCCTGGTGGTCAGTTTTCTGGCCGCCAGGGTTGCCGACGTCGGATCGGAAGCATCATCCAGGATGGTGACGACCAGTTTCTGGCCGCCGATGGTTTCAGGCCACATCTCTATGGTTTGCTGCGCAGGGATTCCGAGAGAAGCCGCCGGCCCGGTCAATGAAAGAATGACGCCGACATTCACATCGGCATGCGACAAACTGAATGCGACGCATGCAGCCAATCCGAATAATATTTTTTTAAACATTTGCATTAGTTGTCTCCGTTGAAAATTTAGATAATATATTAAATATAAAGGTATATTTAAACTACATTCATTGAAAAAACAAAAATTACAAAAAAAGCATCGTCAGAAAAAACGTGGCCAGGCCGGCCCTGCGATGCCATACCCCCACCACGATGTGCGACGTGGCAGGGCGCCCTCTGGTCACTATAACTTCAAGGCCCGGCCGCGTGCGAATTTTGAACGAAGGGGATGCCATCTTGCAAGACCAGCCCCTTTGTCCGACTTGCCCCTGCATTCCGTATCCCATGCCCTGGCTTGCGGGGTTGGCGACGGCCGGCCGCTGGGTGCTGCGCAAGAGGCAGCGGTGCGCAGGCCGCAGGCGTCAGCCTCAGCCTCAGCCCTTGCTGGCCGGGGCGTTCTCGCCCACGCGGGGTAGGGGTTGTATTTCTCCAGCGCTCAGTTGCGTCGCATCGTCCGGCGCGGGCCAAGCCGGTGCTGGAGGCGAGGCTGGCTTTCCGGGTAGAGCCGCTGATGCAACTTCGCAATCAAAAAGATAACTGCGTTGCTTCGCCTTGCCATGCTGCGTGTACCGTCTTCGGCTTCGCGCCTTGTTCTCTTCTCGATTGCAAACCCGTATCAAACCCCCGAAATCACGGCGTCAAGCGCGGCGCTGATGTCGTGCGCGCGGTGCGTGAGGGAGAGCACCGGTTTGCGCAGCAGCCGCTTGTCGATCGCGGCCGCGAGCTGGGGCATGAGCGTGAGGGGCTCGCCATCGATCTCCACCAGCGGGCACAGGTTCACGGGAAGGCGGGTATTGCGCGATCCGATGCGCGACAGCGGCAGCACGAGGCGCGTGGGCAGTGCGTCGATCAGGCCGCTCTGCACGTCCACCACGAAGGGCACGCTGGTGCGCGATGCGGGGTTGGGGTTCGGGTAAACGTCGAACTGGGCCATCAGCTGCGGTCGCGCCAGGCCACGAGTCCGTCGGACCACAGGCCGTTTTCCTCGAAGTCGCGGTTTTGCTCGGCCAGCCATTCCTGGTGCGCTTCGTTGAACGCCTTGCGCCTGCGCGCCAGGGACGGCTGCTCGCTCGCGGCCGTCAACGCCTGGTAGCTGCTCCAGGAAAGAATGACCGAGTCGGGCCGGCCGTCTTTTTCGACGATCACGGGCGCCGTCTTGGCTTGCGCGCAGAGATGGCCGAAGCGGTTCTTGGCTTCGGTGGCGGTGACTTGCATGGGCAGCTCCTGGGGGCATGGCCATTCTAGCCATCGGCATGCCGAACGCGAAAAGGGCGCCGTGGCCCGTGAGACCGCGGCGCCCTTGTCCAGGCGGCACGAAGCGGCAATCAGCCCTTCTTCTGCACCATCTTGATGATGCTGGAGAAGTCCTCCCCGCCGTGTCCGGCCAGGCTGTGCGCGGCGTAGAGTGCGCGGGCGAGGCCCCCCAGCGGGGTGCTGGCGCGCATGGCGGTGGCGTTCTCCTGCGACAGGCCCAGGTCCTTGAGCATCAGGTCGGTGCCGAAGCCGCCGGCGTAGCCCTTGCTGGCCGGGGCGTTCTCGTGCACGCCGGGGTAGGGGTTGTATTTCTCCAGCGCCCAGTTGCCGCCCGAGCTGCGGCGCATGATCTCGGCCAGCACCTTCGGATCGAGCCCGTTGGCCACGCCCAGCGCCATGGCTTCGCTGGTGCCGATCATCAGGATGCCGAGCAGCATGTTGTTGCAGATCTTGGCGGTCTGGCCCGCGCCGGCGGCGCCCGCGTGGAAGATGTTGGCGCCCATTTTCTCGAGCACCGGACGGGCGCGCTCCAGGTGGGCGGCCGGGCTGCCGACCATGAAGGTGAGCGTGCCGGCCACCGCCCCGCCCACGCCGCCGGAGACCGGTGCGTCGATGAAGGCGATGCCCGCGGCCTCGGCCGCCCTGGCGACCTTCTGGCTGGTGGCGGCGGCGATCGTCGAGCTGTCGATCACCAGCGTGCCCCTGGCGATGCGGGGGAGCAGCCCGCCGTCGCCGTCCTTGCCCAGGTACAGGCCTTCGACGTGCTGGCTCGCGGGCAGCATGCTGATGACGACTTCGGCGCCCTTGACGGCCGCTTCGCCGCTCGCGGCGATGGCGATGCCTGCCGCCTTGGCGGCCTCGCAGGCGGCGGGGACGAGGTCGAAGGCCTGCACGTCGTGGCCGGCCTTGTGCAGGTTGATGGCCATGGGGCCGCCCATGTGGCCCAGGCCGATGAATGCGATGCGCATGGTGCTGTCTCCTGTGGTGTGAGAAAAGAAACTATGGTTTTGGGAGCTGCCGGCGCGCACTGGCAGTGCGCTGGCGGCTGAAAAGGCCTGGATTCATGGCGCGACCTTCCTGCGCCGGCGCGGCGTGGCCCTGGCCTGCGGGTTGTACGCCAGGGCGGCGGCTATCCAGTGCTGCCACTGCGCGCGCGTGGCGTAGCCGGCAGGCTCCACCCAGAAGTAGCCGGGCATGCCGCCGCGCGGGTCCAGCTCGCGCACGCCGGGCTGCTCGGCGTGCACCGCGTGCTCCTGCGGCGGCAGGCGCACCAGCAGGTCTTCGCCCTTGACGGCGAGGCACAGCTTGCCGTCCACCATGAGCGCGTGGCAGCCGAAGAGCGTGCGCTCCTGCACGCTGGTGCGCGCGTCCAGGCGTTCGGCCAGGGCGTCCTGCAGCGCGGCGATGAGGCGCAGGGTCTCGGGCGCGATGGGGCGGGCGGGCATGGTGCCGGTTCAGCGGATGGCGTCGGGCGCGTCGCCGTCGAGCATGCGCCGGCCGATGATGACGCGCATGATTTCGTTCGTGCCTTCCAGGATCTGGTGCACGCGCGCGTCGCGCAGCAGCCGCTCCAGCGGGAAGTCGCACAGGTAGCCGTAGCCGCCGTGCAGCTGCAGCGCGTCGTTGATCACGCCGAAGCAGGCGTCGGTGGCGAAGCGCTTGGCCATGGCGCAGTAGGTGGAGGCGTCGCGTGCGCCGGCATCGAGCTTGGCCGCGGCCAGGCGCACCATCTGGCGCGCGGCGACGAGCTCGGTCGCCATGTCGGCCAGCTTGAACTGCAGCGCCTGGAAGCTCGCCAGGGTTTTGCCGAACTGCTGGCGCTCCTGCAGGTAGCGCTGCGCCTGCGCCAGGGCGCCTTGCGCCGCGCCGACCGAGCAGGTGGCGATGTTGATGCGCCCGCCGTCCAGCCCCTTCATCGCGATCTTGAAGCCCTCGCCCTCGCGGCCGAGCAGGTGGCTGGCCGGGATGCGCACGTTGTCGAAGCTGATCTGGCGAGTGGGCTGGCTGTTCCAGCCCATCTTGTGTTCCTTCTTGCCGTAGCCGATGCCGGGCAATTGCGCCGGCACGGCGAAGGCGCTGATGCCGCCCGCGCCCGCGTCGCCGCTGCGCACCATCAGCACCAGCACGTCGGTGCTGCCCGCGCCGCTGATGAAGGCCTTGCCGCCGTTGATGACGTATTCGTGGCCCACGCGCTCGGCGCGGGTCTTGATGCTGGCGGCGTCCGAGCCGCTGCCCGGCTCGGTCAGGCAATAGCTCGCCAGTTTCTGGCCGCTGGTGAGCGCCTCGCCCCATTCGCCGCGCACCTCGTCGGTTGCCCAGGTGCCGAGCATCCAGGTAGCCATGTTGTGGATGGTGATGAAGGCGGTGGTGGAGGGATCGACCGCGGCGAGTTCCTCGAAGACCAGCGTGGCGTCCAGCCGCGGCAGCGCCAGGCCGCCGGCGTTCTCGGGCGCGTAGAGGCCGCAGAAGCCGAGCTCGCCCGCGCGGCGAATAGCCTCGCGCGGGAAGACGGCCTGCTCGTCCCACTCGGCGGCGTGCGGCGCGAGTTCGGCCTGCGCGAAGGCGCGCGCCGTCTCGGCAAAGGCGCGCTGGTCTTCGGTGAGTTCGAAATCCATGGAGCGGCGTCTCCTCTTGTTTTGATAGCTGCTGGCGCTTGATGGATAAGCGCCAAGGCCGGTTTTTGCTTGTATTGTTTTTCCCTCCCCCTTTGGGGGGCAGGGTGGGGGCCCGGGGCGCTTGCCGCAGCGCGATGCTCAAGCAGACGCCGCAAGCCCCCATCCCAGCCTTCCCCCGGTGGGGGAAGGAGAGAAGCCCCGGGCTACTTCAGGCTGATGGTGGTGTTCATCGCGTGGTGCTCGTCTTCGTCGAACCAGCGCTCGGTCACGGTCTTGGTCTGGGTGTAGAACAGCACCACCTGCTTGCCGTAGGGGCCCAGGTCGCCGAGCTTGGAGCCGCGGCTGCCGGTGAAGGAGAACAGCGAGACCGGCACCGGCACGGGCAGGTTGATGCCGACCTGGCCGACGTCGATGTCTTCCTTGAACTGGCGCGCCGCCGCGCCCGAGCGCGTGAAGATCGCCGTGCCGTTGCCGTTGGGGTTGGCGTTGATGAACTCGATGGCCTGGTCCAGGTTGTCGGCGGGCACGATGCACAGCACCGGGCCGAAGACCTCCTGGTCGTAGATGCTCATGCCGGGCTTCACATTGCTGAAGACGGTCGGGCCGACGAAGTTGCCCTTCTCGAAGCCCTTGACGGTGGGCTTGCGGCCGTCGAGTTCGAGCCTGGCGCCTTCCTGGATGCCGCGCTCGATCAGGCCCTCCACGCGGTCGCGCGCGGCGCAGGTGATCAGCGGCCCGACGTCCGTGCCCTCGGCGGTGCCGGCGTTCACCTTGAGCCCCTTGGCCTTGGCGACGATGTCCGGCACCCACTTCTGCGCCTCGCCGACGAGCACCATCACCGAGATCGCCATGCAGCGCTGGCCGGCCGCGCCGAACGAGGCGCCGATCAAGGCGTTGAGCGCCTGCTCCTTGTTGGCGTCGGGCATCACGATGGCGTGGTTCTTCGCGCCCATCATGCACTGCACGCGCTTGCCGGCGAGGCTGGCGCGGTGGTAGACGTGCGTGCCGACCTTGGTCGAGCCGACGAAGCTGATGGCCTTGATGTCCGGGTGGTCGCAGATGGCGTTGACCGCGTCGGCCGTGCCGTGGATCACGTTGAGCACGCCCGGGGGCACGCCCGCTTCCAGCGCCAGCTCGCACAGGCGCATGGTCACCATCGGGTCCTGCTGCGAGGGCTTGAGCACGAAGGTGTTGCCGCAGGCGATCGCCATCGGGAACATCCACAGCGGGATCATCGCGGGGAAGTTGAATGGCGTGATGCCGGCGCACACGCCCAGCGGCTGCAGCATCGTGAAGGTGTCGACGCCGGTGGCGATGTTGTTGCCCACTTCGCCCAGCTGCAGCGTGCCGATGCTGGCCGCGTGCTCGACGATCTCCAGGCCGCGGAACACGTCGCCCTCGGCGTCGGGCAGCGTCTTGCCCTGCTCGGCGGTGAGGATGGCGGCCAACTCCTTCATGTGCGCGCGGATCAGCTCCTGGTACTTGAGGAACACGCGCCCGCGCGCCATCAGCGAGGTCTTGCGCCAGGTCTTGAAGGCTTCCCTGGCGCTGGCCACGGCGGCGTTGATTTCCTCGGGCGTGGTCTCGGGCACGCGGGCCAGCACCTGCTGCGTGGCCGGGTTGATGACCTCATGCCACTGGGTGGTCTTGGAGTCGATGAACTTGCCGCCGATCAAGAGCTTGACGGTGGGGGCGAGCACGCCCTGCGAGGTGGATGCGTCCATGGCGCGGGTCTCCTGTGAAAAGAGTGGTGATCGAAATCGGATCGAGGCCCATGGTAGTTGTGCAAAATTGAATATGCAATAGACAATAGTGCACCTTGGCTTTGCAAATACGCACATGAAAAAGACGCAGCCGATGGACTGGGACCACCTGCGCTACTTCCTGGAGCTGGCGCGCACCGGCACGCTGGCCGCCGCCGCGCGGCGCACCGGGGTGGAGCACACCACGGTGGCGCGGCGCATCCGGCTGCTGGAAAAGCGGATGGGCGTGCCGCTGTTCGTGCGCGCGGCGGCGGGCCACCGCCTGACCGAGGCCGGGCGCCAGCTGCTGCCCGCGGTGGAGGCGATGGAGACCGCCGTGCTTGGCGTGGAGCGGGTGGCGCCGGCCAACGCGTCGAGCAGCGGCCCGGCGGGCCTGGTGCGCGTGGGCGCGACCGAGGGCTTCGGCACGCTGATCCTGGCGCCGCACCTGGCGCGGCTGACGCAGCAGCACCCGCACCTGTCGATCGACCTGCTGGCCGTGCCGCGCATGCTGCACCTGTCGCGGCGCGAGGCCGACATCGTCATCTCGCTCGAGCGCCCCAGGCAGGGCTCGGTCATCGTCACGCGCCTGGCGGACTACACCCTGCTGGTCTACGGCCAGCGCGAGTACCTGGCGCGCCGCGCCCTCATCACCCGGCGCGAAGACCTGCGGCAGCACGAATTCGTCAACTACGTGGACGACCTGCTGTTCACCAAGGAGCTGCAGTTCCTCGGCGACGTGTTCCCGCCCGAGCGCTTCACGCTGCGCAGCACCTCGATCATGGCGCAGTACCAGGCGGTGCGCGCCGGCGCGGGCCTGGCGGTGCTGCCCGCCTTCGTCGCCGACCGCGACACTTCGCTCGCCCGCGTGCTGCCGCGCGAGGCGCGGTTCACCCGCACCTTCTGGATGAGCATGCCGGCCGAGGGCAAGCACCAGGCGCGCATCCAGGCGGTGTGGGCCTCCCTCAAGGAAGCGGTGCAGGCCGAGGCGGCGCGGCTGGTGCCCGCGCGGCTGGCGTGACGGCCGCCGTGTCCTTCCGGTGGGTCGGTGATTGCTACTGAAAAAATAGCTTCTGGCGCGCGGTGGACATGGGGAAAGCGGCTATTTCATCCTGAATTCCGCGGCTGCGCGACACAGTATGATTGCCGCTTTGCTGCGCCGCAGCCACCCCGTCCGCGTTTTCTCCCGTGCGCCTGACCGCCATCAAACTCTCCGGCTTCAAGTCGTTTGCCGAGCCCACGCATTTCCAGCTGCCGGGCCGGCTCGTCGGCGTGGTCGGGCCCAACGGCTGCGGCAAGTCCAACATCATGGACGCGGTGCGCTGGGTGCTGGGCGAGTCGCGCGCCAGCGAGCTGCGCGGCGAGAGCATGCAGGACGTGATCTTCAACGGCACCACCAGCCGCAAGCCGGCGAGCCGCGCCAGCGTGGAGCTGGCGTTCGACAACCAGGACCACCGCGCCGGCGGCCAGTGGAACCAGTTCGCCGAGATTGCGGTGCGCCGCGTGCTCACGCGCGACGGCACCAGCAGCTACTACATCAACAACCAGCCGGTGCGCCGGCGCGACGTGCACGACGTCTTCCTCGGCACGGGCCTGGGGCCGCGCGCCTACGCCATCATCGGCCAGGGCACCATCAGCCGCATCATCGAATCGCGCCCCGAAGAGCTGCGCCTGTTCCTCGAGGAGGCGGCCGGCGTCTCCAAGTACAAGGAGCGCCGGCGCGAGACGGAAAACCGCCTGGCCGACACGCGCGAGAACCTCACCCGCGTCGAGGACATCCTGCGCGAGCTCGGCGCCAACCTGAGCAAGCTGGAGAGGCAGGCCGAGGTGGCGGCGCGCTACCGCACGCTGCAGCAGCAGGTGCAGCTGGCGCAGCAGCAGCTGTGGTTCCTGCGGCGCGCCGATGCGCTGGCCGGGCAGGAGCGGGTGCGCGCCGAAGGACTGCAGGCGGTCAACGCCCTGGAGTCGCGCATGGCCGACCTGCGCCGCGTCGAGGCCGACCTGGAGCAGATCCGCCAGGCGCACTACGCCGCGGGCGACGCGGTCAACCAGGCGCAGGGCAGGCTCTACGAGGCCACGGCCGAGGTCGGCAAGCTGGAGGCCGAGATCCGCTACGTCGTCGAGGGCCGCGCGCGCGTCGAGCAGCGCCTGGTGCAGCTGGCCGGGCAGATCGACGAGTGGGCGGCGCGCAAGAGCGAGTCCGAAGCCGAGCTGCAGGCCCTGGCCGAGAGCGGCGGCGACGCGCAGGAGCAGGCCGAGCTGCTGGCCGCGCAGGCCGAGGAGCAGCAGCTGCAGCTGCCCGAGCTGGAAGACGCGCTGCGCGAGGGCCAGCAGAAAGGCGAGGCCCAGCGCACGCTGGTGGCGCAGGTGCAGCAGCAGATCCAGGTGCTCGCGGCCGAGCAGCGCGGCATCGACGAGCAAAGCCGCCAGCAGGAGGCGCGCCTGCAGCGGCTGCGCGGCGACCAGGGGGCGCTGGCGCTGCCCGACGCCGCGCGCCTGGCGCAGCTGCAGGAGAGCAGCGACGCCGCGCACGAGGCCGCGGCCGAGGCCGAGGCGCGCCTGGCCGACCTGCTGGCGAGCGTGCCGCGGCTTGACGACGAACGCCGCGCGCGCCAGCAGGCGGTGAACGAGGAGGGAGCGCGCCAGGCCGACCTCGCGGCGCGCCTGGCCGCGCTCAGGGAGCTGCAGGAGAAGCTCAAGGTCGACGGCAAGCTGCAGCCCTGGCTGGCCCGGCAGGGGCTCGACGGCCTGCAGGGGCTGTGGACGCGCCTGCACATCGAGCCGGGCTGGGAGAACGCGCTGGAGGCCGCGCTGCGCGAGCGCCTGGCCGCGCTGCCCGTAGGGCGGCTGGAGATGCTGCGCGGCTTCGCGGGCAGCGGCGCGCAGGAGGCGCCGCCGGCGCGCCTCGCCTTCTACAGCGCCCCCGCCGCGGCGCCGGCGCCCGCGCCCGGCGGCGCGCAGCGCCTCGCCGACCTGCTGCGCGTGGGCGACGCCGGGCTGCACGCGGTGCTGGCCGACTGGCTGCACGGGTGCTTCACCGCGCCGTCGCTCGACGAGGCGCTGGCGCGCCGCGCCGGCCTGCAGCCGGGCCAGGCGATCTATACGCCCCAGGGCCACGCCGTCACGGCGCACGGCGTGGATTTCCATGCGCCCGACTCCGAGCAGTCGGGGCTGCTCGCCCGCGCGCAGGAGATCGAGCACCTGGAAAAGCAGGTGCGCGCGCAGGCGCTGATGGCCGAGGAGGCCCGCACCGCGCTGGCGCGTGCCGAAGCCGCCTGGCAGGACGCCAACCTGCGCCTGCAGTCGGCGCGCCGCGAGGCCGGCGAGACACAGTCCCGCGCGCACGCCGAGCAGGTGGAGCTGCTGCGCCTGTCGCAGCAGGCCGAGCAGGCGCGCGCGCGCGGCCAGCAGATCGCGGCCGACCTGGCCGAGGTGCAGGCGCAGCTCGAGGACCTGCAGGAGCGCCGCGTCACCGCCGAGGCGCGCTTCGAGGAGCTGGACATGCAGCTCGCCGACAGCCAGGAGCGCCACGCGCAGCTGGGCGACAAGGTGATCGCGGCGCAGCAGCGGCTCGACCAGTGGCGCGAGCAGCAGCGCCAGCTGGAGCGGCGCGCGCAGGAGGCGCAGTTCGCCCAGCGCAGCCTGCAGGCGCGGCGCGACGAGCTGACCCGCGCCGCGGCCATGGCCACCGGCCAGGTGGAGAGCCTGCGGGCCGAGCAGGAGCGCGCGCGCGAAGAACTCTCGCGCCTGTCGGACGCGGCCGCGCAGGGCGGCCTGCAGCAGGCGCTGGAGGCCAAGATGGCCTGCGAGCAGGCCCTGGCGCAGCAGCGCAGCGCGTACGACGGCCTGACCGCGCGCCTGCGCGCCAGCGACGAGCTGCGCATGCAGGCCGAGCGCGAGCTCGACCCGCTGCGCGCGCGCATCACCGAGCTGCAGCTCCAGGAGCAGGCCGCGCGCCTGGCGCTGGAGCAGTACGACACCCTGCTGCGCGAGGCCGAGGCGGACCTGGCCCGGGTCGAGCAATCGATCGCGCAGGGCCAGGTGCAGGCCGACGGCCTGCAGGGCGAGATCGAGCGGCTGCAGCGCGCGGTGGAGCAGCTGGGCGCGGTCAACCTCGCGGCGCTCGACGAACTGGCGCTGGCGCGCGAGCGCCAGGGCTTCCTCAGCGCGCAGAGCGAAGACCTGCAGCTGGCGATGAAGACGCTGGAAGACGCCATCCGCCGCATCGACGCCGAGACGCGCACGCTGCTGTCGGGCACCTTCGAGACGGTGAACGCGCACTTCGGCCGCATGTTCCCCGAGCTCTTCGGCGGCGGGCGCGCGCAGCTATTGATGACCGGCGAGGAGATCCTCGACTCCGGCGTGCAGGTCATGGCGCAGCCGCCGGGCAAGAAGAACCAGACCATCCACCTGCTCTCGGGCGGCGAGAAGGCGCTCACCGCGATCGCGCTGGTGTTCGCCATCTTCCAGCTCAACCCGGCGCCGTTCTGCCTGCTCGACGAGGTCGACGCGCCGCTGGACGACGCCAACACCGAACGCTATGCGAAACTGGTGGCCAGCATGTCGCGCGGCACCCAGTTCCTCTTCATCAGCCACAACAAGATCGCGATGGAAATGGCCGAGCAGCTCATCGGCGTGACCATGCAGGAGCAGGGCGTCTCGCGTATCGTGGCGGTGGACATGGCGCGCGCCCTGTCCCTGGCCGAAGCCTGAATGCACACACCATGAGTTCCTTCCAAACGGCCCTCGTCATCACCGGTGCGGTGGTCCTGATCATCGTCGTCGCCTACAACGCCTGGAGCAACTACCGCAACGCGCCCCGGCGCGCCAGGCCGGTTGCCGCGCCGCCGCCCGACGGCGCCGAGCCGCTGCGCCAGGAGCCGCTGCTCTACGGCCTGGCGCCGCCGCTGGCGGCCGGCGGCGACGACCCCCTGCCGGACCTGCCGCTGCGCCTGGACCCGGTGGCCGCGCCGGCCGAGACCGCGCCGGCGCGCGGCGCGCTGGACGCGCTGATCGACGCCATCGTCCCGATCGGCGCGGAGCACCCGGTGTCGGGCGACGCCGCGCTCGCCGCGCTGCCGCCCACGCGGCGGGCCGGCAGCAAGCCGTTCGCCATCGAGGGCCTGAACGAGGCCACCGGCCAGTGGGAAAAGCCGCAGGGCGGGCAGCGCTACCACAGCTTCCAGGCCGGGGTGCAGCTGGCCAACCGCCTGGGCGCGCTCAACGAGATCGAGTTCTCCGAATTCGTCGCCAAGGTGCAGGCCTTCGCCGACGCGATCAACGCCGCGCCCGAGTTCCCCGACATGCGCCACGAGGTGGCGCGGGCGCGCGAGCTCGACCAGTTCGCCAGCAGCCACGACGCGCAGCTCTCCTTCGTGCTGCGCGCGCGCCAGGCGGCGTGGAGCCCGGGCTACGTGCAGCAAAGCGCCGCGCCGCTGGGCTTCGTCGCCGGCACCATGCCCGGCCGGCTGGTGCTGCCGGCCCCCGAGCCCGGCCTGCCGCCGCTGCTCACGCTGTCGTACGACGCGCAGGCCGCGATGTCCGACGAGCCCGAGCGTTCGGCGCTGCGCGAGGTCGGCCTGAGCGTGGACGTGCCGCAGGTGGCGCGCGCCGAGCAGCCCTTCGTGCGCCTGCGCGAGGTGGCGGCGCAGCTCGGCCAGGCGATGGACGGCGTGCTCTGCGACCAGAACGGCCAGATGCTGCCCGCGATGGCGATGGACCCGATCGCGGCCGACCTGGAGCAGCTCTACGACCAGCTCGACGAGCGCGAGCTGTCGGCGGGCTCGGTGCTCGCGCGCCGGCTGTTCAGCTGATGCAATCAGACCTTTTTTCGGCTCCAGCGCCCGACAGTCAAGCGCAAGCAGCTACTGAAATAGAAGCACTTCGGGCGCAGCTCGACCGCTGGGCGCACGAGTACTACGTGCTCGACGCCCCCAGCGTGCCCGACGGCGAGTACGACCGGGTGTACCAGCGGCTCGAACGGCTGGAGGCCGAGCACCCCGGGCTGGTCACGCCCGAATCGCCGACGCAGCGCGTGCTCGGCAGCGCGATGCAGGGCCTGGCGCCGGTGCGCCATGCCGTGCCCATGCTCAGCATCCGCACCGAGACCGACACCGAGGCCAGCGGCGCGCAGGCGTTCGACGCGCGCATCCGCCGCGAGCTCGGCCTGCAGGAGGCCGACCCGCCCGTCGAATACGTCGCCGAGCCCAAGTTCGACGGCCTGGCGATGGGCCTGCGCTACGAGGACCGGCGCCTGGTGCAGGCCGCCACGCGCGGCGACGGCGAGGTGGGCGAGGACGTGACGCACGCCATCCGCACCATCCGCCAGATCCCCTTGCGGCTGCCCGCCGGCGCGCCGCCGCTCTTGGAGGTGCGCGGCGAGGTCTACATGCGCGGGCCGGATTTCGAGCGGCTCAACCAGCGCCAGCAGCAGCTCGGCGAAAAGACCTTCGTCAACCCGCGCAACGCCGCCGCCGGCGCGGTGCGCCAGCTCGACGCGCGCATCGCCGCGCAGCGCCCGCTCTCGTTCTTCGCCTACGGCCTGGGTGAGGTCACGCCGCCCGAACAGGGCGGGCCCGAGTGGCGCACGCATTACGAACTGCTGCGGCAGTTGAAGGACTGGGGCTTTCCGGTGGCGGAGCAGGTGCGGCTGGCGCACGGTGCGGCCGAACTGGTCGCCTTCCACGCCAGGATGGGCGCCGCGCGCGCCACGCTGCCCTACGGCATCGACGGCGTGGTCTACAAGGTCAACAGCCTCGCCCTGCAGCGCCAACTCGGCTTCGTCACGCGCGAGCCGCGCTGGGCCGTGGCGCACAAATACCCGCCGCAGGAGATGGTCACCAGGGTCGAAGCGATCGACGTGCAGGTCGGCCGCACCGGCAAGATCACGCCGGTGGCGCGCCTGGCGCCGGTGTTCGTCGGCGGCGCCACGGTGACCAACGCCACGCTGCACAACCTGTTCGAGCTGCGCCGCAAGCGGGTGCGCGTGGGCGATCAGGTCGTGGTGCGCCGCGCGGGCGACGTGATCCCCGAGGTGGTCGGCGTGGTCGATGCCCGCAGGCCCGCCTACGTGCCCAACTTCCGCATGCCGCGCGCGTGCCCGGTGTGCGGCAGCAGCGTGGTGCGCGAGCACGGCGAGATCGAGCACCGCTGCACCGGCGGGCTGTTCTGCGCGGCGCAGCGCAAGCAGGCACTGCTGCATTTCGCCAGCCGCAAGGCCATGGACATCGAGGGCCTGGGCGAGAAGCTCGTGGACCAGCTCGTCGACGGCGCCCTGATCCACGGCCTGCCCGGGCTCTACGCCCTCGGCGAGGAGCAGCTCGCGGGTTTGGAGCGAATGGCCGAAAAATCCGCGCGCAACCTGCGCGAGGCGCTTGAAAAATCGAAGCACACCACGCTCGCGCGCTTCCTCTACGCGCTCGGCATCCGCCACGTCGGCGAGGCCACCGCCAAGGACTTGGCGCGCCATTTCGGCCGGCTCGACGTGCTGATGGAGGCCGACGCCGATGCGCTCATGCAGGTCAGCGACGTCGGCCCCGTCGTCGCCGAATCCATCCGCACCTTCTTCGCCCAGCCGCACAACCGCGAGGTGGTGCAGGCGCTGCGCGACGCGGGCGTGCAGCCGCAGGAAGGCGAGCCGCTGCCCGCCGCCGCCCTGCCGCTGGCGGGCAAGACCGTGGTGCTCACCGGCACGCTCCCCACGCTCGCGCGCGAGGAGGCCAAGGCGCTGCTCGAAGCCGCGGGCGCCAGGGTGGCCGGCTCGGTCAGCAAGAAGACCAGCTACGTCGTCGCCGGCAGCGAGGCCGGCAGCAAGCTCGCCAAGGCGCAGGAGCTGGGCGTGCCGGTGCTCGATGAAGAGGGCCTGCGGGCGCTGCTGGCTGCTGCGCTGGAATAGTCCGAATGGGGGGTGGCCAGGCGCGTGGATCTATGTAACAGTGTCCGCTCAGGTGTTATCGATTGCAATTTTCCATGGGGGTGGAGATGGTCAAGACTCTGAAATTGACACTTGCGGGCGTTGCGCTCGCTGTTGCGGGTAGCGCAGCGTCCGCATCCACGTTGACGCTGACGGGCGTGTCTGGAAAGATCTACCAGCAGAGCAAGGATTCGCCCTGCATCATCTCGGGCCAGAACTGCCCGCAGCAGCCTTCGACGTTCGATTACACGCTGTATCCGAATGGCGGAAGCATCACGACGACGCAGTCTTCGCCAAACTACACCGTAGGGCAGCTGCTTTCGATGTTCACCAACGGTTTTTCGGTGGGGCTGGACATCAACCAGGCCGGCAAGGATGCGCAGACGCTGGACTATTTCCACATGTTGGTCAATGGAGCGATCGTTGACACCTACACCGGTTCGACCGGCAACGTGCCGGCGATTCTTCAAGGTGCCGGTTGGGCCGACTACGTGATTTCCGGCTTCACCAGCCTTGTCGGGCTGCCGCTCAGCTCGATCGTCGCGTTCGACATGAAGCTGAGCGGCATGAACGACGGGGCGGAGTCCTTCTTCCTCATCGCCAATGCGCCTGTCTCCGCGGTGCCGCTGCCCGGCGCGGCGCTGCTGCTGGCCAGCGGCCTCGGCGGCCTGGCGGCGCTGCGCCGCCGTCGCGAAGAGCCCGAGCTGGTCTGATTTCGTCTGAAACCGGGGGCGCGAGCCGGCAGGGGGGCCCATTCGCCCCCCAATGGCTTGGGGGGCCGGGGGGCCCCGGGGGGGGGGGCGCACCAAG
>CAUJIM010000022.1 GCA_963205335.1 Pseudomonadota bacterium
GAACCTGGCCGGCGGCCAGCCCGTCAGCATGGAGAACCTGCGCGCGGTGAAGGCGCTGTGCGGCCAGCACGGCATCAAGGTGATGTTCGACGCCACGCGCTGCGTCGAGAACGCCTACTTCATCAAGGAGCGCGAGGCGGCCTGCGCCCACAAGACGATCCGCCAGATCCTCAGGGAGATGATGGGCTACGCCGACGGCTGCACCATGAGCGGCAAGAAGGACTGCCTGGTCAACATCGGCGGCTTCCTGTGCATGAACGACGACCAGCTCTACCAGCGCGCCAGCGAGCTGGTGGTGCTGTTCGAGGGCATGCCGAGCTACGGCGGCCTGGCCGGGCGCGACATGGAGGCCATGGCGCGCGGCATCGAGGAGTCGGTGGACTTCCACTACATCCACCACCGCATCGCCCAGTGCCGGTATCTCGCCGACCAGCTCGTGGCCGCCGGCATCCCCATCGTGCGGCCGGTGGGCGGGCACGCCGTGTTCCTGGACGCGCGCCAGTTCCTCGACCACATCCCGCAGGACGAATTCCCGGCGCAGACGCTGGCCGCGCAGCTCTACCTGGAGAGCGGCGTGCGCAGCATGGAGCGCGGCATCGTCTCGGCCGGGCGCGACAGGCAGACCGGCGAGCACCACCGGCCCAGGCTGGAGCTGGTGCGCCTGACGATCCCGCGCCGCGTCTACACCTACGCGCACCTGGACGTGGTGGCGCAGGCCTGCAAGGACCTGTACCGGCGCCGCCGCGGCATCGCCGGCATGAAAATGGTCTACGAGCCCGCCTTCCTGCGCTTCTTCACCGCGCGCTTCGAGCCCCTGCCCGCGCGGGACCGCACCGCGCCGCGCGTGGCAGAGCCGCTCCAGGCGCTGCCGGCGTAGGCGAGGCGGCAGGGCCTTCATAGAATGGCCCCGCTCCGAGGCGCCCCGCCGCGCCCTGCCGTTCCATGACCGACTACGACGCCATCATCCACGCGCTCGACCAGCGCGGCTGGGCCATCGCCGACCACGCCATTCCGCGCGCCTGGTGCGCCGCGCTGCGCGAAGAGGCGCAGCAGCTGTGGCAGGCCGGGCAGTTCGAGGCCGGCGAGTTCGGCCTGGACCCCGCCAGCGGCAAGGAGCCCGAGGTGCGCGGCGACGCGATCTGCTGGGTGCAGCCCGGCTCGCGGCTGGCCGGGCACGATTTCTTCACCTGGATGGCGAACTTTCGCGCGGTGCTCAACGAGCGCTACCCGCTGGGCTTGCGCAGCCAGGAGTTCCACTTCGCGCGCTACCCCGGCGGCCGGGGCTACAGAAAGCACCTGGACCAGCACCGCGGGCGCAACTTCCGCAAGGTCTCCGTGGTGCTGTACCTGAATGCCGGCTGGGACCCGGCCGACGGCGGCGAACTGTGCCTGTACGAGCCGCGCGACCCCGAGGTCGAGATGCGCCGCGTCGTCCCGCTCGAGGCGCGCCTGGCGGTGTTCATGAGCGGCCTGGTTCCCCACGCCGTGCTGCCCTGCCGCGCCACGCGCTGGAGCGTGACCGGCTGGCTGCGCACGGATACTCCTCCGGGGTGAGCGCCGCCTGTGCCGCCGCGTTAGCCCGTATGGGCTAATGGCGCCATTTGCGGCCGATATCGCCTTGGCGGGAGCGATACAAGCAGTTACGATGCCCGCGCACCTCTCCTTGCCGACCCAGTGCGCCCATCGTGTCTCAAGCCTCCCCTCGGTATGCGGTGCCGCCGTTCCAGCAGGCCGGCGGCATACCCCGCGACAGCGAGCCGGTCTCTTCCGGCGACCGTCCGTCGCCCCGGTCGACCGGGGCGTTCGGGGGCGGCGCGGCCAGCATCTTCAGGGACCCGGGCCTCAGGGCGAGGGCCGAGGCCCGGCTCCTCGCCAGGGAGCTCGACTTCTACGAGCTGGTGAGGAACGTGGCGGGGCAGGGCGCCATGGATTTCGAGTCCGGCTACACCACCTGGGAAGGCTGCCTGGTCGTCTTCGAGTGCCCCAACGGCGAGGTGCCGGCCGAAGGCGTGGAGCCCCACGGCGAATCGGCGGAGGAGGCGCCCGTGAGGCTCGAAACCAAGATCACCATGCCCGACGGCACGGTGCTCTACCACGCGACCAAGGGCGAGAAGGAGCTCATGGCCTTTCGCACCGGCAAATGGGTCGGGCGGTTCAAGAAGTACTCGGAATACCTCACCCACGAGCGGTACCTGAAGCCGTTTTCCGAAATCGACTTCTGATTCCCGTTCCAGATCAGGCGATCACGTTGTCGGCTTTGCTGGCCGTGCCACGGCACCGCCCGCGCTTCGTGGAAATGGGATGACGGGTCGCTCCGCCGCCCGGCGTGCGTGCGCGCTCACGCCGTGAACTGCAGCGCCGCCAGGCGCGCGTAGGCGCCGTCGGCGGCGAGCAGCCCGGCGTGGCTGCCCTGCTCGACGATGCCGGGCGACGAGGCCTACGCCGGCAGCAGGAACTTCCTGCACCTGCAGGAGGTGGTGCGCGAGTACTACGGCTTCAGGCACATCATCCCCACGCACCAGGGGCGCGGCGCGGAGAACCTGGCCGGCGGCCAGCCCGTCAGCATGGAGAACCTGCGCGCGGTGAAGGCGCTGTGCGGCCAGCACGGCATCAAGGTGATGTTCGACGCCACGCGCTGCGTCGAGAACGCCTACTTCATCAAGGAGCGCGAGGCGGC
>CAUJIM010000023.1 GCA_963205335.1 Pseudomonadota bacterium
GACAGGGAAAAGAAACGTTCACTGAGGAAGGAGATCGGTTTCATGAGTACAACTATGGCGCTGTACGCCGCGCTGGCCTGTGGGCTGGTGGCGGTGCTGTACGGCTTCATCCAGCGCAGCTGGATCCTCAAGCAGGATGCCGGAAATGCGCGCATGCAAGAAATTGCCAGCGCGATCCAGCAAGGTGCCGCCGCTTATCTGGCGCGGCAGTACCGCACCATCGCCATCGTCGGCGTGGTGCTGGCCATCCTGATCGGCATCTTCCTCGGAGGCACCACCGCGGCGGGCTTCGTGCTCGGCGCGGTGCTGTCCGGCGCCTGCGGCGTCATCGGCATGAACGTGTCGGTGCGGGCCAACGTGCGTACCGCGCAGGCCGCGACCAAGGGCATCGGCCCGGCGCTGGACGTCGCCTTCAAGGGCGGCGCCATCACCGGCATGCTGGTGGTCGGCCTGGGCCTGCTGGGCGTGGGCATCTTCTTCCTGTTCATCACCGGCAACGGCAACTTGACGCCGGACAAGAAGCTGGCCGACGTCCTGAAGCCGCTGCTGGGCCTGGCCTTCGGCTCGTCGCTGATCTCCATCTTCGCGCGACTGGGCGGCGGCATCTTCACCAAGGGTGCCGACGTCGGCGCCGACCTGGTGGGCAAGGTGGAGGCCGGCATCCCCGAGGACGACCCGCGCAACCCCGCGGTGATCGCCGACAACGTGGGCGACAACGTCGGCGACTGCGCCGGCATGGCGGCCGACCTGTTCGAGACCTACGCCGTGACGCTGATCGCCACCATGGTGCTCGGCGGCCTGCTGATCAAGGGTGCCGGCGCGCACGCCGTGGTCTATCCGCTGGCGCTGGGCGCGGTTTCCATCGTCGCCTCGATCATCGGCACCTTCTTCGTCAAGGCGAGCCCCGGCATGAAGAACGTCATGCCCGCGCTCTACAAGGGTCTGGCGATCGCCGGCGTCCTGTCGCTGATCGCGTTCTACTTCGTCACCGCCTGGATCATGCCGGACGACGCGCTCGGCGGCACCGGCGCCGTGGGCAAGCTCTTCGGCGCCTGCATCGTGGGCCTGGTGCTCACCGGCCTGCTGGTCTGGATCACCGAGTACTACACCGGCACGCAGTACAAGCCGGTGCAGCACGTGGCGCAGGCATCCACCACCGGGCACGCGACCAACATCATCGCGGGCATCGGCATCTCGATGAAATCCACCGCCTGGCCGGTGCTCTTCGTCTGCATCGCCATCATCGTCTCCTACATGCTCGCGGGCCTGTACGGCGTGGCGATCGCCGCGATGTCCATGCTCAGCATGGCCGGCATCGTGGTGGCGCTGGACGCCTACGGGCCGATCACCGACAACGCCGGCGGCATCGCCGAGATGGCCGAACTGCCCAGCAGCGTGCGCGACATCACCGACCCGCTGGACGCCGTGGGCAACACCACCAAGGCCGTGACCAAGGGCTACGCCATCGGCTCGGCCGGCCTGGCGGCCCTGGTGCTGTTCGCCGACTACACGCACAAGCTCGAAACCCTCGGCCAGGCCGTGAGCTTCGACCTGAGCGACCCGATGGTGATCGTCGGCCTGTTCATCGGCGGCCTGATCCCCTACCTGTTCGGCGCCATGGCAATGGAAGCCGTGGGCCGCGCCGCCGGCAGCGTGGTGGAGGAAGTGCGCCGCCAGTTCCGCGAGATCCCCGGCATCATGGAAGGCAAGGCCAAGCCCGAATACGGCCGTGCCGTGGGCATGCTGACCGGCGCCGCGATCAAGGAAATGATGATTCCATCGCTGCTGCCCGTGGCCGTGCCCATCGTCGTCGGCCTGGCGCTCGGCCCCAAGGCGCTCGGCGGCCTGCTCATGGGCACCATCGTCACCGGCCTGTTCGTCGCCATCTCGATGTGCACCGGCGGCGGCGCCTGGGACAACGCCAAGAAGTACATCGAGGACGGCCACCACGGCGGCAAGGGCAGCGATGCGCACAAGGCCGCCGTCACCGGCGACACCGTGGGCGACCCCTACAAGGACACCGCCGGCCCGGCCGTCAACCCCTTGATCAAGATCATCAACATCGTGGCGCTGCTGATCGTGCCGCTGGTGGTGGGCGTGCACGGTGGCGCCAAGGCCACGGCCCAGGCGCCCGCGGCGCAAGTGGTGGCCGTGGCACAGGTAGCCGTGGCCGCGGTGCCGGCGGATGACGCGTCGGCCGTGGTGGTCGAGGGCGAGAAGGTGATCTTCTACTTCGCCACCGGCAAGACCGAACCGGGCGCCGGCGGCGCCGATGCGCTCGCCCGCATCGTGGCCGGCGTCAAGGCCGGCAAGAAGGCCGTCGTCAGCGGTTACGTCGACAACACCGGCAGCGCCGCGGCCAACGCCGAGATCGCCAAGCAGCGCGCCACGGCCATACGCGACCTGCTGGCCGCGCAGGGCGTGGACGGCAGCCAGATCGCGCTGCAAAAGCCCGAGGACATCCAGGCGGGCACCGGAGCGCAGGCGCGCCGCGTGGAAGTGACCCTGCAATAAAACGCGCAGCCCCACCAAGAAAGCCCGCTCCGCGCGGGCTTTTTTGCGGCCGTGCCACCCCTGCCTACCGGGCCGCCTTCGCCGCGGCAGCGACCGCCGCGCGGCACAGCCAGCCTTGCGGCATGCGCGCGTCGGCGATGGCCGGCAGCAAGGCGGCATCCTCCCCCGCGATTTCGTCGGCCGCGCCGTAGAGGATCTGCTCCTCCTTGGGGTTGTGCACCTGCAGGAGCTGGAACAGCTCCTCGCAGTCGTCCTGCAGCGCGTCGAGGCCGGCGCCCTCGGCGCAGGCCTTCACGAGCGACTCCATCAGCGGCCACATCAACCCGTGCTCGTGCTGCATCACGAACACGGGCATGGTCAGGCCCGTCTTTTCCAGCGCCGGAAACAGCACCGCCTCCTCGACGTACAGGTGCAGGCGCAACAGCTCGAGCGACCCGGCCAGTTCCGCGGCGCCGCCGCTGCCATCCATCGCCCCCTGGAGGCCCTCGTCGATCAGGCGGTGCTGTGCTTCGAGCAATTGGCTGGGGCTGTGCGTATCCATGGGGACACCTTTGGGCGGCGGGATCAAACGATGGCGCACCGTAGCACAGGCGCCAAAAGCCCGACGCGAACCGGGGCACTGCCCCGGCTGCGCCCCCCCGGAGCGCGCTTGCGTTCTCAGGCCGACTGGATCGCCCCGGGGCGCGTGAGCCGATCGGCCACGAGCAGCTTCTTCATTTCCTTCTGGTCCAGGATGCCCAGTTCCTCGGCGATCGCGGCGATCGGTTTGCCGGTGGCCAGCGCCGTCTTGGCGATCTTCGCGGCCTTCTCGTAACCGATCAGCGGGTTGAGCGCGGTCACCAGGGTCACCGATTCGGCCACGCGCCGCTGCAGCAAGGCGTGGTTGGGCACGATGCCCTGCACGCAATTGATCTTGAGCGTCTCGCAGGCGCGCGCCAGATGGTGCAGGCTTTTGTGCAGGCTCCAGCCTATCAACGGCTCGAAGGCATTGAGTTGCAACTGGCCGCCCTCGGCTGCGAACGTGATCGCGGCGTCGTTGCCGATCACCTCGAAACACACCTGGTTCACCACCTCCGGTATCACCGGATTGACCTTGCCCGGCATGATCGACGAGCCCGCCTGGCGCGCCGGCAGCTTGATGTCGCCGAAACCGGCCTGCGGGCCCGACGAGAGCAGGCGCAGATCGCTCGCGATCTTCGAGAGCTTGACGGCCACCCGCTTGAGCACGCCCGAGATATCGACGAACGCGCCAGTGTCGCAAGTGGCGGCGATCAGGTCGCCGGCCAGCTTGACCGGCACGCCGGAATACTCGGCCAGTTTGGCGGTGACCAGCTCGGCATAGCCCACGGGCGCGTTGATGCCCGTGCCGATCGCGGTCGCGCCCATGTTGATCTCGCACATCAGGTGGCTCGACTCGCGCAGGCGCTTCTCGTCGTCGGCGATCATCGACGCAAAGGCGGCGAATTCCTGGCCCAGCGTCATCGGCACCGCATCCTGCAGCTGCGTGCGGCCGATCTTGAGCTCGCCCTTGAACTCGTGCGCCTTGGCCTCGACGGCGTGGCGCAACCCGGCCAGCGCGGCAAGCAGCGTCTGGATACCGAAATACGTGGCCAGCTTGACCGCCGTCGGATAGGTGTCGTTGGTGCTCTGCGATGCATTGACGTGGTCGTTGGGGTGCACCACGTCGTAGCGGCCTTTGGCCAGGCCCAGGTGCTCCAGCGCCCGGTTGGCGATGACCTCGTTGGCGTTCATGTTGGTCGAGGTGCCCGCCCCGCCCTGGATCACGTCGACGACGAACTGCTCGTGCAGGCGCCCGGCGATCAGATCGTCGCAGGCACTGCAGATCGCGTCGGCCTGCTTCTGCTTGATCGAGCCCAGCTGCAGATTCGCCTGAGCCGCCGCCTTCTTGACGTAGGCGAAGGCGCGCACGAGATCGGGCATCTGCGCCACCGCGTTGCCGCTGATGGAGAAATTCTCCACCGCACGGGCACTGTGCACGCCCCAGTAGGCGTCGTCCGGGATGGCTTTGGTTCCGAGGAAATCGTGTTCTTCACGCATGGCGGTGCAGCTTTCAGAGTCGCAAACGGTTGGCGAAAAGCCCCGGATACCGCGCACGCACGGGTCGCGGACAAGGTGGGGCGATACGGAAGGGGAAGGCGGCGGCAAGGCGGCAGCGCCTGCGCCGACGCGAAATTATCCCCGATGTCTCTCTTGCACCCGCATGGACGGCTTGCCCGCGGGGCCCGTTCAGGGTTCCAGCCCCCAGAGCATCGAGCGCATCGAAATCGAGGCTTTCTGGAACCCTGTATTGAAAAACCGTAGCACTTCCCCCTCTTCCACGCTGGCCGCAGCGTACAAAAGAGGTAGAAAGTGGTCATGGCTCGGGTGCGAGAGCTGCGCCATCTCGCCCCATTGCCGAAAGTCGGCGAGCGACGCACAGGCACCACTGGCCACCACCTGCGTCACCCGCGCATCGAACGCGCTGGCCCAGGTATAGGTGGCGTTGACGCCTGCTTCGGGGCGCAGCGCGCGCAGGTTGTGCACGACGTTGCCGCTTGCGACGATGAGCACGCCGAAGTCGCGCAACGCGGCGAGTTGCCGGCCCAGCGCAAAATGCTCCGTGGCGGGCCGGTCGTAATCGATGCTGAGCTGGACCACCGGGATGTCCGCCTGCGGGAACATCGGCTTGAGCACGCTCCACGCACCGTGGTCCAGCCCCCACTCGTTTTCATCGACCTGCAGGGCTGCGCCGGAAGCCGGGCTGCGCAGCACCTGCGCGAGGGCCCGGGCTGCTTGCGGCGCGCCCGGTGCCGGGTACTGCACCTCGAACAGCTCGCGCGGGAAACCGCCGAAGTCGTGGATCGTGCGCGGCGCGTCCATCCCGGTAAGCCACCAGCCGCGCGTGAGCCAGTGCGCCGAAATGCACAGGATCAGCTGCGGGCGCGGCGCACGCGCCAGCAACTCCTGGCCGAGGTCTTGCCAGGTCAGGCGCCAGGCGTTGTGCTCGATGGCGTTCATCGGGCTGCCATGCCCGACGAACAGTACCGGCATGCGCGCGGAAGGCTCGAGCACCCGCGCCAGCGGTGAGGCGGCGGGCGGCGGTTCAACGGAGGGTGTCATTCAGACTGCGGCGGCGCGCTTGCATGAAAGCCGCCATTGTGCAGTCTCGCGGGGGAAAAACATTCCGCCGCATGCGATGGCGCAAGGCGCCCTACGACGGCGAGCGGTCGCGCTCCACCGCCGCCAGGGCCCCGGGCTGAAGCCGCTGGTAGAGCTGATCGAACCAGCCGCCCTCGCTGAAGTGCACCTTCTGCGCCAGCCTCAGGCTGCCGAAATGCCGGGCCACGGTGAACAGCGGGATCGGCTTGAACCGGTCGGCATGGCGCGCCAGCACTGCCGGCGAGCGCGGGCGGATCGCATGCTGCGCCGCAATTTCCTGCGCCTCGTCCGTATAGAGATAGTCGAGATACGCCTTGGCGACGCCAGCATCACCCTCGTTGGCGCTTCCGACCAGCGCCACCGGGTTCTCGGCCAGCACGCTGACCGAGGGATACACCACGGCCACCTTGCCCGCACCCGCCGCCTGCCGCAATGCCGCCACGTCCGACTCGAACGCGATCAGCACGTCACCCTCGCCGCGCTGCACGAAGGCCGCGACCGCATCGCGCTCGCTCTTGGCCACCACGTGCGCATGGCGGTACAGCTCGCCGACGAACTCGGCCGCCTGCACGTCGGTACCGCCGCCCTCGCGCACGCTGCCCCAGGCGCCGAGGTAGGCATAGCGGCCGTTGTTGCAGGTCTTGGGGTTGGCGATGACCACCCGCACATCCGGGCGGATCAGGTCGCTCCAGTCGCGCACGTTCCTGGGATTGCCCTCGCGCACGACGAACAGCACCGTGGACATGGTGGGCGCCGCATCATGCGGGAACTGCTGTGCCCAATCCCCGGCCACCACGCCGAGGTCGGCGAGCACCTGCACATCGGTCGTGGTGTTGAACGCGACCACGCCCCCCCGCTCCACGCCCCGGGTATCCGCCACGGTGCGGCGGACTTGCGGCTGCACGCCCGCAGTCTGCTGGTAATGCTGCGCGAACGCGGCACTGGTGTCTTCGTAGAACGCGCGCGCTGCCTCGGCAGAACCGTTGAACGAGCCCACGGCCTGGGCCTGGGCGAACGACCCGACGGCAAGCGCCGCCACCGCGAGAAAGGACTTGAACCACACTACCTGAGCCATGCCATGCACCACGCCAAAACGACGAAGCACATTGTGCGAAGCCCGGGCCGAAACTCAAACGAATAGTTTTCTTTGAGCTAATGGGGAAATGGAATAAACCACCCCGCCCTCCCGGCGTCGACAGGCATTAATCCGGTTGCGCGGCCAGGTACGCACCCAGCCCGCGCAGCAGCGCGGCCGCCTCGGCCGACACCCGGGCGGGCACCAGTACCGGCACGCCCAGGCCGTGCGCCGTCTCCAGCATGGCAACCAGGAGACGATGCGCGCCCGGGCTGGCGAGCGCGCGCTCCGCGAAACCGCCCCCAAGCTTGACGTAGCGCAGCGCCAGCCCGTGCAGAGACGCCAGCGCCATCGGCGATTGGTCGAGGCGGCGCAGCGCCACGCTCGCGCCGCCATCGGCCACCCGCGCGGCAAATTCCACGACCTCTTCACCATGGGCCTGCAGCGCGTACGCATCGAGTTCCAGCACCAGCCGCAATGCCGCCTCCCGGGGGGCGCCGGCCAGAACCTCGCGCATCCGCGACAGGAAATCCGGTTGCGCGAGCGAAGGCAGCGACACGCGCACCACCAGCGACTCGTCCACGTGCTCCCGCAGCCACCCGAGCCCCAGCCGCAAAGCCTGCACATCGAAATCGGCGGACAGTCCCGAACGTACCGCCATCGGCAGAAACAACGCGCCGTCCAGCGCCGCCCCATCGTCGTGCATGTGCAGCATCAGCGATGCCTCCTGCTGGTGCACCCGCCCCCCGGCGCCCTCGCAGACGAGGGGCTGCATCCGCAGCGAGAGCGCACCCGGCGTGGCGAGCGCGCGATCGAGCGTTTGCCGCCACAGCCCTTCTCCCGCCACGTGGTCCGGCGTCCGTCCCTCGTCGCACGCCAGGAACTCCACCTCGGCATGGCCCGCGCTCTCGGCACGCACCAGCGCCTGATCCAGTCGCGCGAGCACGTCGGTCACGGTGCTGCCAGGCACGTAGTCGGTGAGCGCGCAGGCCCAGCGGCACCCCTGGTCGTCGGCCAGCACCACCCGCAGCGCCTGCAGTGCCCGGCACACCTGCTCCACCAGCACCATGGCCTGCGGTCCCGGGAGCTGAGGAATCAGCACGACGAAATCCGAACCATTCAAGCGCGCCAGTTGCGTCGCGGCATCCTGCCCCGCCGTCGCGAGCACCGCCTCGACCTGCCGTCCCACCGTGGCGAGCCAGGCGTCCGTCCCGGCACGGCCGAGCCGTGCATTCAGCGCCGCGAGGTCGCGCTGGCGAAACAGCATCAGGTGGCCCGCGGCCACGCCGCCGCCGAGCACGCGGTGCAGCTCGTTGATGAAGTAGCGCCGGTTGGCCAAACCGGTGACCGGGTCGCGGTGCAGCTCCAGCTGCAGCGATTCGATGCGCTGCCCTTGCTCCTGCACGGTGGCGCGAACCCGTTCGCGCGTGGCCTGGATGGCGCTGACCACCGAAGCGAGCTCGGTCACATGCGGGTGCACCGCCACGCCGGCCCGCGGGCCCGCACCCTGTCCGGCGGCGCTCGCCTGCCCGGCAATCGCGAGTACCTGCGTTTCCACCTCACGGTGCAGCACGCGACGAAACCACTTGAGCAGCCCGGCGACGAACAACGCCCAGGCGAGCCCGGCCGCCACCACCAGGAACGCGATGCGCGTGCCCGAACGCCACAGCGCATCCTGCGCGTAGCCGCTGCCCACCGCCAGACTCAACTGCCCCACCTGGCGCCAGCCATCGCTCACGGCACGCACCACCCGGGGAGACTTC
This sequence comes from Pseudomonadota bacterium, assembly GCA_963205335.1. Lineage (GTDB taxonomy): Bacteria > Pseudomonadota > Gammaproteobacteria > Burkholderiales > Burkholderiaceae_C > Comamonas_C. The sequence goes on from CAUJIM010000023.1 coordinate 8,512, forward strand.
AGCGGCAGCAACTGCACGAACCAGCGCGGCGCCTGCCCGTCGTAGCGCGCCCGCGGGGGCTGCTCGCGCGCAAAAAGACGCTCGCCATCCAGGCCGGTCAAGGCGATCGCATCGAACTTGCCGGTATCGAACAAGGCCATCATCATCAACTCGCGGGTCACCGGGTCCTGGTTGGACGGCTGCGACAACGCCAGCGCCAGCGCCGACGCGGCGTTGTCGCCTTCGGACTGCAGCTGGGCATCCAGATACTGGCGCGCGGCGATCACGCTCCAGGAGAGCGTGCCGATCAGGATGATCGCGATCGCCACCGTCACGCTGAGCAACAAACGTTTGAGCAAGGACATGTGGTTCGACTTTCCTAGAAACCCCGAGAGCGGCCCTCAGGGCATGAACCCTTCCTGCTGCATGCGCGCCAGCAGATCGGGCCAGCGGCTGATGCGCTCGGCGGGAGTGGGCCGCGCACCCGGCACGTAAATGCCCCGTGCGTTGAAGCTGAACACCGGAGCCAGGTCGCCCCTTTGGCTGGCCGGCAGCATGCTGTCGGTCAGGCTGTCGAGGACCAGCGGCTCTGCCTGGGGCGTTTCGTAGTACCCGAGCACCATGTGCGCCACGCTCTGGATACTTCCCACGCCACCGATGCGCGCACGCACGTAGATGAAGCGCAGCTTCTCGCCCGCCACGCCCAGATGCAACAACGAAAAATACTTGCCGATCACGTAATCCTCGCAGTCGCCCGCGCGCTTGCCCAGCGATTCGAGCGGCGTGGCCCAATGGTCCGCCTGCCCCCAGACGGCAGGATCGTCGGCGCTCAGCACCATGCGGTTCCAGAACTCGTTGACGGCGACGAGCTGCTCCCTGAGCGGCCGCCCCGCCTGCGCCCGCAGCAGCACGAACCACTCGTGCAGCGCCTGCACGCCCGGCTCACCGAAGCGCAGGCGCATGCTCGCCTCCAGCCGCCGCGCGTCAAACTGGAAGGCCCGGGCCGGCGCCCCCGGGCGCAGCGCCAGCCCCCCGGCCAGCGACACGCTGGCCAGCAGCCAGCCGCGGCGGCTCAGCAGCGGCACGGCGCCTGGTGCCGTCACGCAAAGAGCGTCTTTCCCTGCCATCGGTCGGGGCGCCGTCGTGGCGGGGTGCGCAGCCTCAACACGGCGCAGCGGATGGGCCACCCGCCACTTCATTCATAGCCGAAGGAGCGCACGCGCGCCTCGTCATCGGCCCAGCCCGAGCGCACCTTGACCCAGAGTTCGAGGAACACCTTGGCGCCGAGCTGTCTTTCCAGGTCCTGCCGCGCCTCGGTGCCGATGCGCTTGAGCCGCTCGCCCCGCTCGCCGATCACCATGGCCTTGTGGCTGTCGCGTTCGACGACGATGGTCGCGGCCATCCGGATGAAACGCTGGTGCTTCGGGCTCGGCTCTTCGTCGAACCGGTCGATCACCACGGTCGAGGCGTAGGGCAGCTCGTCGCCCGTGAGGCGGAACAGCTTCTCGCGCACGGTCTCGCTCGCGAGAAACCGTTCGCTGCGGTCGGTCAGTTCGTCCTCGGCGTACCACCAGGCTTGTTCGGGCAGGTATTTCTCCACGATCGTGAACAAGCGTTCGATGTCGCCCGGCTTTTTGGCCGACATGGGCACGAATTCGGCAAACGGGTGGCGCTCCTGCATGCTCTTGAGCCATGGCGCGACCTCGGCACGGCGGTGCACGGTATCGAGCTTGTTGGCGATCAGGAGCGTGGGCAGCGCCGGGTTGAGCAGGCTCAGCACCTTGGCGTCGTGCAGCGTGAAGCTGCCCGCCTCGACGACGAAGAGCACCACGTCCACGTCGCTAATGGCGCCCATCACCGCCTTGTTGAGCGACTTGTTGAGCGCCGAGCCGTGGCGCGTCTGGAAACCCGGCGTATCGACGAACACGAACTGCGTCGCCTGGCGCGTGCGAACGCCCATGATGCGGTGGCGCGTGGTCTGCGCCTTGCGGCTGGTGATGGAAATTTTCTGTCCCACCAGCGCGTTCATCAGCGTCGACTTGCCGACGTTGGGTTTGCCCACGATGGCGATCAACCCGCAGCGCCGGGCTGGGGATTCGGGGGCTGGTGCAGCAGCATCGTTCATTTGGAATCTTTCAATCGCGCCAGCATCGCGGCGGCGGCTACCTGCTCGGCCGCACGGCGCGAGGCGCCGTCGCCGTGCTCGACGAGCTGCAGCTCGGGCACTTCGCAGCTCACTTCGAAGAGCTGGTGGTGCGCTTCGCCGCTGGTGCGCACGACGGCATATCGCGGCAGGCGCATGCGCCTGCCCTGCAGCCACTCCTGCAATGCGGTTTTGGCGTCCTTGGCGGCTTCCTGCAGGCGCGGGTTCAAGTCCACCCCCTCGAACAAACGCTCCACCAGCGCCCGCGCACACTCGTAGCCACCGTCGAGGTACACCGCGCCAATCACGGCCTCCACCGCGTCGGCCAGAATCGAAGGGCGCTCACGCCCGCCCGATCGCGCCTCGCCTTCTCCCAGTCGCAGCACCGGCGGCAACCCCAGGCGCAGCGCGACATGGTGCAGCGAATCCTGGCGCACGAGCAGGGCGCGCACGCGCGAGAGTTCGCCTTCGGGCAATTGCCGCAAGCGCGTGAACAACAGCGCCGAAACGGCCAGATCGAGCACGGCGTCGCCCAGGAATTCGAGGCGCTCATTGTGCTCGGAGCTGAAACTGCGGTGCGTGACCGCGCGCACCAGCAGGTGCGTGTCGGCAAAACGGTACTGCAGCCGCTGCTGCAGCCCATCAAGAGGGTCTGGCGGCACTAATTGACGGAATCGCGGAACCGATAGACCAGGTACGCCGGGCCGAACAATTCGATTTCACGCGAATAATTGAACGAGACGACCACCTTGTCGTCGCGTTTGGTCACCTCGAGATCCTTGCCGCTGATCGACGTAATGTCGTCGATCGTCGCAGAACGGTCGAACGCGGCGCGCACCCCGGCCACCGTCGTTTCCTCGCGCGCGGCCTTGGTCGCGGCCTTCTTGACGGCCTGGTACTCGAGCAGGATGGGCACCGATTGCCCGCCGATGGCGAATACAGCGACCGCGAGCACGCCGATGAGAACCAGACCGATGAACGACAGCCCCCGCTGCCTGGACCGAAGTGCGCTCTGCTGCATTCCCATGTTTTGCCCCTTCAAAATCAGTTGAATGAACCAATACGCTTGAGATTACCGAAATTCATCCAGACAAAAAAGGCCTTGCCGACAATATTTTCCTCCGGCACGAAGCCCCAATAGCGTGAATCGAGCGAGTTGTCGCGGTTGTCGCCCATCATGAAATAGTGCCCTTCGGGTACCTTGCACACCACGCCTTCGGCGCTGTAGCGGCAGTGATCCCGGTATTTGAACTCGCTCGCCCCCTGCACGAAGGCCGGCACGTCCTTGTTCAGGATGATGTCGTGCGCATGCGCGCCGAGCTGCTCCTGCTGGTGCGCGAAATAGCGCATCGCGTCGGCATCGAAGAATTCCGGCAGGTCGCGCGTCGGTATGCTTTGGCCATTGATCGTCAAGTGCTTGTTCAGGTACTGCACCTCATCGCCCGGTACGCCCACGACGCGCTTGATGTAATCGAGGCTGGGCTGCGGCGGGTAGCGAAACACCATCACATCGCCACGCTGCGGCGCATTGCCCTGCGTGATGCGCGTATTGAACACCGGCAGGCGCAGGCCATAGGTGTATTTGTTCACCAGGATCAGATCGCCGACCAGCAGCGTCGGCACCATGGAGCCCGACGGAATCTTGAACGGCTCGAACAGGAAGGAGCGCAACAGAAACACCACGGCGATCACCGGAAACAGCCCCGCCGTCCAATCGAGCCACCAGGGCTGCATGAGCAGGCTTTGCCTGGCCTCCTGCACGCCATCGTCGTCGGTCTTGGCAATGCCCATGCGTTCGAGCTCGCCGCGGCGCTGCGCCGCCGCGGCCTCCACCGCCTGCGCGGCGCGCCTGCGCTGGGGTAGAAAGTAAAAGCGCTCGCCCAGCCAATACAGGCCCGTGACCAGCGTGGCGAGCATCAGCAGCAGCGCGAAATTGCCCTCGATGGCGCCGAAGTACCAGGCGGCGATATAGGCGACGAAAGCCGCGAGGATCGCGGCGGTAATGGCTTGCATGGCCTGCATGGCTCTCAATCCTCCACTTGCAGGATGGCGAGGAATGCCTCCTGCGGCACCTCGACGGCGCCTATCTGTTTCATGCGCTTCTTGCCAGCCTTCTGCTTCTCCAGCAGCTTGCGCTTGCGCGTGATGTCGCCGCCGTAGCACTTGGCCAGCACGTTCTTGCGCAGCGCCTTGACCGTCTCGCGCGCGATGATGTTGGCGCCGATCGCCGCCTGGATGGCCACGTCGAACATCTGGCGGCTGATGATCTCGCGCATCTTGGCCACCACCGCGCGTCCACGGAACTGCGCCTGGCTGCGGTGCACGATGATCGAGAGCGCATCCACCTTCTCGCCGTTGAGCAGGATGTCCACCTTGACCACGTCGGACGCGCGGTACTCCTTGAAGACGTAGTCCATCGACGCGTAGCCGCGCGAGATGGACTTGAGCTTGTCGAAGAAGTCCAGCACGATCTCGCCCAGCGGCAGCTCGTAGGTCAGCATGACCTGGCGGCCGTGGTACTGCATGTTGACCTGCACGCCGCGCTTCTGGTTGCACAGCGTCATCACCGGGCCCACGTAGTCCTGCGGCATGTACAGGTGCACCGTGACGATGGGTTCGCGCACCTCCTCGAGATGGCCCTGGTCGGGCATCTTCGACGGGTTTTCCACGCGGATCACCTCGCCATCGCCCTTGAGCACTTCGTAGACCACGCTGGGCGCGGTGGTGATCAGGTCCTGGTCGAACTCGCGCTCCAGGCGCTCCTGCACGATTTCCATGTGCAGCAGGCCCAGGAAGCCGCAGCGAAAGCCGAAGCCCAGCGCCTGCGAAACCTCGGGCTCGAAATGCAGCGAGGCGTCGTTCAACTGCAGTTTTTCCAGCGCGTCGCGCAACTGGTCGTACTGGTTGGCTTCGGTAGGGTAGAGCCCGGCGAACACCTGCGGCTGGATCTCCTTGAAGCCGGGCAGCGCCCGGGTGGCCGGGCCCGCGTTGTTCGGCAGCTTTTTCTCGAGCGTGATGGTGTCGCCCACCTTGGCGGCCTTGAGCTCCTTGATGCCGCAAATCACGTAGCCCACTTCGCCCGCGCGCAGCAGCTCGCGCGGCAGGTTGGCCGGCGTGAAAACGCCGATCTGGTTGATTTCGTAGGCAGCGCCCGTGGCCATGAGCTTGATTCGCTCGCCTTTTTTGAGCACGCCATCGACCATGCGCACCAGCATCACCACGCCGACATAGCTGTCGAACCACGAGTCGATGATCATCGCGCGCGGCGGGCCGTCGGCGTCTCCCCTGGGCGGGGGCACCTTGGCCACCACGGCCTCCAGGATGTCGTCGATGCCCATGCCGGTCTTGGCCGAGCAGGGGATGGCGTCGGTCGCGTCGAGGCCGATCACGTCCTCGATCTCGGCCTTGGCGGTCTCGGGATCGGCCTGCGGCAGGTCCATCTTGTTGAGCACCGGCAGCACTTCCACGCCCAGATCGAGCGCGGTGTAGCAATTGGCCACCGTCTGCGCTTCCACGCCCTGCGAGGCATCGACCACCAGCAGCGCGCCCTCGCAGGCCGAAAGCGAGCGGCTCACCTCGTACGAGAAATCCACGTGGCCCGGCGTGTCGATCAGGTTCAGGTTGTAGACCTGTCCATCGCGCGCCTGGTAGCTCAGGGCCGCGGTCTGTGCCTTGATGGTGATGCCGCGCTCTTTCTCGATCGCCATCGAGTCGAGCACCTGGGCCTGCATTTCCCGGGCCGCAAGACCGCCGCAGCGCTGGATGATGCGATCGGCCAGGGTCGATTTCCCATGGTCGATGTGCGCGATGATCGAGAAATTCCTGATGTGTTTCATCAATGGCGATGGAGTGACTGCGCGCTGCTCGCGCGCATGAAAAAGGGCGCGTCAGGCATGCGACGCGCCCCGCACCCACCAACATCGTGAACGACGCCGGTGGCTGATTGTAGGGATTTTAGCCAGCCATCCTTCAGCGTTCGGGCTGAATCAGCGTGTACTGCGCCCAGTCGCCGCGACGGAACAGCACGTTCAACGGCTTCTTTCGGTCCGCCTTGGCCAGCACGGCATCGAATTCCTTGATGTTGGACACCGCCGTGTTGGCGAGCGCAATGACGACATCGTCGGCACGCAGCCCGGCACGCGCCGCCGCCCCCGAGACGCTCACCACGCGCACGCCGCCCTTGATGTGCAGTTCCCTGGCCTGATCGGCCGTCACCTCGGCCACCGCGAGCCCCCATTGCTGGGCACTGCTCGACGACGACTTGTCCTTGCGCGACGGCGCATCGCCCGGCCTGGCACCCGCCTCGTCGGCATCGGACGGCACCTCGGCGATGGTGATCGCCAGGTCGCGCGCAGCACCCCGGTGAAACACCTTCACCGTGGTCTTCGCCCCGGGCTTGGTGTTGCCGACCATGCGCGGCAGGTCTGTGGCCTTCTCGACCGCCTTGCCGTCGTAGCCGATGATCACGTCGCCCGCCTGGATGCCGGCCTTCTCCGCCGGCGAGCCGACCTCCACGGCGCGCACCAGCGCGCCCTGGGGCTTGGCAAGCCCGATCGAATCGGCCACTTCCTTGGTCACCGGTTCGATCTGCACCCCGATGCGCCCGCGGCTCACGCGCCCGGAGGCGCGCAATTGATCGCTCACGCGCATCGCTTCATCGATCGGAATGGCGAACGAGATGCCCATGAAGCCGCCCGAGCGGGAATAGATCTGGCTGTTGATGCCGACCACCTCGCCGCGCATGTTGATGAGCGGCCCGCCCGAGTTGCCCGGATTGATCGCCACGTCGGTCTGGATGAACGGCAGGTAATCGCCCGTGTCCCGCTGCTTGGCGCTGACGATGCCCGCGGTGACGGTGTTGTCGAGGCCGAAGGGCGAGCCGATCGCCATGACCCACTCGCCGACCTTGAGCCGGGAGACATCGCCGATCTTCACCGCCGGCAGGCCGGTGGCATCGATCTTGACCACCGCCACGTCGGTGCGCTTGTCGGCCCCGACGATTCTGGCCTTGAACTCGCGCTTGTCGGTGAGCGTCACGAGCACCTCGTCGGCGCCGTCCACCACGTGCGCATTGGTCATCACGTAGCCGTCCTGCGTCAGGACGAAACCCGAGCCCACGCCCCGCGGCTGCTCCTGCGGATGCGCGCCGCGGCGCTGACCCCTGGGGCGCGGCATGTTGGGGATGGGCACGCCGAACCGCCGAAAGAACTCCAGCATGTCCTCGTCCGGACCGTCGGCATTCGCATCGCCGTCCACCTTCTCGAGCGTGCGGATGTTGACGACCGACGGGCCCACCTGTTCGACCAGCTCGGTAAAGTCGGGCAGACCACGCACCACGGGCGCCGACTGCGCCCACGCCGGCAGCGGAAGCAACGCGCCCGCCACACCCGCCGTCAGGGCAAAGACCCCGGCCAGCACCATGGCCAGCACACCGTTTCTCGCGTTCGTGCGCAGCATCATCGTTATGTCCATTTCTCCAGAGTTCCCATCGAATACGGTGAGGCTGCCCATGCCAAGGCGCCACTGGCGGCGCAGGTTCAGCGCTTGGGCGGAGCCTCGAAGGAGGCGTTGCGCAAGAAAGTGGCCGGCATCTGCAGCGCCGTCGTCGCGCCATAGCGCCTGTGCGCCGCGAGCAATTCGTCGAGGCGCGGATCGCGGAGCATCACAGGGCCGCCGGCGGCCGCCGGCGCGGACAGCGCGGCCACCGCCTGCACCGCCGTGCCGCTGGCCGGCTGCGCCACCGCCAGACGCGCACCCTCTTCGGCGCCGCCGCCCAGGCTGGCATATGCCGTCCAGCCCAGGGCGACGGCCGCCGCCAGAGACGCAAAGCCCGCCGCCAGTTTCCAGTGCCACAGCGATGCATTGGCCGCCTGCGCCTGCGGCGGCGCGACCCGGACGACGGGGGCCAGGTCGGCATGCGGCGGCACTTTTTCCTGCGCGATCCGCAGGCGCAGGCGCTCCAGCATCGACGCATCCAGCATAGGCGAGACCGCAACCCCCCTGAGCACGTCGCCGATCACATGGTAGGCCTGCCAGTCGGACTGTCCCCGCCCGGTTTGCGCATACGAGAGCACTTGCGAACACTCGTGCGCCGACAGCTCCCCGTCGGCCAATGCCGACAGGCGTTCACGCATCGCTTCTTCTTCGTCCATCATGGTGTCACCCCGTTCGTGCCAACTGCCGCTTGCCCCGCGAGCCCCTACCAGCGCTTGCCCGTGCGGCGCTCCAGCAAAGGCTTGACCTTCACCGAAATCGCCTCGCGCGCACGGAAAATCCGCGAGCGCACGGTGCCGATCGGACACCCCATGGCCTGCGCGATTTCCTCGTAGCTCAGCCCTTCGATCTCGCGCAGCGTCACCGCCTGGCGCAGTTCCTGGGGCAAGGCTTCGAGCGCGGCGTTGACCGCCTGCGCCACCTCCCGCGCCGCCAGGACCGTCTCGGGGGTCTCGTCGCTCGTTAGTTCGCGCGTCAGCACGGAAGTTTCATCGTCGTCGTCCGACGCGCCCCGCAAGGCGCTTTCGGTGATCAACGGATCGCGCTTGAGGTCCATCAAGGTCTTCTTGGCGGTATTGACGGCGATACGGTACAGCCAAGTGTAGAACTGCGCGTCGCCCCGGAACTGGTGCAGCGCCCGATAGGCGCGCAGAAACGTCTCCTGCGCTATGTCCTGCACCAGGTCGGTATCGCGCACCATGCGGCCGATCAGGCGCTCGATGCGCCGCTGGTACTTGATCACCAGCAGCTCGTAGGCACGCTGGTCGCCCGCCACCGTGCGCTCGACCAGGTGCTGGTCGCTGTTGACGGGCTCGTCGGGGACGGGTGCTGGCGTGGGACTCATCGCATGGCCTGCTGCGCGGTGTCGGTCGCCGCCGATGCCGCGGCGGCGGGAATGCGGGCGCCGGCCACCAGCGCGCGGCGCAGATCCATCCAGCGCGGCGGATCGGCGCGCCGCTCGAGCCACAACCAGCGCGACCGGCCGGAAGGCACGCGCACCAGCACCAGCATGACCGACTGCAGGTCGAGGCAGACGCGGGGTGGCGCCAGCACGAGAGGTTCGCCGCTCGCCGTCTGCGCAAGCAGCCATTGCCCGCCGTCCCACGCCAGCATGCCGTGCCCGGCACCATGCCACCAGGACGCCGCGGCCACGCTGCACGCCCCCCAGAGCAGCAGCGCTGCACCGGCCCGCACGCCACCGCCCGGCTGCTGCAGCCACCACGCCAGATCGACGGCCGCACCCACCACGGACAGCGCCAGCAAGGCACAGGCCACCTGGCGGGACGGGGCGAAGGGATAGCGCACCGCCGGTGCCCGGTGGGCGGGTCCGGGCATCAGCGGCAACCCCATCGCACCACGCGGCGCCACGGCGGGCGGCCCCGATTCAGACACGCCGGAAAACCAGCGTGCCGTTGGTTCCACCGAACCCGAAGTTGTTCTTGAGCGCGACCTTGAGCGGCATGTCGCGCGCGACGTTGGCGCAATAGTCCAGGTCGCACTCGGGATCCTGATCGCGCAGGTTGATGGTCGGCGGCACCTTCTGCTCGTGCAGCGCCAGGATGGTGAAGACGCTCTCGATGCCGCCGGCGCCGCCCAGCAGGTGCCCGGTCATCGACTTGGTCGAACTCACCACCACCTTGCGCGCGGCGTCCCCGAGCGCCGCCTTGATGGCGTTGGTCTCGTTGACGTCGCCCAGCGGCGTGGAGGTGCCATGGGCGTTGAGGTAATCGACCTCGTCGGCGTTGATGCCGGCGTTGCGCATCGCGGCGAGCATGGCGCGGCGCGGCCCGTCCATGTTGGGCGCGGTGATGTGGCCGGCGTCGGCACTCATGCCGTAGCCGCTGAGTTCGGCGTATATCTTCGCGCCGCGCGCCCTGGCATGCTCGTACTCCTCGAGCACCACCACGCCCGCGCCCTCGCCAAGCACGAAGCCGTCGCGGTCCCTGTCCCAGGGACGCGAGGCGCTTTCGGGGTCGTCGTTGCGCGTGGACAGCGCCCGCATCGCGGCGAAACCGCCCACGCCCAGCGGCGAGACGGTGGCCTCGGTGCCGCCGGCGACGATCACGTCGGCGTCGCCGTACTCGATCTTGCGCGCGCCCTCGCCGATGCAGTGCAGGCCGGTGGTGCAGGCGGTCACGACCGAGAGATTCGGCCCCTTGAAGCCGAAGCGCATCGAGACGTGGCCCGCCACCATGTTGATGATCGAGGCCGGCACGAAGAACGGCGTGATGCGGCGCGGGCCGCGGCTGGCGAGCTCCGCATGGGTGTTCTCGATCAGCGGCAGGCCCCCGATGCCCGAGCCGATGATGCATCCGATGCGCGTCGCGAGTTCCTCGCCCAGCGCCTCGCCCGTAGGCAGGCCTGCGTCAAGCACCGCCTCTTCGGCGGCGGCGATGCCGAAGTGGATGAACGCATCCATGGTGCGCGCATCCTTGGGCGTCATGTAGGCGTTGAGGTCGAAGCCCTTGACCTCGCCCGCGATGCGGCAGGAAAACGCGGATGCGTCGAACCGGGTGATGGGGCCGATTCCGGAGCGGCCGGCAAGAATGTGGGCCCAGGCCTCACGCACCGTGTTACCCACGGGAGTGACGCAACCCAGGCCGGTCACGACGACGCGACGTCGGCTCATGCGTTCAACTTTCTATGGTCGGTTGCCGCGCCACCCCGGCGGGCCGCGGCGGCTGGCGCGCTTACGCCTTTTGATGGGTGTTGGCGTAGTCGATGGCGTTTTGCACCGTGGTGATCTTCTCCGCGTCTTCGTCAGGGATCTCGATGCCGAACTCGTCTTCCAGCGCCATCACCAGCTCGACCGTGTCCAGCGAGTCGGCACCCAGATCGGCCACGAAGGCCTTTTCATTGGTGACCTGGGACTCTTCCACGCCGAGCTGCTCGGCGATGATTTTCTTGACACGTGCTTCGATATCGCTCATGGGGGGTTCCCTCTGGGGGTTGTGAATGGATTCGCGATTCTAGCCGCACGAAACAAGACGTTTGCGCAGCTGCCGGGCACACGGCCCGGCCCGGATCGCGCCGGCAGTTACATGTACATGCCGCCGTTGACGTGCAGCTCCTGCCCCGTCACGTAGCCCGCATCGGCACTGGCGAGGTAGGCCACGGCATGCGCGATGTCCTCGGGGCGTCCGAGCGCACCCAGCGGAATCTGCGCCAGCAGCGCTTTTTTCTGTTCCTCGGGCAGGCCCGCGGTCATGTCGGTGGCGATGAAACCGGGCGCCACGCAGTTGACCGTGATGCCCCGGCTGGCGAGCTCGCGCGCGAGCGAACGGGTCCTGCCCGCCACGCCGGCCTTGGCCGCCGCGTCGTTGGCCTGGCCCGGGTTGCCCGAGGCGCCGACGACGCTGGTGATGCTGACGATGCGGCCAAAGCACTGCTTCATCATCGGGCGGATCACCGCGCGGCTGGCGCGGAACACCGCCTTGAGGTTGGTGTCGAGCACCGCGTCCCAGTCGTCGTCCTTCATGCGCATGGCGAGCTGGTCGCGCGTGATGCCGGCGTTGTTCACCAGCACGTGCAGGCCGCCGTGCTCCTTGACGACGGCATCGACCAGCGCCTCGACCGCGGCGCCGTCGGTCACGTCCAGCTGCGCGCCCTTGCCGCCGTGCGCCGCGAGCGCCGCGGTGATGCGCGCCGCGCCCTCGGCCGTCGTGGCGGTGCCGATCACGGCGAGCCCGCGCGCCGCCAGCTCGGCGGCGACCGCCGCGCCGATGCCGCGCGTGGCGCCCGTGACCAGGGCGACCCGGGGAGTCGTCGGTGCATTCATGCGAGCATTTCCTTGATGTCGGCGAGCGAGGCCGGATCGTGCAGGCAGGCGCCGACGAGCCCGGCATCGATGCGCTTGACCATTCCCGCCAGCACCTTGCCCGGGCCGCACTCGATCACGTGGCTCGCGCCGCGCGCCTTGATCGCCTGCACGCACTCGACCCAGCGCACCGGGCCGAAGGCCTGGCGGTAGAGCGCGTCGCGGATCGCGTCGGCGCTCTCCTGCACCGCCACGTCCACGTTGTTGACCACCGGAATCCGCGGCTGGCCCAGGGCCAGGTCCGCCAGCGCCGCCCTGAGCTTTTCGGCGGCCGGCTTCATCAGGCTGGAATGGAACGGCGCCGACACCGGCAGCGGCAGCGCCCGCTTGGCACCCGCCGCCTTGAGCAGCTCGCAGCCCCTGGCCACGCCCTCCGCGGTTCCGGCGATCACCGTCTGCCCCGGGTCGTTGAAGTTGACCGCTTCCACCACCTCGGCGGAGCCCGCGCCGAAGCTCCCGGTGGCCTGAGCGCAGACGGCGATCACCTGCTCGGCCGCCAGGCCCAGGATCGCCGCCATGGCCCCGGCGCCGACCGGCACCGCCTCCTGCATCGCCCGGGCGCGCAGGCGCACCAGCGGCGCCGCCTGCGCCAGGGTGAGCACGCCCGCGGCCACGAGCGCGGAATACTCGCCCAGCGAATGCCCGGCGAGCGCCAGCGGCAGCGCGCCGCCCTCCGCGCACCAGACGCGCCAGGCCGCGACGCCCGCCGCCAGCATGACCGGCTGGGTGTTGGTCGTGAGCGCCAGCGCCTCCTTGGGGCCGTCGTGGATCAGCGCGGCCATGTCCTGGCCGAGCGCGTCCGAGGCCTCGCGCAGCGTCTCGGCCACGGCCGGGTGGTCGCCCCAGGCGTCGAGCATGCCCACGGACTGGGAGCCCTGGCCGGGAAATACGAATGCAAAAGGAACTGCCATCGGGAAAATACCAGTGAAATCGGCCTCTAGCGCTTGTCCATCAAGCGCAAGCAACTACATCTTCAGGAGCAAAGATCCCCAGGTGAAACCGCCTCCCACGCCTTCGAGCAAGACGTTCTGGCCCGGCTTGATCTGCCCGGCACGCACCGCATGGTCCAGCGCCAGCGGAATCGACGCCGCCGAGGTATTGCCATGCTCGCCCACCGTCACGACCACCCTGTCCATGGGCAGGTGCAGCCGGCGCGCCGTGCTCTGCATGATGCGGATGTTGGCCTGGTGCGGCACCAGCCAGTCCACCTCGGACTCGGACATCCCGGCCTTCTGCAGCGTCGCATGGGCGGTTTTCTCGAGCACGCCCACGGCCAGCTTGAACACCGCCTGCCCGTCCATCTTGAGCAGCGGATCGCCCAGGATGGCACCGCCCGAGACATGGCCCGGCACGCACAGCAGCCCGACGTGCTGGCCGTCGGCATGCAGGTCGCTCGCCAGGATCCCCGGCGTATCCGAGGCCTTGAGCACCACCGCGCCGGCGCCGTCGCCGAACAGCACGCAGGTGGTGCGGTCGGAAAAGTCGAGGATGCGGCTGAACACCTCGGCGCCGACCACCAGCGCGCAGCGCGCAGCGCCCGTCTGCACCATCGCGTCGGCCACCGTCAGCGCGTAGACGAAGCCACTGCAGACCGCCTGCACGTCGAACGCCGGGCAGCCGTTGGAGACGCCCAGCTTGTGCTGCAGGATGGTGGCGGTGGAGGGAAACACCATGTCCGGCGTGGACGTGGCGACGACGATCAGGTCGATGTCCTGCGCCGCGCAGCCCGCCGCCTCGAGCGCCTGGCGCGCCGCCTGCAGCGCCAGGTCGCTGCTCGTCACCTCCGGCGCGGCGAAATGGCGCGCATGGATGCCGGTGCGCTCGACGATCCATTCGTCGGAGGTCTCGACGCCGCGCCGGGCCAGTTCGGCGGCCAGCTCGTCGTTGGTGACTCGGCGCGGCGGCAGGTAGCTGCCTGTGCCAGCAATGCGGGAATAGCGTCTCATCGGGTGGCGGGCGAGGCGGTCGCGGTATCGGGCGGAACATCCGCGGCAGCCAGCAACGGCGCCGCGCGGACGACCTGCGTGCGCACGCGCTCGAGCAGGTCGTTGCGGGCCGCATCATACGCGCGGGCAAGGGCCTGCTCGAAGGCCAGCGCATCGGCCGAACCGTGGCTCTTGAACACCAGCCCGCGCAGGCCGAGCAGCGCGGCACCGTTGTAGCGCCTGTGGTCCATGCGTCTCTTGAGCGCAGAAAGCACCGGATAGGCGACGATCGCGGCCATTTTCGTGAAAATATTGCGCGAAAACTCTTCTTTCATGAAGCCGCCGATCATCGAGGCCAGGCCCTCGATGGTCTTGAGCGCCACGTTGCCGACGAAGCCGTCGCAGACCACGATGTCGGCCGCGCCCTTGAAGATGTCGTTGCCCTCGACGTTGCCGACGAAGTTCAGGTCGCCGCGCGACGCAGCCTCGCGCAGCAGTTCGCCGGCGCGCTTGATCTCCTCGCTGCCCTTGATCGCCTCCTCGCCGATGTTGAGCAGGCCCACGGTGGGCCGCGGGTCGCCGGTGAGCGCCGAGACCAGCGCCGAGCCCATCACGCCGAACTGCAGCAGATGCTCCGCCGTGCAGTCCACGTTGGCCCCCAGGTCGAGCACCGTGGTGGCGCCGCCTTTGGCGTTGGGAATCTGCGTGGCGATGGCGGGCCGGTCGATGCCGTCGAGCGTCTTGAGCAGGTAGCGCGCGATCGCCATCAGCGCCCCGGTGTTGCCGGCCGACACCGCCGCCTGCGCCGCGCCATCCTTGACCTGCTGGATCGCCACGCGCATCGACGAATCCTTCTTCTTGCGCAGCGCCACTTCGATGGCGTCGTCCATGCCGACGACCTCGCTGGCAGCCACGACCTGCGCGCGCTCATGCGCCAGGGCGCGCAGCGCATCCGGCCGGCCGACCAGCAAAAGCCGCGCCTCGGGGTGGCTGTCCAGGAACTGGCGGCAGGCGGGCAGCGTGACCTGCGGGCCGTGGTCGCCTCCCATGCAATCGACAGCCAACGTGATCATTTCTTGTCGTTTCTCCAATAGCGGGCCATTGTGTCACCGGCGACGGGCGCCCCAACGACAAAGGCCCGCGCTACGGGATACGTAGCCGCGGGCCCTCGGGCGCGACCTGCGTCGCCAGCGCTCAGACGTCGGCGTCGGACTTGGCCTTGATCACCTGGCGGCCACGGTAAAACCCGTTGGGGCTGATGTGGTGGCGCAGGTGCACCTCGCCGGTCGTAGGCTCGAGCGCCGTGCCGGGATTCTTCAACGCATTGTGCGAGCGGTGCATGCCCCGCTTGGACGGGGACTTTTTGTTTTGCTGGACAGCCATGGGGGCTCCTGATCAGTCTTGAAAATGGAAGCGAACGCGTTCAGCCCATCAAAGACACGTACAAGGCGGACTCGCGCGAAGCCCGCGATTATAAATGAAGTCAGTGTTTCGGCTTGTGCGGGGGCAGGCCGGCGAGCGCGGCGAAGGGGTTGTTGACCGGGACTTCGGCCTCCTTCAGCTCCTCCTCGCCCACCGACATCTTCACGGGCTGCGGGCAGTGCGCATGGCGCGGCACCAGCGGCAGCGCCATCAGCAGCTCGTCCTCGACGAGTTCGCGCAGGCGGAATTCGCGCGAGAGCGCCAGCAGGTCCTCCTCGCTCTCGCCGTCGAGCGCCTCGGCCGCGGCCTCGTCCTGCACGAAGCGGAACGACCGGTCCACCTGCAGCGGCACGTCCATCGGCTGGAGGCAGCGCTGGCACACCACCGGGAACGTCGCCTGCGCCTTCAGGTGCAGCCAGGGTTGCGGGCCGCCGTCCAGGCCGTCGCGCAGTTCGCCGTCGGCGCTCCAGTCCACGTAGAGGTCGGGATGCAGGTGCTGCGCCATTTCCGCCAGGCGCTTGTACTTGAGCAGCGAATCGTGGCCGGAAAGGCGACCGCGGGCCTGCGCGAAGGCCTTCACGTCGAGTCGGTCCGGGGAATGCTCCTTGGTCATGGCGGGCAGTGTAAGAGAATCACCGCATGCCGCAAGTCGCTGCCCCGCCACACCCGCTGATCCTCGGTTCCACCTCGCGCTACCGGCGCGAACTGCTGGCGCGCCTGGGGCTGCCGTTCGACGTGGCCGCCCCCGATGTGGACGAAACGCCGCGGCCCGGCGAGGCGCCGCGGGCCCTGGCGCTGCGCCTGGCGCAGGCCAAGGCGCGGGCCGTGGCGGCGCTGCACCCCGGGGCGCTGGTGATCGGCTCCGACCAGGTGGCCGATCTGGCGGGCGAGCCGCTGGGCAAGCCGGGCACGCACGAGCGCGCCACGGCGCAGCTGCGGCGCATGCGCGGGCAGGTGGTGGTGTTCCACACCGCGGTGTCCGTGGTCTGCCAGGCCACCGGCTTCGCGCAGGTGGACCTGGCCCCGGTGCGCGTGCGCTTGCGCGACCTGTCGGACGCCGAGATCGAGCGCTACCTGCGCGCGGAAGAACCCTACGACTGCGCCGGCAGCGCCAGGAGCGAGGGCCTGGGCATCGCGCTGCTGGAGTCGATCGAAAGCGACGACCCCACGGCCCTCGTCGGCCTGCCGCTGATCCGCACCTGCCGCATGCTGCGCGCGGCCGGAATGACCGTGCCATGAGCGGCACGCTCTACCTGGTGCCCGCGCCGCTCGATTTCGGCTGCGACGAGGAAGTGGCGCTCGCCGAGGTGCTGCCCGAAGGCACGCTGCGCCGGGCCGCGCAGCTCACCCACTGGGTCTGCGAGAACGCCAGGAGCTGCCGCGCCTACTTGAAACGCATAGCCGCGCTGCACCCCCTGGCCGCTCCGCTGCAAGAGCAGCACATCGTCGAGCTGCCGCGCGCAGTGCACAAGAAGGGCGACCACGACGGCCAGTTCAACGCCGCGCCGCTCATCGCGCCCCTGCTGGCGGGGCACGACATGGGCCTGGTCAGCGAAGCCGGCATGCCCGCCGTGGCCGACCCCGGCAGCTCCGTGGTGCGCGCCGCGCACGAGGCGGGCGCGCCGGTGGTGCCGCTCGTGGGCCCGGTATCGCTGCTGCTGGCGCTGGCCGCCAGCGGCCTGAACGGGCAGAACTTCGCCTTCGTCGGCTACCTGCCGCAGGACGCGGGCGAGCGCGCCCAGCGCCTGCGCGCGCTGGAGGCGCTGGCGCTCAACCAAGGCCAGACGCAGCTTTTCATCGAGACGCCCTACCGCAACGCCGCGCTGTGGCAGGCGCTGCTGCAACACCTGCAGCCGAACACGCGGCTGGCCATCGCCGCGGGCCTCACGCTCACCCCGTCGCGCGTGGAAAGCCGCGCCGTGCGCCAGTGGCGCCAGCAGAACGCGCCGCCCGACAACCGCACGCCCGTGGTATTCGCCATCGGGCGCTGACCACCATGCCCGATCTGCACAGAACTCTTCTTTTAATAGCTGCTACTGCTTGCTGCACAAGCGCTGGAGCCATTATTCGCTGTGAAATGAACGGCAAACCCGTGAACCCGTCCAACGGCGCGGAGACCGCCAGCCTGACAGGCCTGCTGCGCTGCCGCGACGAGGACACGGGCCGGCTGCAGCGCGAACAGGAATTGCGCAGCGGCAAGTACCTGGGGCTGGAGCGCTTCTACGACCGCGAAGGCCGCCTGCAGCGCGAGCGCCACGTGAACGAGCGCGGCAACGGCCAGGGCCGCGAGGCCACGTTCTGGCCCAACGGCCAGTTGCGGCGCGAGGAGTTCGCCGAGAACGGGCGCACGCAGGGACCGGTGCGCAGTTTCACCGAGCAGGGGAAGCTGCAGCGCCTCGCGTTCCATGCCGACGGGCGCGAGCAGTTCTCCGTGGAATACAACGCCGCCGGCCAGCCCACGCGGCTGATGTGCCCGCCCGCGAGCGTGCTGCCCGAGGACCGCGGGCTCTGCGGCTTCGGCGGCGCGGTGGAGACGGTGCTGTACACCTCTTCGGGCGCCAGGGCCGCGCAGATGCGCTACGACCAGGGCCGGCTGCTGGCCAGCACCGAATGGGACACGGACGGCCTGCTGGCCGCGCAGATGCTGTTCGAGCACGGCCGCCGCGTACACCGCCGCTACAGCGGCGAAGGAGGCAAGGCCGTGCTGCGCGAGGAACGCATCTACGAGGCCGACGACCGCGCCCTGCCCCAGCGCAGCGGCGCGCTCGCGCAGGCGCGGCGGTGGGGTGCGTCGGGCCAGCTCGTGGAGCAGCGCAGCCATGCCGCGGGGCGCGAGACGCTGGTGGAGCGCTGGTACCTCAACGGCGCGCTGCGCGAACGCACCGCGCTCGCGGGCGAAGGGCCCGCCGCGCGCATCCTGCGCGAGCTCTACGACGATGACGGGCGCATCACCCGGCGCGAGCGGCTCACGGCCGACCAGCGGCCCACGGGCGCGCAGCAGTACTTCCACGCCAACGGCCGCACCGCCCTCGAGGAGGGCTACGGCGAGCCCGACGCGCGTGGCCGCACACGGCTGCAGACGCGCAGGGAGTGGGACGAGAGCGGCCGCCTGCTGGCCGACGACGTGCTGCTGGAGGACGGCTCGCGCCAGCGCAAGGCCGGCGGCGGTACCGGCAGTTAACGCAGCCGCGGCACCTGCAGCGCGGCCAGCGCCTTCATGGCGCCCACGCCCACGGCGGCGCCGAACTTGCGCGCCAGGCGCTCGGCGACGTTGTCGCGCTGGGTGTAGTCGACCAGTTCCTCGGCCTTGACCACCTCGCGCGCCACGTAGTCCAGGCTGCCCAGCTCGTCGGCCAAGCCCATCTCCACCGCCTGCTGGCCGGTCCAGAACAGGCCGCTGAAGGTCTCGGGCGTGATCTTCAGGCGCTCGCCCCGGCCCTTTTTCACCACCTCGATGAACTGCTGGTGGATCTGCTCGAGCATCCGCTGCGCATAGCCGCGCTGCTCCGCCGACATGGGGCTGAAGGGATCGAGGAAGCCCTTGTTCTCCCCCGCGGTCAGCAGGCGCCTCTCGATGCCGATCTTCTCCATCGCCCCGGTGAAGCCGAAACCGTCCATCAGCACGCCGATGCTGCCGACGACGCTGGCCTTGTCCACGAAGATGTCATCCGCCGCCGACGCGATGTAGTACGCGGCCGAGGCGCAGGTTTCCTCGACCACCGCATACAGCGGCTTGTCGTACTTGGCGCGCAGGCGCACGATCTCGTCGTTGATGATGCCGGCCTGCACCGGGCTGCCGCCGGGCGAGTTGATCAGCAGCACCACGGCCTGCGCGCCGGGGTCCTCGAACGCGCTGCGCATCGCGGTGACGACGGCATCGGCGCTCGCCTGCGCGTCGGCCGCGATCTCGCCCTTGACGTCGATCACCGCGGTGTGCGGCGTGCTCTTGGCAACGCCCGTGAGATCGCGCGAAAACACCCCCCAGGCGATGGCGCCGATGAACGCCAGCCACAGCAGGCGCCAGAAGATGCGCCAGCGCCGCGCGGCGCGCTGCTCGGCCACGGTGGCGAGCACGAGCTTCTCCAGCACTTCGCGCTCCCAGCCCGGGCCGGGTTCTTTCGCCGACGATTTTGCTCCTGCTTCAGTAGCTGCTTGCGCCCACAGGTCGGGCGTTACAGGCGATCTTGACCCCGGATCCACGGATTCGGGGCGACTCGGGTCGGTCATGGTGTCACGCGTTTTGCGGTTGCAGCAGCGGGGCAGTATGCCAGTAGACCCTGCCGTCCTCTTCGGTGGTCCGGATCTTTTGCAGCGGGCCCCTGCCCGGCCCGCCCACGCAGCAGCCGGTGGCCGGTTCGAACAGCGCGCCGTGCGTGGCGCAGACGAGCAGCTCGCCGGTCGCGTCGAAAAAATGCCCTTCGCGGTAGTCCAGCTCGGTCCAGACGTGGGTGCAGCGATTGATGTAGGCCTGCACCCGGCCACGGTGGCGCACGGCGAACGCGCGCAGCGCCTCGCCGCGCCAGAACACCTCGAACGCCACGCCCTTGCCGCCATCGACGAGGTCGCCGCTGGCGCACAGGAAGATGCGCTCGCCGGGCGGATCGCCACCGAGTCCGGACATCACGCGTGCTCGGCGAGCCACTGCTGCAGCCGCGCGACCGAGGGCGCGACGAACAGGGGCCCGAGCGCCGCGAAGTCCTCCGTGCCATGCGCCCCGTAGCCCACGGCCACGCTAGCGCAGCCCGCGGCGCGCGCCATCTCCAGGTCGTGCGTGGTGTCGCCCACCATCAGCACGCGCTCGGGCGGCAGGTCGAACTCGGCCATCAGCTCCTGCAGCATCAGCGGGTGCGGCTTGCCGGCGGTCTCGTCGGCGGTGCGCGAGGCGTCGAACACCCCGCGCAGCTGCACGCTGGCCAACGCCTGGTCCAGCCCGCGGCGGCTCTTGCCGGTGGCCACGGCGAGCCAGTGGCCGTTGCCGTGCAGGCGCTGGAGCATGGGCAGCACGCCGTCGAACAGCGTCAGGTCGTCCTGGTGCTGGACGTAGTGCACGCGGTAGCGTTCCACCAGCTGCCCGTATTTCTCGCGCGGCACGTCGGGCGCGGCGCGCGCCAGGGCCTGCGGCAGCGCCATGCCGATGACCCAGGCCGCGGCTTCGTCGCTCGGCACGGCGCCGCCCACGTCGCGCACCGCCGCCTGGATGCAGCGCACGATGAGCCGGGTGGAATCGAACAGCGTGCCGTCCCAGTCGAAGGCGATCAGGTCGAAACGGCGGGAAACGGTGGTCATTCAGTGAACTCCGGCAACGAAGGCGGCCAGCTCGGGCGGCAGCTCGGCATGCAGCTCGATGCGCCCGCCGCTCGCGGGATGGTCGAACTGTAGCCTCCAGGCGTGCAGGAACATGCGTTTCAGGCCATGCTTTTGCAAGCGCTTGTTCAGCTCGAAGTCGCCGTACTTGTCGTCGCCGGCGATGGGCTGGCCGCAGCTGGCCAGATGCACCCGGATCTGGTGCGTGCGCCCGGTCCTGATGGTGACTTCCAGCAGGCTCATGGCCGGCAGGCCCTGCAGCGGGCGCGGCGGGATCCGGCTGCGCACCCTGACCAGGGTGACGGCGCGCATGCCATCGGGATCCTGGGGCGTGGTCACGCGCACGCGCCGCTCGCCATCGGGCTGCAGGTACTTGCGCAGCGGCTGGTCGATCACCTTGCGGTTCGCGGGCCAGTCGCCGGCGACGAGCGCCAGGTAGGTCTTGCCCGTCGCCCGCTCGCGGAACTGGTCCTGCAGCCGGGTGAGCGCCGAACGGCGCCTGGCCACCAGCAGGATGCCCGAGGTCTCGCGGTCCAGCCGGTGCACCAGCTCCAGGAACTTCGCCTGCGGCCGGGCGCGGCGCAGCTGCTCGATCACGCCGAAGCTCACGCCGCTGCCGCCGTGCACCGCGACGCCCGCGGGCTTGTCGATCGCCAGCAGGTGCTCGTCCTCGAGCAGGATGGGGAATTCGCGCGCCGGCGCCGGGGCCTGCGCGGCCGGCCCGTCGGCCACGCGCACCGGCGGCAGGCGCACCAGGTCGCCCTCGGCCACGCGCGCGTCGGCGCTGCTGCGGCCCCGGTTGACGCGCACCTCGCCGCTGCGGATGATGCGGTAGACGTGCGTCTTGGGTACGCCCTTCAGGTGGCGCAGCAGGAAGTTGTCCAGCCGCTGGCCGGCCGATTCGGCATCCACCAGCAGCTGGCGGGCGGCCGGGGCAGGACGCGGTTTGCCCCCTATAATGGATGTCACCTGCGCGAAGAGTGTGTAAGTGATTGAAGGGCTTCGAGTTTAGTGGCCTGCCGTCCAACCCGTCGCGCAGCCCGGTTGATGCCACCGGGCGTCGCGCACATGCAAAGCGCACAGCGCCCGGCGGGCTGACGCATCGAAACACAGCATACGGAATTCAAGCCGGCAGCCGCCCCTCACCGGGCGGCCGCGCTGGCGGATCAAAGCGAAATCATGTGGGTCTTCTTGGCGTGGATCGTGTCGCACTGGCAGGAGCGCGAGCTCGTGCCTTGCACACAAAATACGCCTCCAGCGCCCACCAGACGGGTGCTGGCAGCTACCATCCATGTAGCAAGACAAGCCCCCGCCCCCCTCGCCCCCATCCTCGCCCCACCCTGGCGGCCGCGCGGTCTGGCACCGCACGGCCAGGCCTGAGCACGGCATTCCTTCTCGTTTCGACACGCCAGCCCTGGCATTTGTGGCCCCGTTCGCGCGGGGCCTGTCGAGGTTTGCGCCTGGCAAGACGCCGCGCGCCGACCCTGTGTTGAACGAAGGACACGCATCATGAAACGGATGCTCATCAACGCCACGCAGCCCGAAGAGCGCCGCCTGGCCATCGTGGACGGCCAGAAGCTGCTGGACTACGAGATCGAGATCGAAGGGCGCGAGCAGCGCAAGGGCAACATCTACAAGGCCGTGGTCACGCGCGTCGAGCCCAGCCTCGAAGCCTGCTTCGTCGACTACGGCGAGGACCGCCACGGCTTCCTGCCGTTCAAGGAGATCTCCAAGCAGTACTTCGCCGAGGGCACCGCGCCCAGCCAGGCCAGGATCCAGGACGTGATCAAGGAGGGCCAGGAGCTCATCGTCCAGGTCGAGAAGGAAGAGCGCGGCAACAAGGGCGCGGCGCTGACCACCTTCATCAGCCTGGCCGGCCGCTACGTGGTGCTGATGCCCAACAACCCGCGCGGCGGCGGCGTGAGCCGGCGCATCGAGGGCGAGGACCGCGCCGAGCTCAAGGAGGCGATGGACCAGCTCGAATACCCCAAGGGCATGTCCATCATCGCGCGCACCGCCGGCATCGGCCGCAGCGCGCCCGAGCTGCAGTGGGACCTGAACTACCTGCTCAAGCTGTGGTCGGCGATCGACGGTGCGGCCAAGGCCGGCAAGGGCGCGTTCCTGATCTACCAGGAGTCGAGCCTGGTGATCCGCGCCATCCGCGACTACTTCAACGGCGACATCGGCGACATCCTGATCGACACCGACGACATCTACGAGCAGGCGCAGCAGTTCATGAGCCACGTCATGCCCGAGCATGCGGCCAGGGTGAAGCGCTACCGCGACGACGCGCCGCTGTTTTCGCGCTTTCAGATCGAGCACCAGATCGAGACCGCGTTCAGCCGCACCGTCAACCTGCCCAGCGGCGGCGCCATCGTCATCGACCACACCGAGGCCCTGGTCTCGGTGGACGTGAACTCGGCACGCGCCACGCGCGGCACCGACATCGAGGAGACCGCCACCCGCACCAACCTCGAGGCCGCCGACGAGATCGCGCGCCAGATGCGGCTGCGCGACCTGGGCGGCCTGATCGTCGTCGACTTCATCGACATGGAGGAGAGCCG
>CAUJIM010000024.1 GCA_963205335.1 Pseudomonadota bacterium
AAGCGAAACGTGCGAAAAACGAGGACAGCGTGGTGATACCGACAAGCCCATAGCCGAGCTATGGGCGCCGTTGGGAGCACCGCGATGGACCGTTTTCTCGCGCGTTGCAGCCGGCGCAGCTTCTGCCGCCCAGGCTCCTAGGGGCGGCGCGCGCGGGCCCGGTCAGTCCGCCGCCGAAGCGGCCATCTCCAGCTGCATCTGCACCATGTTGACCAGCAGGTTCACCGTCGGCCGGCGCGCCTCGATCACGTAGTGCGCCGTCTCGCGGTACAGCGGATCGCGCTCGCGGTAGAGCTCGCGCAGGCGCTCCAACGGGTTGGCCACCTGCAGCAGCGGGCGCTTCTGGTCGTGGCGCAGGCGGCGAAAGATCTCGTCCGGCGAGGCGCGCAGGTAGAACACCGGCGCGCAGGCGGCGCGCAGCAGCCGGCGGTTGCCTTCGGCCAGCACCGCGCCGCCGCCGGTGGACAGCACCATGTCGTCCGCCCCGCCCGCCAGTTCGGCCAGCAGCGCGGCCTCGCGGTCGCGAAACGCCGCCTCGCCATGCTCCGCGAAATAGGCGCGGACGCTGGCGCCCAGCAGCCGCTCCAGGCGCTGGTCCATGTCCACGAACGGCAGGTTCAGGCGGCGTGCCAGGTGGCGCCCGACCGTCGATTTGCCGGAACCCGGCATGCCCACCAGAGTGCAGCGCGTTGGCATCGAGAAAGCTTTCGTCAAAGGCCGACCAGTGTACGGGCGCCGGCAGCACCAGGCCCGGTTTTCTATACTCGCCCGATGTCCACACCACGCCACGCCACCGGCCTGCAGGGGCCCTGGCGCCGGGTGATCTACGTCACCATCTACGAAATCATCGCCATCGTCGCCTCGGGCCTGCTGTTCGTCGCGATCGGCCAGCCGCCGGGCGAGTCCGGCGCGATGGCGGTGGCCGCCTCGGCCATCGCGGTGGTCTGGAACGTCGGCTTCAACAGCGCGTTCGAATGGTGGGAGGCGCGCCAGACGGTCAAGGGCCGCTCGACGGCGCGCCGCGTGGCGCACGCGATCGGCTTCGAAGGGGGCCTGGCGCTGATCCTGATCCCGCTGATGGCCTGGTGGTTCGACGTCGGCCTGTGGGAGGCGCTGGTGATGGAGGCCGCGCTGGTGCTGTTCTTCCTCGTCTACACCTACGTCTTCAACTGGGTGTTCGACCATTGCTTCGGCCTGCCCGCATCGGCGCAGGCGGGCTGAATGCGGAACAGGTATCAAATAAGGCTCCAGCGCTTTCCCATCAAGCGCTGGCAGCTCTTCTTTCAGGAGAACCCATGTCCGATGCATCCCCGCTGATCCTCATGCGCGACGGCCCCGTCGCCACCCTGCGGTTCAACCGCCCCGAGGCGCTCAACGCCCTGGACGTACCCACCTCGCAGGCCCTGCTCGCGGCGCTGCGCGGCATTGCCGGCGACAAGGGCGTGCGCGCCGTCGTGCTCAAGGGCAGCGGCCGGGCCTTCATCGCCGGGGGCGACCTGGCGGCGATGCGCGCGGCCCCGCGCGAGACGGTGCGCACCCTGCTCGACGCACTGAACGAGGCGGTGCTGATCCTGCACGGCCTGGACGCCCCGGTGATTGCGCAGGTACACGGCGTGGCCGCGGGCGGCGGCCTGTCGCTGATGCTGGTCTGCGACTTCGTGCTGGCGGCGCAGAAGACGCGCTTCAACCTCGCCTACATCAAGCTCGGCACCAACTGCGACGTCGGCGCCTCCTGGTCGCTGCCGCGCCTCGTGGGGCTGCGCAAGGCGCTGGAGATCGCGCTGCTGAGCGACGATTTCGACGCCGACGAGGCGCTGCGCCTGGGGCTGGTCAACCGCGTGCTGCCGGCCGACGAGCTGGAAGCCGCCACGCAGGCGCTGGCCAGCCGCCTGGCGGGCGGGCCGACCATCGCCTACGGCCACATGCGCCGCCTGATGCGCGCGGGCCTCGACCGCGACCTGCGCGCCGCGCTGCAGGCCGAGGCCGCATGCTTCGAGGCCTGCACGCAGACCGCCGACCTGCCCGAGGGCATCGCGGCCTTCCTCGAAAAGCGCGCCGCGCGGTTCCAGGGCCGGTGAGGCCAGTCGCACGCGTGGCAGATGCGCGGGGCGGGTTGAGCGAAACTACCCGGTTTGCAAACCTCCATCCAAAGGAAGCCCCATGTCCACCCGTGATGTCTTCGTCGTCGGCACCGCCCGCACCGCTATCGGCGGCTTTGGCGGCGCACTGAAAGACGTGCCCAACACGCAACTGGCCACCACCGTGGTCAAGACCGCGATGGAACGCGCCGGCATCGACCCCAAGGCCGTGGGCCACGTGGTGATGGGCAACGTGATCCCGACCGACGTGCGCGACGCCTACCTCTCGCGCGTCGCGGCGATCGACGCCGGCTGCCCGATCGAGACCCCGGCGTTCAACGTCAACCGCCTCTGCGGCTCGGGCCTGCAGGCCATCGTCTCGGCGGCGCAGGCGATCCAGCTGGGCGACTGCGACGCGGCCGTGGGCGCCGGCTCCGAATCCATGAGCCGCGGGCCGTTCTTCGACACCGCCGCCCGCTGGGGCACGCGCATGGGCGACGCCAAGCTCGTCGACTACATGATCGGCATCCTGCACGACCCGTGGCAGAAGCTGCACATGGGCGTGACGGCCGAGAACGTGGCCGAGCGCTACAGGATCAGCCGCGAGATGCAGGACCAGCTCGCCGCCGAGAGCCACCGGCGCGCCGCCGCCGCCGTCGCGGCCGGCCACTTCAAGGCGCAGATCGTCCCGATCGAGATCAAGACGCGCAAGGGCACGGTGCTGTTCGACACCGACGAGCACGTGCGCGCCGACACCACCGTGCAGTCGCTCTCGGGCATGAAGCCGGTGTTCAAGAAGGAAGGCGGTACGGTGACCGCGGGCAACGCCTCGGGCATCAACGACGGCGCCGGCGCCGTGGTGCTGGTCGGCGGCGACCGCGTGCAGGCCCTGGGCGTCAAGCCCCTGGCGCGCCTCGTGGGCTACGCGCACGCCGGGGTCGATCCGGCCTACATGGGCATCGGCCCGGTGCCGGCCACGCAGATGGTCCTCAAGCGCACCGGCATCAAGCTCGCGGACATCGACGTAATCGAAGCCAACGAAGCCTTCGCCGCGCAGGCCTGCGCCGTGATCCAGGAACTCGGCATGGACCCCGCCAGGGTCAACCCCAACGGCTCGGGCATCTCGCTCGGCCACCCCGTGGGCGCCACCGGCGCGATCATCACCACCAAGGCCATCGCCGAGCTGCACCGCACCGGCGGGCGCTACGCGCTCGTGACCATGTGCATCGGCGGCGGCCAGGGCATCGCTGCGATCTTCGAGCGGGTGTAAGCCCGAGGGCAGGGAAACCGATTACCGCGGCTCGGCCGGCGCTGCCGTACCGGGCTGTGGATAAACCATGGAGCAGCGCGGGACAACCGGCCGGTTATCCACAACCCGAGCCTGTCCCATGCAATTGTCCCCACGACCGGGACAGCGCAAGAGCCCCGCAAACACCCGGTTGTCAGACCGCCAAGTGCCTGCCAGCATGGCAAAAAACCGGGTTGTCCCAGAAACACGGGGAGCCCTATTGCTACTACCATCTTCAAATACTCTTTTGAGAATCAATCTGGCAATCGCGGCAACATTCCGCCAGGCTCTGCTACGCCAGGAAACATGCCCATGGTCATCGAAACCCCCTCCCAGATCACCGAAGCCGTGCTCGCCGAGGTGCAACGCACGCACGATCCCCGCCTGCGCACCCTGCTCGACTGCGCCGTGCGCCACCTGCATGCGTTCGTGCGCGAGAGCGGGCTGACCGAGGCCGAGTTCGGCCGCGTCTGCGCGCTGATCGCCGAGGCCGGCCGGCGCACCGACGCCTCGCACAACGAGGTGGTGCTGGCAGCGGGCTCGCTCGGCGTTTCGGCGCTGGTGTGCCTGCAGAACAACGGCGATGGGCAGCACCGCAGCACGGCCAACCTGATGGGCCCGTTCTGGCGCGAGGGCTCGCCGGCCATGCCGCAGGGCGGCTCGATCGTGCGTTCGCCGGTGCCGGGCGAGCCGGTGTTCGTCACCGTCTGGATCCGCGACCAGGCCGGCCGGCCGGTCGCCGACGCGGAGGTCCAGGTCTGGCAGGCTTCGGGCGAGGGCTACTACGAGAACCAGGACCGCGACCAGGCGGACATGAACCTGCGCGGCAGCTTCCGCTCGGATGCGCAGGGCTGCGTGCGCCTGCGCACCGTCAAGCCCTCTGGCTATCCGATACCGGTGGACGGCCCGGTCGGCGCGCTGATCCGCGCGCAGGGGCGGCACAACATGCGCCCGGCGCACATCCACTTCCTGATCCGCAAGCCGGGCTACAAGGCGCAGTTCTCGCAGCTCTACTCGGGGGACGACCCGCACCTGGAAACCGACGCGCAGTTCGGCGTGACGGCCGCGCTGGTCGGGCACTACGTCAGGCACGAGGGCGGCACGCCCCCCGCGCCCGACGTGCAGGGCGCCTGGTACACGCTGGAGCACGTGTTCACGATCGTGCCCGGCAGCGACGCGCTGCCCAAGCCGCCGATCACTGGCAAGACGGACGTGCCGCGCGCGCCGCTGGTGGTGCTCGAGCGGGGCTGATCAGCGCAGCATCGCGTAGCCGACGGCGATGGCCGCCACCAGGCCGACGGCGTCGGCCAGCAGTGCGCAGGCCAGGGCGTGGCGCGTGTGCTTCACGCCGACGCTGCCGAAGTACACCGCGAGCACGTAGAAGGTGGTTTCCGTCGAGCCCTGGATGATGCTGGCGAGCCGCCCGGCGAAGGAATCGACGCCGTGGGTCTGCAGCACGTCGATCATCAGCCCGCGCGCGCCGGCGCCCGAGAGCACCTTCATCAGGCCGACGGGCAGCGCGGGCAGGAAGCTGGTGTCCAGGCCCAGCGCGGCGACGCCCGTGCCCAGTGCCGCCATGGCGGCGTCCATGGCGCCCGAGGCGCGGAACGCGCCGATCGCGACCAGGATGGCGACGAGGTAGGGCACGATCTGCACCGCTACGTCGAAGCCCGAGCGTGCGCCGTCGATGAAGGCGTCGTACACGTCGATGCGCCGCCACACGCCCGCCAGCAGGAACAGCGCGACGATGGCGAGGATGACCGCGGCGCCGGTGGTGCCCGCGATGCGCGCGGCCTGCTCGGCCGGCAGGCGGGCGAGCAGGGCCACCGCGCCCAGCAGCACGCCGGCTACGGCCAGCACCGGCAGCAGCAGGCGCGCGCGCCACAGCGGCAGGCGCTGCGCCACGGCCACCGCCAGCACGCCGGCGAGCAGGCCGATGAAGGTGGCGATGAGCGTGGGCAGGAAGATGTCGGCGGCGTTGAAGCCGCTGGTGAGGCCCTGCTGCAGCGCCACGCTCTGGCGGATCGCGATCACCGAGGTGGGGATCAGCGTGAGCCCGGCGGTGTTCATCACGACGAACATGATCTGCGCGTCGCTCGCGCTGCCCGGCGCTTCGCGGTTGAGCGTCTGCAGCTCCTTCATCGCAGTCAGGCCCAGCGGCGTGGCGGCGTTGTCCAGCCCAAGCAGGTTGGCCGAGATGTTGAGCGTCATCGCGCCCTGCGCCGGGTGGCCCGCGGGCACTGCGGGGAACAGGCGCGCGAGCAGCGGCCGCGCCAGGCGCGCCAGCAGGTCCACCATCCCGGCCTTTTCACCGATGCGCATGAGGCCCAGCCACAGCGCCATGATGCCGGCCAGGCCGAGCGAAATCTCGAAGCCCGAGCGCGCGCCGTCGAACATCGCCGCGAGCAGCTGCTGGAAGATCTCCGCGTCGCCCAGCGCCCAGCGCACGCAGGCGGCGATGAACGCGACGAGGAAGAAACCGACCCAGACCGCGTTCAGCGCCATGGCATCACGTGCGGGCTTGCTCGCCGCCGAGCGCGGCGATCACGTCTGGCAGCATCTGGCGCAGCTCGCCGGTGGCGAGCGCCACGTCGGCGTCGAAGTCGCCGTCGCCGCGCTGGCGCTCCTGCTGCTCGGTCTCCAGCAGCGCGACGCGGCGCAGCTGCAGCCCCTCGGTGAGCACGAAGCTCACGCGGCCCTGCCAGGTCATGGCCAGGCGCGTGGGCAGCTTGCCCGCGCGGATGTGCTCGGGCACCTCGGCGATGTCCAGCGGGTGGCGCGCGTAGCGCACCACGGCCTTGTCGCCCTCGGCGGCCTTGAGCTCGCACTCGTTGTCGATGGAAAAGCCCGCGGGTGCTTCCTGCGCCAGCAGCCAGGCGCTCATCGCTGCCTGCGGGCTGGTGCGGGTGTCGAGCAGCGCGAGCGAGAGCCCCTGGAGCGCCTCGACCAGCGCGGTGGTGATCGCGTCGGCGCGCGTCTGGCTGCTGCTGGCAACGAGCAGCAGCCGCGCCTCGGGGTCGATCCAGACGTCGACGCCGTGCTGCTGCGTGAAGGCCTGCGGCAGCAGGTCCAGGCGCGCCTCGTCCTTCAGGTCGCGCCGTTCCTTGCGTCCCGGGGTGCGGCCGCTTTGCTGCGTGATCTGCCGCACCTTTTCCTCGACGCGCCGGGCGACGACGGCCCCGGGCAGCACGCGCTTTTCGGTGCGAAAGCGCAGCACCCACTGCCCGCCCACGCTTTCGGCCAGCAGCCCGTGCTGCTCGCCGCGCGGCGCCACCCAGCCGCCGGACTGCTCCTGCGTGGCGCCGCATTCGACGAAGGGGCTGGCCTCGAGGGCCTGCTGCAGCAGCGAGAGATCGGGCTGCCAGGACGGCGCGATGCGATAGACGATGAGGTTCTTGAACACGGGAAATAATCGAATTGATAGCTGCCAGCGCTTGCCAGACAAGCGCAAAAGGCTGATTTGTTGTTGAATATTGCCGCACGGGATGCGGAAAATTTCCGCAACTTTACACACCTGCAGCACCGGCTCATCGCGGCGATACATGGCGCGTCGACACTGGCCCCATCGTCAACCTCCCGCGAAAGGAAGTCACCATGAAAAACCGCAAGAGCACCTTGCTTGCCGCCGTTGCCGCCGCCCTGCTGGCCCTGGGCGGTGTGAGCGCCGGCGCCGCGCCCGCCGCCGGGACGGCCGCGGCGGCCGAATCGGGCGCCGCGCCGGCACCGCGCCACCAGCGCATGCACGGCAAGCACATGAACCAGGAACAGTGGCAGAAGAAACGCGCCGAGCGCGCCGAGGCGCTCCGGCAGAAGCTGCAGCTCACCGCCGCGCAGCAGCCGGCGTGGGACGCGTTCCAGCAGGCGATGCAGCCCAGCCGCCATGCGCGGCTCGATCGGGCCGACATGCGCAAGCTGACGACGCCGGAGCGGATCGACCGCATGCGCGCCCTGCGCGAGCAGCGCGCAGCCGAGGCCGACCGCCGCGGCGACGCGGTCAAGACCTTCTATGCCGCGCTCACGCCCGAGCAGCAAAAGGTCTTCGACGACCAGCGCATGGGCCCCCGGCAGGGTCGCGACGGGCACCGCTTCGGGTATCCGGCCTGGGGCGCGCAGCCCGGGGCGTGATGCCGGATGGCGGGCGCGCGTGGCCATGCATCGTGGACTAGACTAGCGCGCAATGGATAGCGCGTCGACCCGTCCGCAAATGCCCCTGCCACGTCTGTTCGCCTTTTTTCTCGTGCCTGCGCTGACCACCGCGGTGATGGCGCAGGAGCCGCCCGCCACCGCGTCGCTGTACGTGCAGGGGGGATCCGCCTCGGGTGACACCCGCACCGTCACCCTGGGCGCCACCCTGCCCTGGAGCCAGTGGCTGGTGCCGCTGGGCGGCGGCACGCTGACCGGCCATTGGGATGCCTACCTGAGCCGCTGGGCCTACGACGGCCCGGACCGCGGCGACTTGCTGCTGCTGGGCCTGACCCCCACGCTGCGCTGGACGCCCGACGGCGGGCGCTCGGCGTGGTTCTTCGAGGGCGGCATCGGCGCGACGCTGACCAGCCGCCTCTACCGCACGCAGCGCAAGGAGTTCAGCACGGCGTTCAATTTCGCGTCGCACATCGGCGTGGGGCTGCGCTGGGGCGCGCGCCGCGAGCAGGAGGTGGTGCTGCGCGTGCAGCACGTCTCCAACGCCGGTATCAAGGAGCCCAATCCGGGGCAGAACTTCGTGCAGCTGCGCTACGCCGTGCACCTCTGATACGACTTCGCAATCAAAAGATAACGGCGTTGCTTCGCCTTGCCGTACTGCGTGTACTGTCTGCGGCTTCGCGCCTTGTTCTCTTGTTGATTGCAAACCCGTATGACGCGAAGTCAGGGCCGGCGGAAGTGCGCGACCTGGCGCGACCAGTAGGGGCCGTCGAGCCGGTCCAGGCGTACCGTGCCGCCACTGGAGGGCGCGTGCACGAACCGGCCCTGCCCCACGTAGATGCCGGCGTGCGTCGGGCGCGAGCGGCCGAACAGCACCAGGTCGCCGGTGCGCAGCTCGTCCGGCTGCACCTGCGCGCCGAAACCGTCGAGCTGCGCCACCGTGCGCGGCGGCGCGGTGCCGGTGCCGTTCTGGTAGACGTAGCCGATCAGGCCGCTGCAGTCGAAGCCGCTGTCGGGCGTGTTGCCGCCCCAGCGGTAGGGCGTGCCCACGAGGCCCAGCGCGTGGATCGCGATGCTGCTCGCCTGTTCGTCGGAGAGGCGGGAGCCGGCTGCCGTGCCCGGCGTGGTGGCCGGAGGGGCGGTGCCGCAGGCCGCCAGCAGCAGCGACAGGCCGAGGATGCATCCATAGCGCACGCGCATGGCGGCAAGCGTAGCAGCAATTGCGCGGCTTGCCACGCGGGCGGCACGCGTCAGCCGTCGATGCGGCGGCTCCAGTCCTCCACCGCGTGCTGCTCCAGGCGGCGGTGCACCAGCGCCTGCCACGAGTCGGGCAGCCGCAGGCGCGCGAGTTCGCGCAGCAGCCCGGGCTCGAGCGTGCGTTCATAAAGCACCCCGATGACCCGCGCCAGCGGCCATTCGGGGTGCGGGCGCTCGATGAGGGTAAGCCTGTCTCCTGCCTGCACCGTGCCGGGCTCCAGCACGCGGTAGTACCAGCCGGTGCGGCCGGTCTGCTGCACCCGCGCCGCCATGTCGGCGACGCGAAAGCGCGCGTTCAGCTTCCAGCAGGGCTGGCGGCTTTGCGAGACTTCGAGCAGGGCGGTGCCGGCGCGCACCCTGTCGCCCCAGCACACCGTGGCTTCCGTGACCCCGGTGGTGGAGAGGTTCTCGCCGAAGGCGCCGGGCGCTTCGAGCGCCGGCAGCGGCCCGAGTTCGCCGCGCCACGCGCCGTAGTGCTCCCGGGCATAGTGGTGCACGGCCTTTTCGGGGCCGCCGTGCACGCGCCGGTCGCCCTGCTCGTCGCCTTCGAGCCCGAGCGGGCCGACGCGCACCGGCTCTGGCGTGGCCTGCTTGGCGATGGCGCTCAGGCCGCCGGGGCGGCCGTCCAGGTGCGCGCAGGGCACCGCAGCGGCGCGCAGGACGGCGTGGATGTGGCCCAGGGGCCGGGCGAGGGTGGGCATGGCGTTCGTCGTCAGGTGCTGTGGCCGGGGTCCCGATTGTCTCCCTGCGGCCGCCAGCGCCGCAGCAGCAGCGCGTTGGCCATCACGCTCACCGAACTGAGCGCCATGGCGGCCCCCGCCACCACCGGGTTGAGGTAGCCCAGCGCCGCCAGGGGGATGCCGGCCACGTTGTAGATGAAGGCCCAGAACAGGTTCTGGCGGATCTTGAGCACGGTGCGGTGCGAGATGTCGAGCGCGGCGGCGACCAGCGCCGGATCGCCGCGCATCAGCGTGATGCCGGCGGCATGCATCGCCACGTCGGTGCCGTTGCCCATGGCCAGGCCGACGTCGGCGGCGGCGAGCGCGGGCGCGTCGTTGACGCCGTCGCCCACCATGGCCACGGCCTGGCCGCCGGCCTGCAGCCCGCGGATGGCGGCGGCCTTGTCGCCCGGCAGCACCTCGGCCATCACTTCGCCGGCCTCGGGATCGAGCCCCAGGCGCCGCGCCATGGCGTCGGCCGCGCCCCGGTTGTCGCCGGAGATCATCACGCAGCGCAGGCCCCTGGACCGCAGCTGCGCGAGCGCCGCGCGGGCGCCCGGCTTGGGCTCGTCGCCGAAGCCCAGCAGCGCGCGCACCTGCACGCCGGCGCCGCTGCGCTCGGCCAGCGCCGAGACGGTCGCGCCCGCATGCTGCAGGTCTTCGGCGCGCTGCGCCAGCGCCTGCAGGTCGGCGCCGAGCTCGCGCATCCAGCGCAGGCTGCCCACCAGGTAGTCGCGCCCGGCCACCGTGCCCTCGGTGCCCCGGCCGGGCACCGCGCGCACGTGGTCGGGCGCGGGAATGGCCAGCCGGCGTTCGTGCGCCGCGTGCACCACCGCGCGGGCCAGCGGATGCTCGCTGCCGCTTTGCACGCCGGCGACGCTCGCGAGCAGCGCCGCCTCGTCCAGGCCGGGCGCGGCGGCGAAGGCCGTCAGGCGCGGCGCGCCGACGGTGAGCGTGCCGGTCTTGTCGAAGGCGACGGTGCGCACGCGGTGCGCGATCTCCAGCGCCTGGGCGTCCTTGATCAGGATGCCGTGGCGCGCGGCCACCCCGGTGCCCGCCATGATCGCCGCCGGCGTGGCCAGGCCCAGCGCGCAGGGGCAGGCGATCACCAGCACGGCGACCGCGCGGATCAGGGCGGTTTCCAGCCCCGTCCCCGCCCACAGCCAGCCGGCCAGGGTGGCGAGCGCGACCGCCAGGACCGCGGGCACGAACACCGCGGAGATCCGGTCCACCAGGCGCTGGATCGGCGCCTTGGCGGCCTGCGCGTCCTCCACCAGCCGGATGATGCGCGCGAGCACCGTCTCGGCGCCCACCGCGGTGACCTGCATCACGACGCGGCCGTCGCCGTTGATCGCGCCGCCGGTCAGGCTCGCGCCGGCGTCGCGGGCGATCGGCAGCGATTCGCCGGTCAGCATCGATTCGTCCACCTGGGTCTGCCCCTCGAGGATCCGGCCGTCCACCGGGATGCGCTCGCCCGGGCGGATGACGAGGCGGTCGCCGGCCATGATCTCGCCGATCGGCACCTGCACCTCGCCGTGCGGCCCGAGCAGGTGCGCGGTTTCGGGGCGCAGGCGGTGCAGCGCGCGGATCGCCGCCGTGGTCTGGCGCTTGGCCCGCGCCTCGAGCCACTTGCCCAGCAGCACCAGCGTGACCACCACGGCCGAGGCCTCGAAGTACAGGTGCGGCGCGTGGCCGGGTGCGGCCGTCAGCCACAGCCAGAGCGAGAGGCCGTAGCCCGCGCTCGTGCCCAGCGCCACCAGCAGGTCCATGTTGCCGCTCAGGGCCTTGGCCGCGTGCCAGCCGGCCCGGTAGAAGCGCGCGCCCAGGATGAACTGCACCGGCGTGGCGAGCAGCCATTGCGCCCAGGCGGGCAGCATCCAGTGCCGGCCCAGCAGATCGCCCAGCATGGGCAGCACCAGGGGCGCGGAAAGCAGCAGGCCCAGCGCCACCGGCAGGAAGCCGCTCCACGGGCCCTCGCTGTCGGCCTCGGCCCGCTGTTCGCCGAGCGAGCGCGGCTCGTAGCCCGCGTCGCGCACGGCCCGGCGCGCCAGCAGGTCCATGTCGGCCTGCGCGGCCTCGAAGGTGAGGTGCGCGGACTCGGTGGCCAGGTTCACCGCCGCGTCCTGCACGCCGGGCAGCTTGCGCAGCGCGCGCTCGACGCGCGAGACGCAGCTGGCGCAGGTCATGCCGCCGATACCCAGGTCCAGCGTGCGGGTGGCGGAAGCGGTGGTAGCGGTCATCGTCGGCGTCCGTGGATGCGGCAAACGGTGGCAGCCTAAACCCTTACATCATGGCAAAGTCAAGCGGCGGCCGCCGCCGGGTCGCATGCCACAATGGACGGCTTTCCCACGCCGCAGGGCGAAAGCCGCATTTTCCCTTCATGGAACCCATTGTCGCGAAGCTGGTGGAGCAGTTCGAACTGCCGCTGCACAGCCCCATCCTGATTTTCTCGCTGATCCTGTTCATCATCCTGCTGGTGCCCATCCTGCTGGAGAAGGTGCGCACGCCGGGGATCATCGGGCTCATCGTCGCCGGCATCCTGATCGGGCCGCACGGCTTCAATATCCTGGAAAAAAGCCTGTTCGTCGACGTGTTCTCGACGATCGGCCTGCTCTACATCATGTTCCTGGCCGGCCTGGAGCTGAACCTGATCGAGTTCAAGGCCAACGCCAACCGCAGCTTCGTCTTCGGCCTGGCCACCTTCGCGATCCCGTTCGCGATGGGCTACCCGGTGTGCCACTACCTGCTGGGCATGGACGTCTGGGCCAGCCTCCTGATCTCGAGCATTTTCGCCACGCACACGCTCGTCACCTACCCGATCGCGAGCAAGTACGGCATCACCAAGGACCCGAGCGTCGCGATCACCGTCGGCGGCACCATCATCACCGACACGGCGGTACTGGTGGTGCTGGCGATGATCCTGGGCGCGCGCGACGGCGGCCTCACCTCCGAGTTCTGGACCCGCCTCGTCGTCTCGCTGGCGATCTTCATCGCGTTCATGGCCCTCGCGGTGCCCCGGATCGCCAAGCGCTTCTTCGAGAAGCAGGCGCACCAGAAGCACTCGCACTACATCTTCGTGCTGGCCATCGTCTTCCTGTCGGCCTTCCTGTCCGAGGTGGCGGGGCTGGAGCCGATCATCGGCGCGTTCGCCGCGGGGCTGGCGCTCAACCGGCTGGTACCGAACTCGTCGGCGCTGATGAACCGCATCGAGTACCTCGGCAACTCGCTGTTCATCCCGTTCTTCCTGATCAGCGTCGGCATGATCGTCGACGTGCGCGTGGTGTTCGACGGGTTCACGGTCCTGCTGATCGCCGTGGCGATGACGGTGACCGCGTTCGCGGGCAAATACCTCGCGGCCGACGTGACGCAGAAGATCTTCCGGCTCCGGAGCGAGCAGCGCGACCTGATCTTCGGCCTGAGCTCGGCGCACGCGGCCGCCACGCTCGCGGTGGTGGTCGTGGGCTACCGCGCCGGCATCGTCGACGACCGCATCATCAACGCCATCATCGTCATCATCCTGGTGTCGTGCGTGATTGCCTCCTTCGTCACGGAAAAGGCGGCGCGCAAGCTCGAGGCGCAGGCAGAGAGCGCGCAGGATGCCCGCCCGTCCAGGCAGGAGGGGGAGCAAATCCTGATTTCGCTCTCCGACACCACGGAATTCGAGAACCTGCTGCGCTTCGCGGTGCTGATCAAGGACAGGAAGTCGAGCGAGCCGCTGTCGGTGGTCAACGTGGTGCCCAACACCGAGGAGGCGGAGGAGAACGTGGTGCTGGCCAGGCGCGCGCTGGAGGACGTGCGCGCCGAGGCGAGCGCCGCCGACGTGGACGTCAACGTCATGGCCACGATAGACCACAACCCGGGCGCCGGCATCAGCCGCACCGCGCGCGAAATCGCGGCCGACATGATCGTGCTCGGCTGGCCGCAGAGGAACGGCTTCATCGCCGGCTTCATCGGCAACAAGTTCGGCAGCGCGCTCTACCAGACGAGCAAGACGATCTTCGTGTGCCACCTGGAATCGCCCGGCGCCAAGTACACCGGCATCTTCGTCATCCTGCCGCAACTGGCCGAGACGGCGGACGGCTTCGACATGGTCTGGCGCAAGATCGCCAAGCTCGCCGCCGAGCACTCCACGCCGGTGCACCTGAACTGCGGCCGGGCGACGCACGAGGCGGTGAAGCGCTGCCTGGCAAAGCACAAGCTGACGATGAAGGTCACGTTCACCGACTTCAGCGAGTGGGACGACTTCTTCATCGTGTTCCGCAAGATGTCGGATACCGACCTGCTCATCATGGTCTCGGCGCGCGAAGGCGACGCCGCGCACACGCCTTACCTGGACCAGCTGCCGCAGAAGCTGGAAAAGCATTTCGGGCAGCTCGACAAGATCCTGGTCTACCCTTGAGAACGCGGGCGAGCGGGGCTTGACATTGCCATCATGTCAGGCTTCATCATCGCCCCATTGCCGCCAAGGAGGAAACAGCCATGCAATACCGATTCACCGTGCAAGGGATGACCTGCGGCCACTGCGAGCGCGCCGTCGTGCACGCCGTGCGCGCCGTCGATACCGAGGCCGTGGTGCAGGTCGACCTGGCCACCGGACAGGTGACGGTCGAGAGCGACGCGCCGCGCGAAGCCATCGCCAACGCCATCCGCGAAGAGGGCTACAAGGTCGCGGCGTGAAGCGCAGCCCGGAGCGCGGACAGGCCTGGCAGGGACCTGTCAGCATCGGCGCCGCGGCCATGCGCGCGGGGGTCTCGGCGCGCATGGTGCGGCACTACGAATCGCTGGGCCTGCTGCCCAGGGTGGGGCGCACCGACAGCGGCTATCGCCAGTACACGCCGGCGGACGTGCATACGCTGCGCTTCATCCGGCGCGCGCGCGACCTCGGTTTTTCGATCGAGGAAATCGCCGCCCTGCTGGACCTGTGGCAAAACCGCGAGCGCGCGAGCAGCCAGGTCAAGCGGATCGCGCAGCAGCACGTCGCGCAGCTCGAACGGCGCATCGCCGCGCTGCAGGGCATGCGCACGGGCCTGCAGGCGCTCGTGGACTGCTGCCACGGCGACGACAGGCCGCAGTGTCCGATCCTGGATGAACTGGCGGCCGAAACCCCGGTGGACGGGCAGATCTAGGCGGTGAGCGCGGGGTAGTCGGTATAGCCCTTTTCGTCCCCGCCGTAGAAGCTGGCCTTGTCCCAGGCGTTGAGCGCCGCGTTGCGCCGCAGCCGCTCGGCCAGGTCGGGGTTGGCGATGTAGTCCTTGCCGAAGGCGACGATGTCGGCCGCGCCGCTTTCGACCGCGCGCAGCGCCATGTCGCGCGTGTAGCCGTTGTTCACCATCCAGGCGCCGCGCCCGCCCGCGTCGCGGTACGCGCGCTTGAAGGCGGCGTAGTCGAAGGGGCTGCCCTCGACCTCGCGCGGCCCTCCGGTGGCGCCTTCGACTACGTGGATGTAGGCCAGCCCCAGCGGGCCGAGCGCCTGCGCGAGCTGGTCGTACACCGCCTGGGGCTGGCTTTCGTGGATGCCGTTGGACGGCGTGACGGGCGACAGGCGGATGCCCACGCGGTCGCCGCCGACGGCATCGGCCACCGCGCGCGCGACCTCCACGGCGAACCAGATCCGGTGCTCGATGCTGCCGCCCCAGTCGTCGGTGCGCAGGTTGGCACCGTCCTTGATGAACTGCTCGATCAGATAGCCGTTGGCGCCGTGGATCTCCACGCCGTCGAAACCCGCGACCTCGACCGCGTTGCGCGCCGCGTCGGCGAAGCTCTGCACGAGGGCAGGCAGTTCTTCAGACCGCAGCGCGCGCGGCTCGGACGTGGGCAGGAAGTGCCCCTGGCCGTCGGCGTCCACGACGTAGGTGCGCGAGACCGCGGTCACGGCGGAGGGCGCCACCGGCGCCGCACCGCCCGGCTGCAGCGCCACGTGCGAGACGCGGCCGACGTGCCAGATCTGCGTCACGATGCGCCCGCCGCGGGCGTGGACGGCATCGGTGACCTGGCGCCAGCCGGCCAGCTGCGCCGCCTCGTACAGGCCCGGGACGTGCGCGTAGCCCTGTCCCTGGTGGCTGATCGCGGTGCCTTCGGTGATGATGAGCCCGGCGCCTGCGCGCTGCTCGTAGTAGCGCACGTTCATTGCGCGCGGCACGCCGCCGGGCGAGCGGTTGCGCGTGCATGGCGCCATGGCGATGCGGTTGGACAGATGCAGCGCGCCTGCCTGCAAGGGATCGAACAGGGTGGTCATGGTGGATGAACGTGAAAGCGCGTGCCGTTTCACGTGAAACACGGCACGCGCGGGGGTGGGAGTTACGCGAGCAGGCCCTCGGCCTTCATCGCGGCTTGCACGGCGGGGCGGGCGGCCACGCGTCCGCGGTACGCCACGAGGTTCTTCAGGTGCGCGAAGTCGACGCCCACGTGCGCGCCCCAGTTGGTGACGGTGAACAGGTAGGCGTCGGCCACGGTGAACCGGTCGCCCATCAGGTACTGCTTGCCGGCGAGCTCGCCGTCCACCCATTTCAGCCGCCCCAGGAGGTTCTCTCGCGCGATCCGCTTGTATTCCTCGGGGGTGGTGGGCCTGAACAGGGGCGTGAAGCCCTTGTGCACTTCGGAGGCGATGAAGTTGAGCCAGCCTTGCAAGCGGTAGCGCTCGAGGGTCCCGTTGGGCGGGGCGAGGTGCCTGTCGGGCGCCTGGTCCGCGAGGTACTGCACGATGGCCGGGCCCTCGCGCAGGCGGGTGCCGTCGTCGAGCTCGAGCATCGGTACGTAGCCCAGCGGATTGACCTGGTAGTAGTCCGTGCCGTCCGCCAGCGTGTGGCTCTGCAGGGTGACGGGGATGGTGGTGCAGGCGATCCCGGATTCCAGGGCGACGATGTGGGGCGAGAGCGAACAGGCTCCGGGCGAGTAATACAGTTTCATGCAAGGTTTCCGTGAGGGGGATGTGCCGATGGTAGTGCGGCGGCGCGTTCGCGTCGTGCGCGCGGGCGAAACGCCAGCGGCGCGCCGGGTCTTCCGGGCCCGCCGTGTTCCACGTGGAACGTGCCGGCGCCGGCGAAGTGGGAAAATGATGCCCCTTGTGGTTTTCGTCGCACCCCATGCTGTACCCGGAAGAATTTGATGTCATCGTCGTCGGCGGCGGCCACGCGGGCTCCGAAGCCGCGCTCGCGGCCGCGCGCATGGGCTGCAGGACGCTGCTGCTCACGCACAACATCGAGACGCTGGGGCAGATGAGCTGCAACCCGAGCATCGGCGGCATCGGCAAGGGGCATCTGGTCAAGGAGATCGACGCCCTGGGCGGCGCGATGGCGCTGGCCACCGACGAGGCGGGCATCCAGTTCCGCATCCTCAACAGCAGCAAGGGCCCGGCGGTGCGCGCCACGCGGGCGCAGGCCGACCGGCTGCTCTACAAGGCGGCGATCCGCCGCCGCCTGGAGAACCAGCCCCGTCTCTGGCTGTTCCAGCAGGCCGTCGACGACCTGATGCTCGACGGCGATCGCGTCGTCGGTGCGGTGACGCAGATGGGGGTGCGCTTTCGTGCGCGCACCGTGGTGCTGACGGCGGGCACGTTTCTCGACGGCAAGATCCACGTTGGCCTGGAGCACTACCAGGGCGGGCGCGCGGGCGATCCGCCAGCGCTGAGCCTGGCGCGCCGGCTCCGGGAACTGCAGCTGCCGCAGGGGCGGCTGAAGACCGGCACGCCGCCGCGCCTGGACGGCCGCACGATCGACTTTTCGCGCTGCGTGGCGCAGCCGGGCGATGGCATGCCCGGGGGCGTGAACGAGGGCGCGCTGCCGGTGTTCAGCTATCTGGGCGACGCCGCCATGCACCCCAAGCAGATGCCGTGCTGGATCACCAACACCAACGAGCGCACGCACGCCATCATCCGCTCGGGGCTGGATCGCAGCCCCATGTTCACCGGCGTGATCGAAGGGGTGGGGCCGCGCTATTGCCCGAGCGTGGAAGACAAGATCCACCGCTTCGCCGACAAGCCGAGCCACCAGATCTTCCTGGAGCCCGAGGGGCTGACCACGCACGAGTTCTACCCCAACGGCATCTCGACCAGCCTGCCGTTCGACATACAGGTGGCGCTGGTGCACAGCATCGCGGGGCTGGAGAACGCGCACATCCTGCGGCCCGGCTACGCCATCGAGTACGACTATTTCGATCCGCGCGCGCTCAAGGGCAGCTTCGAGACGCGCCAGATCTCCGGCCTGTTCTTCGCCGGCCAGATCAACGGCACCACGGGCTACGAGGAAGCGGCGGCGCAGGGCCTGTTCGCCGGGCTCAACGCCGCGCTGCAATGCCGGGGCGAGGCGCCGTGGCTGCCGCGGCGCGACGAGGCCTACCTCGGCGTGCTTGTCGACGACCTGATCACCAAGGGCGTGACCGAGCCCTACCGCATGTTCACCAGCCGCGCCGAGTTCCGCCTGCAGCTGCGCGAGGACAACGCCGACATGCGGCTGACCGAGACCGGGCGGCGGCTGGGCCTGGTCGACGACGCGCGCTGGGCGGCGTTTTGCCGCAAGCGCGACGCGGTGGCGCGCGAGACCGAGCGCCTGAAATCCACCTGGGTGAACCCGCAGGTGCTGGCTGCGGCCGAGTCCGAGCGCGTGCTGGGCAAGGCCATAGAGCACGAGTACCGGCTGTTCGACCTGCTGCGCCGGCCGGACGTGGATTACGCAGCCCTGGTGTCGCTCGACGGCGGGCGCTACGCCAGCGGCGACGTTTCACGTGAAACGCTCGGCGGGCTGCGCGATGCGGTCATCGAGCAGGTGGAGATCGCCGCCAAGTATTCCGGCTACATCGACCGGCAGAAGGAAGAAGTGCAGCGCGCCGCGCACTACGAGAACCTGCCGCTGCCCGATGACCTCGATTACACGCAGGTGGCCGCGCTGTCGTTCGAGGTGCGCCAGAAGCTGCAGAAGCACCGCCCGCAGACGCTGGGCCAGGCGTCGCGCATCTCCGGGGTCACGCCGGCGGCCATCTCGCTGCTGCTGGTGCACCTGAAGAAGGGGCGCCTGAGGGACGCGCCCGCCAGGGCCGCCGCGTGACCGGGGCGCTGCGCGAACCGCTGCGCGCAGGCGCGAAGGCCCTGGGCCTGGCGCTGCAGGAACCGCAGCTGACGGCGCTGCTGGACTTCCTCGCGCTGATGCACAAGTGGAACCAGGTCTACAACCTCACGGCGGTGCGCGACCCGCGCGAGATGCTGGCGCAGCACCTGCTGGACAGCCTCGCGGCGGTTGCGCCGCTCGCACGCCAGTTGGCCGGGTGCGGTGCGGCGCGGCCGCGCGTGCTCGACGTGGGCTCGGGCGGCGGCCTGCCCGGCGTGGTGTTCGCCATTTGCTGCCCGCACGTGGACGTGACCTGCGTCGATGCGGTGGCCAAGAAGGCGGCTTTCGTGCAGCAGGTGTCGGCGCAGTTGCCGCTGGCGAACCTGCACGGCATGCACGCCAGGGTGCAGGACCTCGCCGGTCCGTACGACGTGGTGTGCAGCCGCGCGTTTGCGTCGCTGGCCGATTTCACCGCGTGGTCGCATCACCTGCTTGCGCCGCAGGCCGTCTGGCTGGCCATGAAGGGCCGGCGCCCGGACGACGAGATCGCGGCGCTGCCGGCCGACGTGCGGGTGTTTCACGTGGAACCGCTGGCCGTGCCGGGCCTGGCCGCCGAGCGCTGCCTCGTATGGCTGCGCCCGGCGCCGTAGCGCATACACTTGGCGTCTCCCCCTGCCCGACTTCGCGCTCGGCCCCCTTTTTCGTTCCAGCAGCATGGCCAAGATTTTTTGCGTCGCCAACCAGAAGGGCGGCGTCGGCAAGACCACCACCACCGTCAATCTCGCCGCGGGCCTTGCCAAGGTCGGCCAGCGCGTGCTCATGGTCGATCTCGACCCGCAGGGCAATGCCACGATGGGCTCCGGGGTGGACAAGCGCTCGCTCGCGCTCTCGGTGTACGACGTGCTGCTCGAATCGGCCAGCGTGGCCGAGGCGGCGGTGCCGGCCGGGCAGTGCGGCTACGCGGTGCTGGGCGCCAACCGCGAACTCGCGGGCGCCGAGGTGGAACTGGTCGAGCTCGAGCGCCGCGAAAAGCGCCTGAAGGCGGCGCTTGCAGCCGTCGATGCCGACTACGACTTCGTGCTGATCGATTGCCCGCCCTCGCTGAGCCTGCTCACGCTCAACGGCCTGTGCAGCGCGCACGGCGTGGTCGTGCCGATGCAGTGCGAATACTTCGCACTCGAGGGGCTGACCGACCTGGTCAACACCATCAAGCAGGTGCACGCCAACCTCAACCCCGACCTGCGCATCATCGGCCTGCTGCGCGTGATGTTCGACCCGCGCATCACGCTGCAGCAGCAGGTGAGCGAGCAGCTCAAGGGGCATTTCGGCGACAAGGTGTTCAACACCGTGATCCCGCGCAACGTGCGCCTCGCGGAGGCGCCGAGCTACGGCCTGCCGGGCGTGGTGTTCGATGCCGGTGCGCGCGGCAGCAAGGCCTTCGTCGAGTTCGCGCACGAGATGGTCGAGCGCGCCAAGAAAATGTAAGGAAATCGGCCTCCAGCGCTTGACTGGCAAGCGCTGGCAGCTCTTTTAAACATAGTAAAACAGCCCGCTCGTCCCCGGCCCTCTCGGCCATCGGCGCCGCGGCATCTACCCTGGTGGAGTGTGACCATGGCAAGCAAGAAACCCAAGGGCCTTGGCCGCGGACTGGAAGCCCTGCTGGGCCCCAAGGTGGCCGACGCCGGCGCCGCGGCGCCGGCCGGCAACGGCCCGCCCGCCAGCCTGCCGCTGGACGCGCTGGTGCCCGGCGCCTACCAGCCGCGCACCCGCATGGACGAGGGCGCGCTCTACGAGCTGGCCGAGAGTATCCGGGCGCAGGGCGTGATGCAGCCCATCCTGGTGCGGCGCCTGGCCGGCGGCGAGCACGCCGGCAAGTACGAGATCATCGCCGGCGAGCGGCGCTTCCGGGCGTCGCAGCTGGCCGGCCTGGCCGAGGTGCCGGTGCTGGTGCGCGACGTGCCCGACGAGGCCGCCGCCGCGATGGCGCTGATCGAGAACATCCAGCGCGAAGACCTCAACCCGCTCGAAGAGGCGCAGGGCCTGCAGCGCCTGGTGCGCGAGTTCGGCCTGACGCACGAGCAGGCGGCGCAGGCCGTGGGGCGCTCGCGCAGCGCCGCGAGCAACCTGCTGCGCCTGCTCAACCTGGCCGAGCCGGTGCAGACCATGCTGATGGCCGGCGACATCGACATGGGCCATGCGCGCGCCCTGCTGGCGCTCGATCGCGCGGCGCAGATCACGGCGGCCAACCAGATCGTGGCGCGCAAGCTCTCGGTGCGCGAGGCCGAGAGCCTGGTCAAGCGCCTGGGCGCCGAATTCCAGCTGCTGCCGCAAAAGCCCAAGAAGGAAAAGTCGCGCGACATCCGGCGCGTGGAAGAAGAACTCTCCGACCTGCTCACCGCCGAGGTCGAGGTGCGCGTGAAAAAGCGCGTCAAGCG
Organism: Pseudomonadota bacterium; assembly: GCA_963205335.1. GTDB lineage: Bacteria > Pseudomonadota > Gammaproteobacteria > Burkholderiales > Burkholderiaceae_C > Comamonas_C. Next base: position 20,956 of record CAUJIM010000024.1, read on the forward strand.
CGGCGGCCGGATCGAGGAGGTGGGCGAGCTGGCGATCGGCTTCGGCTCGCTCGACGCGCTCAACGGCCTGATCGAGCGCCTGCGCGGCTGACCGCTCCACGAGCGCGCGATGCCTCTGCCCTGGCCGCTGCCGGCCTTGCTCGCCTGGGGCGCGAGCTGGCTGCTGTTCACTGACCTGCGGCCGCGCCATGGCCTGGTCTGGGCGCTGCTGGCCGCCTGCGCGCTGGGCACGCTGGCCAGCCTCTGGGGCACGCGCTGGTGGCGCCGGGTCTTCATCGCGCTCGGGTTCCCGCTGTCGCTGGCGGCCAGCGGCGCGGCCGCGCTGCCTCCCTGGGCCTGGCTGATCCCGCTGGCCCTGCTGCTGCTGGTGTACCCGCTCAACGCGTGGCGCGATGCGCCGCTGTTCCCCACGCCGCTGCGCGCGCTCGATGGCCTGGCCGCGGCCGCGCCGCTGGCCGCGGGCGCCCGCGTGCTCGATGCCGGGTGCGGCCTGGGCCACGGCCTGCGGGCGCTGCGCCGCGCCTACCCGCAGGCGCAGTGGCACGGAACGGAGTGGAGCTGGCCGCTGGCGCTCCTGTGCCGCCTGCGCTGCCCCTGGGCGCGCGTGCGCCGCGGCGACATCTGGGCCGAGCCCTGGGGCGGCTACCAGCTCGTCTACCTGTTCCAGCGCCCCGAAAGCATGGAGCGGGCGGCCGCCAAGGCCGGCGCCGAGATGGCCGCGGGCGGCTGGCTCGTGAGCCTCGGATTTCCGGTGCCCGGCGCCGAGCCGGCCGCGCTGCTGCCCCCGACCGCGGGCCATCCGGTATGGGTGTATCGCCTGCCGCTGGCGGCGCAGGCGCCCATGGCAAAACGTAAATAATTGCATGAATGTGCACGCTTGCCGGTATTATTCGCGGCCTCTTCCCGGTCCCGTGGCGGGTCCGGGTTCTGTCATGCATTGGAGAAGGGAAAAAACCATGTCTCGCAAAACCCTGACGCTGCTGGCCGCGGCCTGCGCCGTGGTGGCGCTCGCCGGCTGTGAAACCACCGACATGAAGATGGGCAGCGCCGAATCCAAGACCGTGGCCACGGGCGCCGCGGCGGGCGGCAACGCGGCCAATGCCAGCGGCCAGCTGGAGCACTGCCCCGCGCCGCTGGGCACGGTCTCGCTGGTCGAGAACCAGAACGCCGGCTGGTACACCATCCTGCGCAACGAATACAGGCTGCCGCCCACCTCCAACCTGCTGCGCCTGCTGATCCAGCAGTCCAACTGCTTCGTCGTGGTGGAGCGCGGCGCGGCCGGCATGGGCGCCATGCAGCGCGAGCGCGAGCTGATGGGTTCGGGCGAGATGCGCGGCGGCAGCAACTTCGGCAAGGGCCAGATGGTGGCCTCCGACTACGGCCTGTCGCCCGAGATCATCTTCAGCGAAGGCAACACCGGCGGCATGGGCGGCGCGCTGGGCGGCCTGTTCGGCAGGGGCGCCGGGACCGTGCTCGGCGCCGTGGCGGCCGGCACCAAGACGCGCGAGGCCAGCACCATGCTGACCCTGGTGGACAACCGCTCGGGCGTGCAGGTGGCCGCCTCCGAAGGCAGCGCCTCCAAGACCGACTTCGCCGGCATGGGCGCGCTGTTCGGCGTCGGCGCCGCCGGCGGGCTGGGCGGCTACCAGAACACGCCGCAGGGCAAGGTCATCACCGCCGCGTTCATGGACGCCTACAACCAGATGGTCGTGGCGCTGCGCGGCTACCGGGCGCAGACCGTGCAGGGCCAGGGGCTGGGCGGCGGCGGCAAGCTGACGGTGGACGGCGCCGCCGCGCCCTCGCAGACCCGCGTCGGCGCCGCGATGTCCGCGATGGAGGCGCAGGACCGCCTGAACGCGCTGGGCTACAACGTCGGCACGCCCGACGGCAAGCTGGGCCCGCGCAGCGTGGCAGCCATCCGCTCGTTCCAGAAGGACCGCGGCCTGCCGGTCTCCGGACAGCTCGATACCGCGACGCGGGACGCGCTCTCGCGCTGAGCCGGCACCCCGGCCCCTGCGGCCCGCGCGCGGGCGCATGATCGGGGGGCACATCGTCCGCGTCTCGCGGGAGGGCAGGCATGCCAGGCAAAGCGTCTTCATTTCGTGCGGATCTGCGAACCACCGGTCTGGTGACGCTGGCGCACGGCACCTCGCACTTCTTCCAGCTGCTGCTGCCGCCGCTGTTCCCGCTGCTGGTGGCCGAGTTCGGCTTCAGCTACTCGGAGCTGGGGCTGCTGCTGACGGCGTTTTTCGTCACCTCGGGCATAGGGCAGGCGCTGTCGGGCTTCGTGGTGGACCGCTTCGGCGCCCGGCCGGTGCTGTTCGCCTCGCTCGGCGGCTTCGCCGCGTCGGCGGTGGTGGCCGCCAGCGCCACCGGGTACGCCGGCTTCGTCGCCGCCGTGGTGATCGCGGGCCTGGCCAACGCGTCGTTCCATCCGGTCGATTTCACCATCCTGAACCGGCGCATCTCCAGCGAGCGCCTGGGCCACGCCTACGCGGCGCACGGCATCTCGGGCAACCTCGGATGGGCCGTCTCGCCGGTCCTGGCCGTGATCGCCGCCTACAGCGGATCGTGGCGCGTGGCCTGCCTGAGCGCGGCGGCCTGGGCGCTGCTGGTGCTCGCGCTGCTGGCGTACCGGCGCGATGCGCTGCAGGAGTCGCCGGACGCGCCGCGCGCCGGCATCGCGCAGGCCGCGGCGGCGCAGGAGCATCCGCTTGCCTTCCTGAAGCTGCCCGCGGTGTGGCTGTGCTTCGCCTTCTTCTTCTGGACCACCTGCTCGCTCACGGCGATACAGAGCTTCGCCGCGCCGGCGCTCGAGCGGCTCTACCAGATGCCGCTGACGCTCGCGGCCACCGTGGTCACCGGCTACATGCTGTGCAGCGCCACCGGCATGGTCATCGGCGGCTTCGTCGTCACGCGCGTCAGGCGCATGGAGCTGACGATCGCCATCTGCCTGCTGGCCTCCGCGCTGCTGCTGGTGCTCGTCGGCTGGGGCGCGCTGCCCGGGGTGGCCGCGCTGGCGGTCGCGGCGGTCGCCGGCTTCGGCATCGGCATCGCCGGGCCGTCGCGCGACATGCTCATCAAGTCGGCCACGCCGCCCGGCGCCACCGGGCGGGTCTACGGCATGGTGTATTCGGGGCTGGACCTGGGCTCCAGCCTGGCCGCGCCGGTCTGGGGCGCGATGATGGACGCGCAGATGTACTCCGGCATCTTCTACGGCTCGGCCGTCGCGCTGGCGATCAGCGTGGTGTCGGCCGGATTCGTCGGGGCCAGCGTGGCGGGGCGCCGCCTGCGCGCCTCGCGCGCGCCGGCCTGAACGCCGGCGCAACGCTCAGAGCGTAAAAATCTTCCCCGGATTGAGGATGTTCCCGGGGTCGAGCGCCTGCTTGATCGAGCGCATCATCGCCACGCCGCCGAGGCCGGCTTCCTGGAGCAGGAAGTCCATCTTGTGCACGCCGATGCCGTGCTCGCCGGTGCAGGTGCCGCCGAGCCTGAGCGCGCGCTCGACCAGTTGGCGGTTGAGCTGCTCGGCCCGCGCGCGCTCCTCGGGATGGTCGGGGTGGATCAGGTAGCCGAAGTGGAAGTTGCCATCACCCACGTGGCCGACGAGAAAGTACGGGATGCCGCTGGCGTCGGCCTCGGCGACGCAGTCCAGCAGCGCATCGGCCAGGCGCGAGATCGGCACGCAGGCGTCGGTGGCGATCGGCGTGCAGCCGGGGCGGGTGTTGATCGCGGCGAAATAGGCGTTGTGCCGCGCGGTCCACAGCCGCGTGCGCTCCTCGGGCGTGCTGGCCCATTCGAAGTCGGTGCCGCCATGCCCGCTGGCCAGCTCCTGCACCATCTCGGCCTGCTCCTTGACGCTGGCCGGCGAGCCGTGGAATTCCATCAGCAGCATCGGCTCCTCGCGCAAGCCCAGCTTGCTGTAGGCATTCACGCCGCGCACGGTGTTGGCGTCGATCAACTCCACGCGGGCGATCGGCACGCCGAGCTGGATGGTCTGGATCACCGTGCGCACCGCCGCCTCGATGCTGGGAAACGAGCAGATCGCCGCGCTCACGGCCTCGGGCAGCGGGTACAGGCGCAGCGTCACCTCGGTGAAGATGCCCAGCGTGCCTTCGCTGCCCACCATCAGGCGCGTGAGGTCGTAGCCGGCGCTGCTCTTCCTGGCGTGCGTGCCGGTGCGGATCACCTCGCCGCCGGCCGTGACCACCTCCAGCGCCAGCACGTTGTCGCGCATGGTGCCGTAGCGCACGGCGTTGGTGCCGCTGGCCCGCGTCGCCGCCATGCCGCCGATGCTGGCGTCGGCCCCCGGGTCGATGGGAAAGAACAGGCCGGTATCCTTCACCGCGTCGTTCACCGCCTTGCGCGTGATCCCCGGCTGCACGGTGATGGTGAGATCGTCGGCATGGATCGCAAGCACCCGGTTCATGCGGTTCACGTCGATGCTGATGCCGCCCTGCACGGCCAGCAGATGGCCTTCGAGCGACGAGCCGGCGGCATAGGGGATCACCGGGACGCCGTGGTCGCCGGCAAGCCGGACGGCGTCGGCCACGTCGCGCGTGGATTCGGCGAACACCACCGCCGACGGCGGCGGCGCCTGGATCGAGCCCTCCACCTGGCCGTGCTGTTCGCGCACCGCCATGGCGGTCGAGCACTGGGCGCCAAAGCGCTGCGCCAGGGCCTGCAGCAGTGCTTCGGGCACCGGGCGCGCGGCGCAGGCGGACGATGGATGGGCGGGGATGTCGGGGGCATTCATGGGCGGTCTCCGGTGGCCAAAAAGAATACCACCGCCGCCCTGGCGGCGTGCCCGGCGGGAAGCTATCGGGCGTTCTGGCCGGTCCTTGCCGCCGCGCGCACCAGCGTGCCGCCGCGCTGCATGCTGGTATGGGCCGAGGCGGGGGCGGAGAGGCCGCCGCTCTGCGCCCCGTGCCGCGGGGGCGTGGTGCGTGCCTGCAGCGTCGAGGCGCTGCCGGCCACGATGGCTGCGATCAGCAGCACGCTGGCCGCTTCGAAATTGAAGGGACGCTGGCTCGTGGGCTTCATGGCGGGATTCCTTTGCCAAGGTGGTACATGGCTTCATTGCACTGCAGCGCGGAGCGCGGGGCCAGTTTTTTTGCCTGCTGTTGCCTGAGCCAACATTTGGGCGCGGATGTAAAGACCGGGCGTCGCGCACAATTTGCCATCTCCAGGCAAGGAATGCACCATGGGCAAACGGGTTTCACAAGTGGTCACGCGCACCGGCGACGACGGCACGACGGGGCTGGGCAACAACACGCGCGTGTCGAAGAACAGCGGCCGCCCGCACGCGATGGGCGACGTGGACGAGCTCAACAGCCACATCGGCCTGCTGCTGTGCGAGACGCTGCCCGCGGACGTGCGCGGCCTGCTCGGCGACATCCAGGACCAGCTCTTCAACCTGGGCGGTGAGCTGGCGATGCCGGGCTTCGAGATCCTCAAGGACACGGCGCTGGCGCAGCTCGACGACGCGCTGGCGCGCTACAACGCCGCGCTGCCGCGGCTGGAGGAATTCATCCTGCCGGCCGGCACGCGCGCGGCCTGCCAGGCGCACGTCTGCCGCACCGTGGCGCGCCGCGCCGAGCGTGCGGTGGTGGCGCTGCAGGAGCGCGAGGCCATGCGGCCCGCGCCGCGCCAGTACCTGAACCGCCTGTCCGACCTGTTCTTCGTGCTCGCGCGCGTGCTCAACCGCATGGACGGCGGGCAGGAGGTCTACTGGCAGAGCGAGAAGCTGCAGCGCTCGCGGCAGGAGGATGCTCCCGAATGAATAGCTGTCAGCGCTTTCCAGGCAAGCGCTGGAGCCTGTTTTATCTTGGAGCGAGCACCGCCATGGTGATGCGCGAGGAGCAGGTCGGCTCGCCCGCGTCGTTGACCATGTCGATCTGCCAGACCTGCGTGCTGCGGCCGATGTGCACCGGCCGCGCGGTGGCGGTGACCCAGCCGCTGGTGGTGGCGCGCAGGTGGTTGGCGTTGATCTCCAGGCCCACCGCGCGGTGGCCCTCGGGCGCGCTGTAGTGCGCGCCCACCGAGCCCAGCGTCTCGGCCAGCACCACGCTCACGCCGCCGTGCAGCAGGCCGAAGGGCTGGCGCGTGCGTGCGTCGACCGGCACGCGCGCGCGGACGAAGTCCTCGCCCACTTCGAGGAATTCGATGCCCAGGTGGGCCACGGTGGTACCGGCGTGTATCGCGGTGAGTTCGTCGAGCGAGATCGGTTTTTTCCAGAGGGACATGGCGGGCGGCGCGCTGGCGCGGTGGCGGCGGACGGGGAAATTATGGCGACGCGCGCCCCGCCGGCCGGTCGCGCAGGCGCCATGGCCGCCGCCGTATGATGCGCCCGCCATGCCCCTTGCCTGCCCCTCCTGCCGCCAGCCCATGACCGGCCGCAGCTTCGCCGCGGCCGACGGCCGCACGATCGAGCTCGACCTGTGCTTCGCCTGCCAGGGCCTGTGGTTCGACCCGCACGAGAACACCCGCCTGGCGCCCGACGGGGTGATCGGACTTTTCGCGCTGCTGCACGAGCGCCGCGACGATGCGCAGGTGCCGCTGGCCACGCGCCTGTCCTGCACGCGCTGCGCGCAAGGCCTGGTGCGCGGCTTCGACGTGGCCGCCGGCGGGCGCTACGTCACCTGGCGCTGCCCGTCGCGGCACGGGCGCTTCTCCACCTTCGGCGCCTTCCTGGTCGAAAAAGGCTTCGTGCGCCACCTCACGCCGCAGGAGCGCGTGGCGCTGGCCGCGCGCGTGGACACGGTGCGCTGCAGCGGCTGCGGCGGCCCGGTGAACCTGCGCGAGCACGATGCCTGCCCCTGGTGCCGCTCGGCGCTCTCGCTGCTCGATCCGCAGGCGGTGGAGCGGGCGCTGGCGCGGCACGAGGCGGCGGCGCGGCAGGCGCAGCAGGCGCAGCAGCGGCACACGCCCGAGGCGCTGGCCAATGCCCTGATCGCGGTGGAGCGGCAGAACGCGCGCGAGGACCGCGAACGCCAGCGCGAGCGGGCGCAGGGCACGGGCGCCGGCTTCGACCTGCTCGGCGCCGGCATCGACCTGATCTGGGACCTGGTGCGCCGCTGATCAGGCCTTCGGCCGGAGCAGCGCGTTGAGCAGGATGGCGCCGAAGGTCGCGGTGCCGATGCCGCCGAGCGCGAAGTCGCCGAACCTGAGCGTGAACTCGCCCGTGCCCAGCACCAGCGGGATGGCCGCGACGATGAGGTTGTGCGGCTGCGAGAAATCGACCTTGTTGTCCACCCAGATCTTGGCGCCGGTGATCGCGATCAGGCCGAACACCACGATCGAGACCCCGCCCATCACCGGCAGCGGAATCGCCTGGATCAGCGCGCCGAACTTGGGCGAAAAGCCCAGCAGCAGCGCGATGAAGGCGGCGACGAGGAACACCGCGGTCGAGTAGATGCGCGTGGCAGCCATCACGCCGATGTTCTCGGCGTAGGTGGTCACGCCCGTGCCGCCGCCCGCGCCGCTGACCATGGTGGCGAGGCCGTCGCCGATGAAGGCGCGGCCCAGGTAGGGGTCCAGGTCCTTGCCGGTCATCGCGGTCACGGCCTTCAGGTGCCCGAGGTTCTCCGCCACCAGGATGATGACCACCGGCACGATCAGCACCATCGCCGCGCCGCTGAACACCGGCGCGTGGAACTGCGGCAGGCCCAGCCACGGCGCGGCCGCCACGCCCGAGAGGTCGAAGGGCTTGCCCAGGCCCATGCCGTTGGTCAGGATGGCGTAGAGCACGGTGGCGATCAGCAGGCCCACGACGATCAGCAGGCGCTGCACCATGCCCCGGGTGAACACCGCCACGCCCGCGACGCACAGGAAGGTGAGCGCCTGCATCCAGCTCTCAAAGTTGTTGGCCGCCATGTTCTTGACCGGGATGCCCGCCAGGTTCAGCCCGATCACCGCCACCACCGCACCGGTGACCACGGGCGGCATGAAGCGCTCGATCCAGCCCGTGCCGACGGCGTGCACGACGAGGCCGATGGCCACATACACCGCGCCGCAGGCGATGATGCCGCCCAGCGCCACGCCGATGTTGGCGTTGAGCCCCTTGCCCGCGTAGGCCGTGGCCGCGATCACCACGCCGATGAAGGCGAACGACGAGCCGAGGTAGCTCGGCACTCTTCCGCCGGTGACGAGGAAGAAGATCAGCGTGCCGATGCCGCTCATGAACACCGCGAGGTTGGGGTCGAACCCCATCAGGATGGGCGCGAGCACGGTGGAGCCGAACATGGCGATCACGTGCTGCATGCCCATGAGGCCGGTTTCCTTCCACGGCAGGCGCTCCTCGGGGCCGATCACGCCGCCGCCCGCGAGCACCTCGGCAGGAACTTCTCTCCACGTGAACAGTCCCATCGTTGTCTCCCCATGTAACAGGATGGCGCGATGGTAAGGGACGCGGTCGGGACCGGATTGCCTTGCTACACGCGCGTTACATTCGGTATCATGTCTTTGCGGCTATAACCGGGCTGCCATTCGGGCGCCCGCCAACCACCGCCCCACGCCGATGCCTGATCCTGTCGACCCCCCGGACGACGCAGCAATCCGGGAAGAACTGCTCAAGTCCACCGCCGTGCTGGAGCAACGCCTGCACCAGCGCACGGAGGAACTGCGCAAGGCGCACCTGCAGCTCAGGCAGAACATGCTCACCACGGTCAAGGCGTTCATCGCCCTGCTGGGCCTGCGCCATCCGTCCCTGGCGTCGCACTCCAAGCGGGTCGCCTATACGGCGCGCCTGATGGCCAACCACCTCGGCATGGGGGCCGACGAGGTGCAGCAGGTGTTCTTTGCGGGGTTGCTGCACGACGTGGGGAAGATCAGCTTTCCCGACAACATGCTCGGCACCCCGGTGCGCACCTTCAACAATGAACAGATGGCGCGCTACCGCATGCATCCGGTGGACACGGAAAACGCCTTGCTGCTGCTGGAGGAGATGGCCCCCGTCGCCCAGCTGGTGCGCCACCACCACGAGAACTTCGACGGCAAGGGTTTCCCGGACGGCCTGCAGGGCGACGCCATCCCGTACGGCGCGCGGCTGCTCGCGGTGGCCGACGGCTACGACGCGTTCCAGCAGGGCACGGTGGTGTCCTCGCACCTCACGCAGTACGCGGCGCTCGACGCCATGGAAAAGGCGCGCGGCCAGCGCTACGACCCGCAGATGCTGGACGTGCTGCTCGAGGTGCTGGCGGCCCAGCGGCAGACGCGGCAGTGCGAGCGCGAACTGCATGTCTCCGAGCTGGAGCCGGGCATGACCCTGAACCGCGACCTCGTGCGCAAGGACGGCATGCCCCTGCTCGCGGCCGGGCAGGTGCTCGCGCAGGGCCTGATCGAGCGCCTGCACGCCTACCAGCGCACCCTGGGGGAAGACCTGCTGGTCTACGTCAGGGGGGCGTGAACGGGCCGGCCGGGCTCGCCGCCCAGGCCCCCAGGGCGGCGAGCCGCCGGCCCATGCACAGTACCGCCTTGTCCCTGGACAGCAGCAGCGCGCGGTGCGCCAGCGCCAGGTCGATGAACTTCTGGTCGTCCGGGTCGGCGCAGCGCGCCGCGGCCGGCGGGGCATCGGCCACGGCCTGCGTGCGCGCGTCGAAGGCGGCGAGCACCCCGGCGGCGCCGCTGCCGCGCAGCCGCGCGGCGATGGCCGGATAGCCCAGCACGCGCCGCAGCTCGTCGCGCATCGCCGGCGTCGCGAGCCAGCGCGCGCCCGGCCGGTCCAGCAGCGCCTGCAGCGGGGCGGCGGCGCGGTCGGCGAACACCAGCAGGTCGAGCACGACGTTGGTGTCGATCACCAGCGCCGGGCCGCTACTGCGCATCGGCCGCCTGGCGCGGCTCGCGCGCGCTGCCGGCCACCATGTCGAAGCGCAGCAGCCGGCATTCGATCGGGCCGTTGAACAGCGGCACCCGGCGCGAGGCCTTCAGGCGCATGCTGCCGGGCAGGTCGCGGTCGGGCGTGAGCAGCCAGGCCTGCCAGCCGGCGTAGTGGCGCTTCCAGTGCGCGGCGAGCTGGCGGAAGAAGTCTTCGCTCTCGCCCTCGCGCGTCTGTGCGCTCTCGCGCCCCGGCCGCGCGCCGCGCGCGATGCGCTCGCGGCTGCTCTGCCCGGCGCTGCCGGCGGCGGCGATGCGCTCGCCGTACGGCGGGTTGAGCAGCATCACGCCGGGCTGCTCGCACGGCGGCATGCGCTCCAGCGCGTCGCCGCCGCGCAATTGCACCGCCGCCGCCACGCCGGCGCGCTCGGCGTTGCGCCGGGCGAAGTCCACCATGCGGTGCGAAATATCACTGCCGAAAATGGGTGCAGCGCTTGCCTGTATTGCGCTGGCAGCTTCTTTTTTGATAGTTTCCCACGCCGTGCGGTCGTGCGGCAGGAGCTTCTCGAAGGCGAAGCGGCGCTTCAGGCCCGGCGCGATGCGGCAGGCGATCTGCGCCGCCTCGATCACCACGGTGCCGCTGCCGCAGCAGGGGTCGTACAGCGGCGTGCCGGCGTCGGGCGACCAGCCGCTGGCGGCGATCATCGCGGCGGCCAGCGTTTCCTTGAGCGGCGCGTCGCCCTTGTCCTCGCGCCAGCCGCGCTTGAACAGCGGCTCGCCCGAGGTGTCGATCGACAGCTCGGCGGTGTCCTGCGTCAGGTGCAGGTGGATGCGCGCGTCGGGCCAGTGCGTGTCCACGTCGGGGCGGGTGCCGCCCTGCGCGCGGAAGCGGTCGGCCACCGCGTCCTTCACGCGCAGCGCGGCGAAGTTCAGGCTCTTGAGCGGGCTGCGCTGCGCGGTCGCTTCCACCTTGAAGGTCTGGCGCGCACCGAACCACTGCTCCCAGCGCACGCCGGCGGCGAGCTGGTAGAGGTCGTCCTCGCCGCGGTACGGCCCGTGCGCCAGCCGCACCAGCACGCGTTGCGCCAGGCGGCTGTGCAGGTTCAGCCGCAGCACCGCCGCCCACGGCGCGGCCAGCTGCACGCCCGCGCGGTGCGTCTGCACGGCGGCGTCGGCGGTGAGGGCGCGCACCTCGTCGGCGAGGAAGCCTTCGACGCCCGCGGCGCAGGGCAGGAACAGGGTCAGGGCGTTCATGGCGGGCCGATCGATTCCGGGGTTCAGAGTTGCTTGCGCAGCGGCGCGGGGGCGATCCGCAGCTGCTCGCGGTACTTGGCGACGGTGCGCCGCGCGCAGGCGATGCCCTGCGCCTTGAGCAGGTCAGCGAGCTGGCTGTCCGACAGCGGCCGGGCCGGGTCCTCGGCGGCGACGAGCTGGCGCAGCAGCGCGCGCACCGCGGTGCTCGACGCGCTGCCGCCGGTCTCGGTGCCCAGGCCCGAGCCGAAGAAGTACTTGAGCTCGTAGGTGCCCTGCGGCGTGGCCATGTACTTGGCCGTCGTCACGCGCGAGATGGTCGATTCGTGCAGCCCGAGCTCGTCGGCGATCTCGCGCAGCACCAGGGGGCGCATGGCCAGGTCGCCGTGCACGAAGAAGGCCTTCTGCCGCTCGACGATGGCGCGCGAGACGCGCAGGATGGTGTCGAAGCGCTGCTCGATGTTCTTGACGAACCAGCGTGCTTCCTGCAGCCGCGACTGCAGGGCCTGGTGGCCTTCGCTCTGGCGGTGCTGGCGCAGCGCCTGCGCGTAGGCGTCGTGCACGCGCAGGCGCGGCATCACGTCGGGGTTGAGCTGCGCGACGAGCTGCACCTGCCCCTCGTGCAGGGTCTTGCGCACGATCACGTCGGGCACGATGGCGTTGCGGTCGACGTCGGCGAAGCGCCGCCCCGGGCAGGGCTCGAGCTGCGTGATCAGCTCGATCGCCGCGCGCGTGTCGTCCTCGCTCGCGGCGCTGGCCCTGGCCAGGCGCTTGACGTCGCGCCGCGCGAGCCATTCGAGCGGCTGCTCGACGATCGCCAGCGCCGCCTGCAGCACGCCGGCCGGCACCTGGCCCGAGCGCGCGCGCGCCGCCAGCTGCAGCCGCAGGCATTCGGCCAGGCCGCGCGCGCCCACGCCGGTGGGCTCCAGGCTCTGCAGCAGGCGCAGCGCCACGGTGAAGTGCTGCAGCAGCTCCTGCACGTATTCGCCGTCGCCGTGGCCGGCCAGGCCCTCGGCGAGCGAGGGCAGCGAGTCCTCGAGGAAACCGTCGTCGTTGAGCGAGTCGATCAGGAACGAGAGCGCGGCGCGCTCCTCGCGCGACAGGCGCAGCGCCAGCGCCTGGCGGTGCAGGTGGTCGGCGAGCGACTCGAAGGCGAAGGCCAGCTCGCTCGCGTCGGCGGGCTCGTCCTCGTCGTGCCGGCGCGCGGCGGGCGAGGGCGCATCGTTGCCCCAGGGGCTGTCGCCGCTGGCGCGGTCCACGTCGTCGTCGCCGTCCCAGTCGCTCGGTTTTTCACGGTCTTTTTCGCCTGCAGCGCTTGCCGGGCTTGCGTCGAACGCTCCTGAAATGGGTGCGGTATCGCCGCGTGCGACCGGCTTCTCGGCCACGCCCGGCTCGGCCGCCTCGTCGTCGCGCTCGAGGAAGGGGTTGTCCACCAGCATCTGCTCGACTTCCTGCGCCAGCTCGAGCGTGGACAGCTGCAGCAGGCGGATCGACTGTTGCAGCTGCGGCGTGAGCGCCAGGTGCTGCGAGACGCCCAGGGACAGCCCGACCTTGGCCACGGCAGCTACATCCGGAAGTGCTCGCCGAGGTAGACGCGGCGCACCTCGGCGTTGTCCACGATCTCCGACGGCGTGCCCTGCGCCAGCACCTGGCCGTCGCTGATGATGAAGGCGTGGTCGCAGATGCCCAGCGTCTCGCGCACGTTGTGGTCGGTGATGAGCACGCCGATGCCGCGCTCCTTGAGGAAACCGATGATGCGCTGGATCTCGATCACCGCGATCGGGTCGATGCCGGCGAACGGCTCGTCGAGCAGGATGAAGCGCGGCTGCGTGGCCAGCGCCCGGGCGATTTCCACGCGCCGGCGCTCGCCGCCCGACAGCGCCATGGCCTGCGCGTCGCGCAGGTGGTCCACGCGCAGCTCCTGCAGCAGCGAGGTGAGGCGCCGTTCGATCTCGGCGGGCGCCAGCGCCCGCCCGTCCTCGCCGCGCTGCAGCTCGAGCACCGCGCGCACGTTCTCCTGCACCGTGAGCTTGCGGAAGATCGACGCCTCCTGCGGCAGGTAGGACAGCCCCAGGCGCGAGCGGCGGTGGATCGGCATGTGCGTCACCTCCTGCCCGTCGATGCGCACCTGCCCGCCGTCGCAGCGCACCAGCCCGACGATCATGTAGAACGAGGTCGTCTTGCCCGCGCCGTTGGGCCCGAGCAGGCCCACGACCTCGCCCTTCTTCACGGCGAGCGAGACGTCGCGCACCACCTTGCGGCCGGTGTAGCTCTTTTGCAGGTGCAGCGCCTCGAGCAGGCTGCCTTCGGTCGCCATGGCGGTCACCGCGCCGGTGCGAGCTGCGGGCTGGCGCGCAGGGCCGGGGGTTCGGCGGGTGCGCCGCCCTGCCTGCCCGCGTCCTTGCCGGCCTCCTTGGGCGAGAGCATGGCGCGCACGCGGCCGTCGGCGCCGCTGCCCTTGCCGGGGGCGCTGTCGACGGTGAAGACGTCGGTGGTGTTGTTGTAGGTGATGAGCGCGCCGCTCACCTCGTCGTTGAGCGAGCCGGCGCGGTAGCGGCGCAGCTCGGCGCGCCGCTGCAGCTTCACCAGGTCGGCGCGGCCGTCGTAGTCGATGACCTCGGCCTCGCCCTCGACGAACTCCTCGGGCGCGCCCGGCACGGTGTCGCGCTTCTGGCGGAAGAACGCGCGCTTGCCCGGCGCCGCCGTGGCGGTGCCGAACTGCGAGCCGTCCGGCGCCTGGCGCACCTCCAGCCGCGCGCCGCGCAGCACGATGCTGCCCTTGGTGAGCACCACGTTGCCGGTGAACACGCTGGTCTGCGTGGTCTCTTCGTGGCGCAGCGCATCGGCCTCGATGTGCATGGGCTGGTCACGGTCGGCCTTTTCCGCGTGCGCGCCCGCCGCCAGCAGCGACGACAGCAGGCCCAGCAGCAGCGTGTGGTGGAAGGTTTTCATGCGGCACAGTTCTTGCTGTCATTGTAACGAGCAGACACCGTGGGCGGAGCGCAAATGCACGCCCATCAAGGCCTGCCGCCCGCGAGCCGGTCGGCCTGCGCCTGCAGGCGCACCAGCAGGCCGTCGAGCAGCGCCGTTTCCGCGGGGGTCAGCGCCGCGAGCAGCGCGCGGTTGATGTCGGCCACGCGCGGCAGCAGCGCGCCGTACAGGCGCCGGCCCTCGTCGGTCAGGTCCACCAGCACCTGGCGGTGGTCGCCCGGGCGCGGCGTGCGGCGCACCAGCTTTTTCTGCGTCAGCGTGGTCAGCGCGCGCGAGGTGCGCGCCCGGTCCAGCCCGGTGCGCTCGGCCAGCTGCGAGGAGACGATGCCGTCGCCCAGCGCCAGGTGCGCGAGCAGCCGCCACTCGCGCCGGGTGACGCCGAACTCGGCCTCGCACATGCGCGTGACCAGGCTGCCGGCGCGCGCCTGGTACTGCCAGAGCACGTACAGCAGCATGTCGTCCAGGATGACCGGGTCGCCGAGTTGGTGCATGGACATAAGCGTAATCCCCTAGAACAGTTGATTTTGTCAATTGTTGGCCGCTGCCTACACTGGCCGCACCTGCCGTTTCGCGTGCCGCGCACGCCCCGATCCCGAGGAATCCCCCCCATGATGCACAGACGTACCGCCCTGAAGGCCGTCGCGGCCGCCGGCGCCGCTCCCCTGCTCGCGCCCGCCCGGGCGCAGGGCAACGTGGTGCGCGTGGTCGTGCCCTACGCGCCGGGCGGCTCCAGCGACCGCGCGGCGCGCATCGTCGCCGAAAAACTGGGCCCCCGGCTGGGCCAGACCGTGGTGGTCGAGAACAAGCCGGGCGCCGGCGGCCGCGTGGCGCTGCAGCAGCTCAAGGGCACCCCGGCCGGGCAGGATGCGCTGGTGATCGCCAACCCGGCCACCATCGTCGTCGCGCCGCTGGTGTTCAAGGACCAGACGGGCTACGACCCCGAGAAGGACTTCCAGCCGATCGCGCAGGTGACCGAGTACGAGTTCGGCATCGCCGTGGGCCCGGCGGTGCCGGTCAAGGAGCTGTCGCACCTGCTCGCCTGGCTGCGCGCCAACCCCGAGAAGGCCAACTTCGGCGTGCCCGCCACCGGCAGCCTGCCGCACTTTTTCGCGCTGATGATGGGCGAGGCCGCCAGGGTGCGCGCCGAAGTCGTGGGCTACCGCGGCTCCGGGCCCCTGATGACGGACCTGATCGGCGGCCAGGTGCCGGTGGCCGTCGATACGCTGGACACGCTGCTGCCGCAGCACGACGCGGGCAAGCTGCGCATCCTCGCGTCGTCGGATGCCAAGCGCTCGCCGTTCGCGCCCAAGGTGCCGACCTGCAGGGAAGCGGGCCTGGACCTGGTGGCCACCGGCTGGAACGCGTTCTTCGCGCCCGCCAGCATGCCCGCGGAACGCGCGCGCAAGATCGCCGCGGCCGTGCGCGACATCCTGCGCGAGGAAGACACCCGCCGCGCGCTGCACGCCAGCATGGTCGTACCGGTGGCCCGCGGCGCCGAGGAGACCGCCGCCATGCTCAAGGCCTACCGCGCGCAGTGGGCGCCGGTGGTGCAGCGCTCGGGCTACCAGCCCTGAAATCCTTCACCGGCCCGCGCCACATGCCCACCCGCCGCACCGTCATCGCCCGCACCCTGCCCGCCCTGGGCGCCGCGCTGCTGGGCACGCCCGCGCTCGCGCAGGCCGCCTACCCCGGCAAGCCCGTCAGGATCGTGGTCAACTTCCCGGCCGGCGGTCCGCTGGACATCGTTGCCCGCGCGGTGGGCAGCGAGCTGCAGAAGGCGCTCGGGCAGCCCTTCATCGTGGACAACAAGCCCGGCGCCGCGGGCAACATCGGCGTCGCCGAGGTCGCGCGCAGCGCACCCGACGGCTACACGGTGCTGGTCACGATCGACACGCCGTTCACCGTCAACCCGCACATCTACCAGTCCATGCCGTTCAAGCCGCAGGACTTCAGGCCGGTGATGGTCGTCTCCTCGTCCGGCCTGCTCGTCGGCGTGCACCCGCGCACCGGCTTCAAGACCCTGTCCGACCTGGTGGCCGCGGGCAAGACCAAGGGCGTGAGCTTCGCCTCGGCGGGGGCCGGCAGCCCCGGCCACCTGGCGGCCGAGGTGTTCCGCGAGGCCACCGGCATGAAGATCCTGCACGTGCCCTACAAGGGCAACGCGCCCGCGGTCAACGCGGTGCTGTCGGGCGAGGTCGACGGCGGCGTGCTGGCCACGCCCGGCATGTTGCCGCACGCCAAGGCCGGCAAGATCACGGCGCTGGCCGTCACCAGCCGCCAGCGCTCGGTGCTCGCGCCCGACGTGCCCACCGTGGCCGAGGCGGGCCACCCCGACTTCGTGCAGGAAGTGCTCTACACGGCCATGGTGCCGGCCGCGACGCCGCAGGCCGTGGTCGACACCCTGGCCAAGGTGATGGAGGGCGTGCTGGCGCAGCCCGGATTCCGCCAGCGCCTGAACACCCTGGACATGTTCCCCGAGGGCCTCGCGGGCGCGGCGGCGGCCCGGCGCCTGCAGGAGCTCTCGGAGCGCTATGGCCGCATCATCAAGGCCACCGGCATGACGGCCGAGCAGTGATCCTGAAAACATAGCGTTCAGCGCTTGCTGCGCCTGCGAAAATGGCTGAAATGATGCTGAACTTCCAGCGCTCGTCCCGTTCCCTTTCCGAAGAGAGGCCCCGGTCATGAATCGATCGCATTGCATCCGCCGCGCCCTGCCGGCCCTGGCGCTGGCCTGCGGCGCCGCGCTGGCCGGCGCCGCCTGGGCGCAGGGCGCGCCCTGGCCCGCCAGGCCGGTGCGCCTGCTCGTCGGCTCGCCGCCGGGCGGGCCCTCGGACATCACCGCGCGCGCCTTCGCCGAGATGCTGCAAAAGCGCGTCGGCCAGCCCGTGGTGGTGGAAAACCGCCCGGGCGCGGGCAATGGCCTGGCGGCGGGCGCCGCGGCCAAGGCCGAGCCCGACGGCTACACCCTGGTGCTCAGCCCCGACACCGTGATGACGGTGAATCCGCTGATCTACAGGAACCAGAACTTCGATGCACGCACCGACCTGGTGGACGTCTCCATCCTCTCGAGCTTCTCGCAGATGCTGGTGTGCAACCCGGCGCTGGGCGTGAAGAGCGCGGGCGAGCTGATCGCCAAGGCCAGGACGCAGCGCATCACCTATGCTTCGGGCGGCGCCGGGGTGCCCGGGCACCTGGCGGCGGAGATGTTCAGCGAAATCTCCGGCGCCAGGATGGAGCACGTGCCCTACCGCGGCCCGTCGCCGGCGACGCTCGCGGTGCTCTCGGGCGAGGTCGACTGCGGCTTTCTCGCCACGCCGACGGTGATGCAGCACGTCAAGGCCGGCAAGCTGGCGGCGCTGGCGGTCTCGTCGGGCACGCCCTCGCCGCTCGCGCCCGAGGTGCCGACGCTGGCCGCCGCGCTCGGGCGGCCGGGGCTGGACGTGAGCTTCCGCCTGGTGCTGCAAACCGCCAGGGGCACGCCCGCGCCCGTGGTCGCCGCGCTCGAGCGCGCCGCCATGGAGATCATGCAGGACCCCGGGGTGAAGACCCGGCTGCAGGCCTCCGACGTGCTCGCCCAGGGCAGCAGCAGCGCGCAGGCCGCGCAGACCATGCAGGCCGAGATCGCGCGCTGGGAGCCGCTGGTCAGGCGCCTGGGCCTGAAGGTGGATTGACATGCAGCGGCCCAACATCATCTTCATCGTCGCCGACGACCTCGGCTACGCCGACCTCGGCTGCTACGGCGGGCGCGACGAGCCCTGGGGCAAGGTCTCGCCGGTGCTCGACGGGCTGGCCGCCGGGGGCCTGAAGTTCACCCAGGGCTACAGCAACTCGCCGGTATGCTCGCCCACGCGCTTCGCGCTGATGACGGCGCGCTACCAGTACCGCCTGCGCGGCGCGGCCGAGGAGCCGATCAACAGCAAGAGCCGCGGCAGCAGCACGCTCGGCCTGCCGCCCGGGCACCCGACGCTGCCCTCGCTGCTCAGGGACGCCGGCTACCGCACCGCGCTGATCGGCAAGTGGCACCTGGGCTTTCCGCCCGGGTTCGGGCCGACGCTGTCGGGCTACGAGGAGAGCTTCGGCCCGCTGGCCGGCGGGGTGGACTACTTCACCCACTGCGACTCCAGCGGCCAGCACGACCTGTGGCTCGGCGGCGCCGCGCACCACGAGGAGGGCTACCTCACCGACCTGCTCTCCCGGCGCGCGGTCGACTACGTCGAGCGCATGGCGCGGCAGGACGCGCCGTTCTTCGTCAGCCTGCACTACACCGCGCCGCACTGGCCCTGGGAGACGCGCGACGATGCCGCGCGCGCGCCCACCATCAAGGACAACCTGTTCGACCTGGCCGCGGGCAACATCCACGTCTACCGCCGCATGATCCACCACATGGACGAGGGCATAGGCTGGATCATGGACGCGCTGCGCGCCACCGGCCGGCTCGACGACACCCTGGTCGTCTTCACCAGCGACAACGGCGGCGAGCGCTTCTCCGACAACTGGCCGCTGGTGGGCGGCAAGATGGACCTGACCGAGGGCGGCATCCGCGTGCCCTGGATCGCGCACTGGCCGGCCGTGATCCGGCCCGGCGGCGAGAGCCGGCAGCTGTGCATGACCATGGACTGGTCGGCCACCCTGCTCGATGCCGCGGGCGCGGCGGCGCACCCCAACTACCCGCTCGACGGCGTCTCGCTGCTGCCGGTGCTGCGCGACGCTGCGCACGCGTTCGACCGGCCGCTGCATTGGCGCATGAACCACCGCGGCCAGCAGGCGCTGCGCCAGGGCGACTGGAAGTACCTCAAGGTGGACGGCAACGAATACCTGTTCAACATCCCCGGCGACGAGCGCGAGCGCGCCAACCTCGGCAGGCAGCAGCCCGAGCGCCTGCAGGCCATGCGCGCCGACTGGGAGGCCTGGAACGCGACCATGCCGCCGATTCCCGCGGACGCCACGGTGAGCCTGGGCTATTCGTACAAGGACATGCCGCAGCGCTGAGCGGCTGCCCGGCTTGCCACGAAAAAGCGCGCCTCGCGGCGCGCTGGTGTCGGGGCGCGCCGCCTCAGGTCTTGCGCAGCGAGTCGGTGAGGTAGTCCACCACCTGCAGCACCACCTGCATGCTGCCCGCGAGCGTGCCGTCGGTGTAGTAGCGGCCGGCCACGCCCATCGCGGGCACGCCCTCGACCTTGTACGCGCCTTGCAGCTGCGTCGCCTTGCGCACCTGGTTGGCGACGCTGAACGAGTCGTAGATTTCCTTGAACTTGGCCTTGTCCAGGCCCTGCTTGGCGATCCAGTCGAGGATCCGGTCGTCCTTGTTGAGCTGCAGGCGCTCGACGTGGATCGCGTGGAACACCTTGGCGTGCATCTCGCCGACCTTGCCCATGCCCTCGAGCGCGTAGTAGAGCTTCTGCTCCGGCACGAAGCTCGGGTTGAACGCCACCGGCACGCGGCGGAAGGCCAGGTCCTTGGGGATCGCCTTGAGCCACGCGGAGAGCGCGGGCTCGAACGCGTTGCAGTGCGGGCAGCTGTACCAGAAGAACTCGACCACCTCGGTCTTGCCCGCCGGCGCCTCCACCAGCGCGGGCTGCTTGAGCTCCAGGAAGTCGATGCCCTCCTGGAACTTGCGCGCCTGCGCGCCGGCCGCCAGCGGCATGCCGATGGCGCCGGTGGCGAGTACCGTGGCGGTGGACAGGGAAAAATCGCGGCGTTTCATGAGGTACTCCGAAAAGGATACGGGGGTCTGAGAGCCTGTTCGTGATCTCTTTTTGCTGCCTTGCCCGAAGGGTTGCACCGCTTGAGGCAAGTCCGCGGCGTTGCAAATCCTCGCCGGGCCACCAGCCCGGCTGCGGTTTGCGCCTTGCAGCCACAGCCTTTGCGGGGCAACGGACACCAAGAAGAGATCATGAACAGGCTCTGAGCGGCACGGCGGCGGGAAAGTTTCGGCAGTCAGCGCGCCACGCGCACCAGGATGGAATTGACGCCCGCGCCGTCGAGCTTGCCCTTGAGCTGGTCGGCATCGTCGCGCCGGGCGAACGGGCCGATGCGCACGCGGTAGACCGCGCGCCCGCTTTGCTGGCCTTCGCTCACGCGCGCCTCCCAGCCGAGCATGGCCAGCTGCGCGCGCTGCGCGTCGGCCTCTTCGCGTGCGCGGAATGCGCCGGCCTGGATGAAGTAGGCGTAGGGCGCCTCGGCGGTGGCCGGCGCCGGCGCGGCCGCTGCCGGCGGCGCGCTGGCCGGTGCCGCGGTTCTGGCCCGCGCCAGGTCACCGAGCGGGTCGTCCGATGCCGGCGCCGTGGCGGGGGCCTGGCCCGAGACCGCCGGGGCCTCGGGCGCCGGCGTGGCGCCGGTCCCCGGTCCCGCGGGGTTCTTGCCGTACAGCGGCGCGTTCGGGTCCCAATTCTTGCCCCGCTGCGCGTTGTCGGCGCTGGGGTCGGCCAGGCGCGAGCCGTTGTTCATGAACGGCACCGGCACCTTGCTGACGTATGCCGCCACCGCGAGCGCGATGCCCAGTCCGACGACGACGCCGATGAGGAGGCCGGCCAGCGTGCCGCCGCGTTGCTTGCTTGGGATCATGGTCACATTCTTTGCGGAGCCGAGACACCGAGTACGGCAAGGCCGTTGTCCAGCACCTGCCGCGTGGCCGCCACCAGCGCCAGGCGCGCGCGCCTGACGGTTTCGTCGTCCACGAGGATGCGCTCGGCATCGTAGTAGCTATGGTAGCTGGCGGCGAGTTCGCGCAGGTAGAACGTCACGTCGTGCGGCGCGTTGTCGCTGGCGGCCGCGCCGAGCATCTCGGGGTACTTGGCCAGCTGCAGCATCAGCGCCTGGGCCTGCTCGCTGGTCAGCGGCGAGAGGTCGGCGTGCGCGAGTTCGCTCGCGTCGCCGTCCTCGCGCCAGGCGCGCAGCACCGAGCAGATGCGCGCGTGCGCGTACTGCACGTAGTACACCGGGTTGTCGTTGTTCTGTGCCACGGCCAGGTCGACGTCGAAGGTGTACTCGGTGTCGGGCTTGCGGCTGAGCAGGAAGAAGCGCACCGCATCCTTGCTGGTCCACTCGATCAGGTCGCGCAGCGTCACGTAGCTGCCCGCGCGCTTGCTGATCTTGACCTCCTCGCCGCCGCGCACCACGCGCACCATGGTGTGCAGCACGTAGTCGGGGTAGCCCTGGGGGATGCCGACGTCGGCCGCCTGCAGCCCGGCGCGCACGCGCGCGATGGTGCCGTGGTGGTCGGTGCCCTGGATGTTGACCACCTTGTGGAAGCCGCGCTGCCACTTCTGGATGTGGTAGGCCACGTCGGGCACGAAATAGGTGTAGCCGCCGTCGCTCTTGCGCATGACGCGGTCCTTGTCGTCGCCGTAGTCGGTGGTCCTGAGCCAGAGCGCGCCGTCCTTCTCGTAGGTCTTGCCGTTGGCCACGAGGCGCTGCACCGTGGCCTCGACGTGGCCGTTGGCGTACAGGCTCGATTCGAGGTAGTACTCGTCGAACTTGAGCTGGAAGGCCTGCAGGTCCTTGTCCTGCTCGTTGCGCAGGTAGGCCACGGCGAACTGGCGCACGTTGTCGTAGTCGCCCACGTCGCCGCTGGCGGTGAATGCGCGGTCGTCGGCCTTCACCGTGGCCCTGGCCAGGAAGGCATCGGCGATGTCCTGGATGTAGTCGCCGTTGTAGGCGGCCTCGGGCCAGCCGGGGTCGCCGGGCTTGAGCCCCTGCGCGCGCAGCTGCGTGCTTTTGGTGAGCGTGTCGATCTGCACGCCCGCGTCGTTGTAGTAGAACTCGCGGTGCACCTGCCAGCCCTGCGTGGCATAGAGGTTGCAGATCGCGTCGCCCAGCGCCGCCTGGCGGCCGTGGCCCACGTGCAGCGGCCCGGTGGGGTTGGCCGAGACGAACTCGACCAGGATTCTCTCGCCGCGATCGGCCTGCCAGCCGAAGCGCTCCTTCGCGGCGAGCACCTCGCGCACCACCTGCTGCCTGGCGGCGGGCTTGAGGCGCAGGTTCAGGAACCCCGGCCCGGCGATCTCGATGGCATCCACCCAGCGCTGGTACGCCGGCGTGGCCATCAGCGCCGCCTGCAGGCGTTCGCCCAGCGCCCGCGGGTTTTGCCGCACGGCCCTGGCCAGCTGCATCGCCGCCGTGCAGGCCCAGTCGCCGTGCGCCGCCACCTTGGGGTTTTCGAATGCGGCGCGCGCGCCGGCGCCGGGCGCGAGCTTTTCGAGTTCGGCGGCCAGCGCCGCGAGCAGTTCTTCTTTGACGCTGAGCATGGCGCGAATTTTACGGGTCACTTCGACAACCCGAGCCCCCGGCGCGGCGTTATGCAGCGTGGCCTGCCGCGCGGTGCGGCGCAGCGGGCATCCAACCACCCGTCCCTGAGGAGACACGCATGAAGAAATGGCTTTCCCTGCTGGTTGCGGCCGGTTTCGCGCTTTCCTTTTCCGCTTTCGGCGCCGATGCGCCCGCCAAGAAGGCACCCACCGCGCAGCAGCAGAAGATGACCGCCTGCAACGCCGAGGCCAAGACCAAGGACCTGAAGGGCGATGAGCGCAAGGCCTTCATGAAGGAGTGCCTGAGCACCAAGAAGGCCGCGACGCAGCAGGACAAGATGAAGAGCTGCAACGCCGACGCCAAGACCAAGAACCTCGCGGGCGACGCACGCAAGGCCTTCATGAAGGAATGCCTGAGCGGCAAGGCGGCTTGACCGATCCGGCAGGACGCCGCGTCCGCGGCGTCGGTGCGCACTGGCGCCATGGGTGAGCCGCCGTGGCGCGTAGCGATACGCGCCTGCGAGACGGGCGATCTGGACGCGCTGGCGGCCCGCGGGCGCGCTGTCAGCGCGTGAGCACGCCGCGCGCGAGGAACACCGCGAGCAGCACGACGACCACCATGAGGTGCGCGGCCCACATGACCAGCAGCCGCGCGCGCCGCAGTTGCTCCGCATCCGGCAGCGGGCCGTCCTGCGCGAGCTGGCGCTGCCACGCGCGGTAGTGCCCGCGGGCCTTGAGCAGCAGCAGCACCATGGCGACCAGCAGCAGGATCTTGGCGTGCAGCAGGTGCTGCGACCAGTACCAGCCGGCGCCCTTCATGCCCCAGAGGCTGCGCGCCAGGCCGGTGAGCAGCACGATGGCGCCGGAGACCAGGCTCAGGCCGTTGACGCGCACCAGGCGGTGCACCACGGCGGGGTTGATCCAGCCCGGGCGGCACAGCGCGGTCTCGCTGGTCATGAAGGTGGCCAGCATCAGGAAGGCCATGATGTGGGCGTAGGCCAGCAGGCTTTCGAGGAGTTGGGGGGTCACGGTGGGGAGTCTTTCCTGATGACGGAGAGTGCGGCTGCATCCGGCGCCGCCCCGGCCTCGCGCGACCAGAACGCGCCTTGCGCGTAATGGTGCCTGAGAAAGTCCAGCCACAGCCGCACGCGCAGCGGCAGGTGCTTGCGCTGCGGCAGCAGCAGGTAGATGCCGTTGGGCGGCGCGGCATAGTCGTCGAGCACCGCGACCAGGCGCCCGGCGGCGATTTCCGCCTCGACCTCCCAGGTGCTGCGCCAGGCGATGCCGAAGCCCGCCAGGCACCAGTCGTGCAGCACCTGCCCGTCGGAGCAGTCCAGCGGCCCGCCGGGCTTGACGTGCACGACCTCGCTGCCGCCGCTCTCGCGCGGCACGCAGAACGCCCAGCCGCGGGTTTGCGAGGCGTCGCTCGAGAGCGTGAGGCAGTCGTGCTGCGCGAGCTCGCCCGGGTGCCGGGGCGTGCCCCGGCGCGCGAGGTAGCCGGGCGTGGCCACGCACAGGCGCCGGTTGTCCGCCAGGCGCACGCTCACCAGCGATGAATCGGGCAGGTCGCCCACGCGCACCGCGCAGTCGTAGCCCTCGCCGGGCAGGTCGATCACGCGGTCCGAGAGGTTGAGCGAGATCGTCACCTCCGGGTGCTGCTGGCGAAACAGCGGCACCAGCGGCGCCACGTGGCGGCGGCCGAAACCGGCGGGCGCCGTGATGCGCAGATGCCCCGTGGCCTTGACGCCGCCGGCCGAGACGCTGGCTTCGGCGTGCGCCGCGTCGGCCAGCAGGCGCTGGCAGTCCTCGAGGAAGGCGCTGCCCTCGTGCGTCAGCGTGATGCGCCGCGTGGTGCGCACCAGCAACTTCACGCCCAGGTGCTCCTCGAGCGCGTCGAGCCGCCGCCCCATGATCGCCGGCGCCACGCCCTCGGCCCGGGCGGCGGCCGTGAGGCTGCCGCGCGTGGCGATCGAGACGAACGAGGCGTAGGCCTTGAATTTGTCCATGAAAAATGGCTGTAGGCTTTGTGTGGCAAGCGCAAGCAGCTCCCTGTTTGGGAGCAGAGCGAGCATTTTCGCCAGTGCAATGGCGGTGATTTTTACAAAAAAGTCACTGGTTTAAAGCTAATTGCCCAATTTATCTACGGATTTATTTCGAATAGAGTCTTTCCAAGGTCCGCGCCGCGGGCCGCGCTTTTTCGTCTCGTGTTTTTCAGGGGGTTGGACATGACCGCACGTACCCGCATCCACGGCCTGCAGGTGGCCGATGAGCTGTACCAATTCATCAATGCCGAGGTGCTGCCCGGCACCGGCGTCGCGCAAGAGGCGTTCTGGCAGGGCTTCGATGCGCTGGTGGCCGACCTCGCGCCCAAGAACGCCGCGCTGCTGGCCGAGCGCGAGCGCCTGCAATCGGCGCTCGATACCTGGCACAAGGCCAACCCCGGCCCGATCAAGGACATGGCCGGCTACCGCAGATTCCTCGAAACCATAGGCTACCTGGTGCCGCCGCCGCAGGGCGTGCAGGCGAGCACCACGCACGTCGATGCCGAGCTGGCCGTCCAGGCCGGCCCGCAGCTCGTGGTGCCGATCCTCAACGCCCGCTACGCGCTCAACGCCGCCAACGCGCGCTGGGGCTCGCTCTACGACGCGCTCTACGGCACCGACGTGATCGGCGAAGATGGCGGCGCCGAGAAGGGCAAGGGCTACAACCCGGTGCGCGGCGCCAGGGTGATCGCCTACGCGCGCGATTTCCTCGACCACGCGGCGCCGCTGGCCGCCGGCTCGCACGCGGACGCCACCAGCTACGCGGTGGCGGGCGGCCAGCTCGCCGTCACGCTCAAGAACGGTACTAAGACTGGCCTGAAGAACCCGGCGCAGTTCGCCGGCCACCAGGGCGATGCCGCCAGCCCCTCGGGCGTGCTGCTGGTGAACCACGGCATCCACGTCGACATCCGCATCGACCGCGCCACGCCCATCGGCCGGGGCGACGCGGCGGGCGTGTCCGACGTGGTGGTCGAGGCCGCGCTCTCGACCATCCTCGACCTGGAAGACTCGATCGCCGCGGTCGACGCCGAGGACAAGGTGCTGGGCTACCGCAACTGGCTCGGCATCCTGCGCGGCACGCTGACCGAGACCTTCGACAAGGGTGGCAAGCAGCTCACGCGCGGGCTCAACCCCGACCGCCGCTACACCGGCGCCGACGGCCGGGACGTGGTGCTGCCCGGGCGCTCGCTGCTGTTCGTGCGCAACGTCGGCCACCTGATGACCAACCCGGCCATCCTCTGGGGCGCCGAGGGCCGCGAGATCCCCGAGGGCATCCTGGACGCGATGGTCACCACCGCGATCGCCATCCACGACCTCAAGGGCCTGGCCGGCGCCAATGGCATCCGCAACTCGCGCACCGGCAGCGTCTACATCGTCAAGCCCAAGATGCACGGCCCCGCCGAAGTGGCGTTCGCCAGCGAGGTCTTCGCCCGCGTCGAGCAGGTGCTGGGCCTGCCCGAGAGCACCGTCAAGCTCGGCATCATGGACGAGGAGCGGCGCACCTCGGTCAACCTCAAGGCCTGCATCGCCGCCGCGCCCAGCCGCATCGCCTTCATCAACACCGGCTTCCTCGACCGCACCGGCGACGAGATGCACACCTCGATGCACGCCGGCCCGATGATCCGCAAGGGCGAGATGAAGACCAGCGCCTGGATCCAGGCCTACGAGAAGAGCAACGTGCTCGTCGGCCTCTCCATGGGCCTCGCTGGCCGGGCCCAGATCGGCAAGGGCATGTGGGCCATGCCCGACCTGATGAAGGCCATGATCGAGCAGAAGATCGCCCACCCCAAGGCCGGCGCCAACACCGCCTGGGTGCCCAGCCCCACCGCCGCCACGCTGCACGCGCTGCACTACCACCAGGTCGACGTCGCCGCGATCCAGCAGGAGCTGGAGAAGACCAGCGCCGATGCCGAGCGCGACAACCTGCTCACCGGCCTGCTCACCGTGCCCGTTTCCGGCAACCCGAACTGGAGCGATGCGGAAAAGCAGCAGGAGCTGGACAACAACATCCAGGGCATCCTGGGCTACGTGGTGCGCTGGGTGGACCAGGGCGTGGGCTGCTCCAAGGTGCCCGACATCAACGACATCGGCCTGATGGAAGACCGCGCCACGCTGCGCATCTCCAGCCAGCACGTGGCCAACTGGCTGCTGCACGGCGTCGTGAGCGAAGGCCAGGTGCGCGCCACGTTCGCGCGCATGTCGGCCAAGGTGGACCAGCAAAACGCCGGCGACCCGCTGTACCAGCAGATGCACGACCGCTACGACACGTCCATCGCCTTCCAGGCCGCGTGCGACCTGGTGTTCAAGGGATTGACCCAGCCCAGCGGCTACACCGAGCCGCTGCTGCACGCGGCGCGGCAGAAGGTCAAGGCGGCTTACGAGCGCTGAACGCTATCGAAATCATGGCTGGCGGCGCTTGCCAGCCGTGCGCAAAAGCGGGATTTCTTTCAGGAATCCCGCTTTTGCTTTTGCCTACCGCAGCGCGCCGCGCACCATGTCGGCCAGGATCTCGTGGCCGCGCGGCGTGGGGTGGAACGAGTCGGAGAAGGCGTAGGTCTGCCACCAGTTGGCACCGCCCGTCGCGCCGGCGGGCGGCGTCTGCGCCGAAAGGGCCGCGGCCGTGCAGGTGGGGAAGTCGTAGGTGGGCAGCCCGCTGCCGTCGATGCCGGTCGCCGGGCAGGCGGGCGTGGTCACGTTGGTCAGGCCGTTGGCCGCGGGGCGCGCCACCATGTCCTTGAGCGTGGCGTCGAAAGACACCACCGAGACGCCCTTGGCGCCCTGGAGTTCGCTGGCGAGCCTGGTGTTGAACGCCTGTGCCCAGCTGCCGAACATCTGCGCCAGCTGCGTGGCGGCGGCCTCGCCCTTCGCCTCGGCGATCGAGGCGAGCACCATGCGGAACAGCGGCGTGAGCGTCACGTCGGGCATGTTGAGCACGGCCACGCGCGCGGCGCCCTTGGCCACCAGCTGTGTCCTGATCGTGCCAGCGAAGGTGGCGGCCAGCGCCTGCATGTAGGCGCCGCCGGCCTGCGCCTGCCCTTCGGCGCCCTTGGCGAGCAGCTCGTTCGTCGTGGCTTCGTCCAGCAGCGTGCGCAGCACCCCGGCATAGGCCGCGCCGCCGTCGCTGGCGGCGTTCAGGTAGGCACGGATCAGGTCCGCGGCGTCGTTGCCGCCGCCATCGACCAGCACCAGCTCATAGGGCGCGAAGCCCGCCGCGGCCATCGCCTGCAGCTGCACCGGGATGGCGAGCGGCGACGTGGGCGCGGTGAAATAGTTGATGCGTCCGCCGCCGATGGCGTAGTTGGTGCACTTGGCGTTGGCGGTGAAGGACGCTCCGGCTTGCGTGTAGTGCGGGCACAGCGCCAGGTCGGAATCGCCCGCCACCAGCTCGGGCCAGATCGGCGTGGAGCCCTTGCCCGTGGGCGCGCTGCCCTGCACGGTGAATTTCAGGCCGAAGGTGCCGCTGTCGGCCAGGCTGTCGCCGGCCACCTTGACGGCGCTGAAGGTCGGTTCGTCCGAACCGCCGCCGCATGCGGCCATCAGCCCCACGGCCGTAGCGACCGCGACCCAGTGCAGGTGCCATTTCATGGCCGTCTCCTCGTGCGTTGCCGAGCGGCCATCTTATGGAGCGCGCGGGGCGGGTGTCAGAGGGTAATTACCACCACTCGGGGTATCGGCGCGCCGTGCGGGGCTTGCCTACGGGGCGGTCCACACCCAGTCGACCAGCGCATCGAGCGCCGGGCGCGCGGCGGGGGCGTTGGGGTGGTTGACCAGCGCCACGAGCACGTAGCGCTGTCCGCTCGCGGCGTGCACGTAGCCGGCGATCGTCGCCGCGTCGCGCAGCGTGCCGGTCTTCAGGTGCGCGGCACCGCGCGCCTGGCCCTGGCGCTTGCGCAGCGTGCCGTCGATGCCGGTGATGGGCAGCGACGCCAGCAGCTCGGGCATCACGGGCGAGGCCCAGGCCTGCTGCAGCAGGCGGGCGAGCGCCTGCGCGCTGATGCGCCCCTCGCGGCTCAGGCCCGCGCCGTTGTCCATCACCAGCTCGCCGGCGGCGCCCCCGTGCGTGCTCCACCACTGGCCGAGCACCGTTCGCGCGGCCTCCAGCGTGCCGCTGCCGCCGTTGTGCCATGCCAGTGTGAGCAGCAGTTGCCGCGCCATCACGTTGTTGCTGTATTTGTTGATGTCGCGGACCACTTCCGCCAGCGATGGCGAGGTGCTGACGAACAGCGGCGCGAGCCCTCCGGGTACGCGCCCCTCGCGCACCTGGCCGGTGAGCGTGCCGCCGAGCGAGCGCCACGTGCCTTCGATGGCGCGCGCCGCGAAGCCCTGCGGGTCGGCCGGGGCGACGGACCAGAGCCGCTCGCCGCAGTCGGCGGGGTAGCTGCCCTGCAGCACGATGCGGCCGGGCTGCGCGAAATCGGCCTGCAGCGCCGCGCGCCAGTCGCCGCAGGCCGTATTCCTGGGGGCGAGCGCCACGACGGCCGGGATGTCCATCGATGCCAGCGGCGGCTCGTAGGCCACGCGCGCCACGCCCGCGCCCGCATCGGGGATGAAATCGAGCGTGAGCGCGTTGAAGTTGACCAGCAGCGCGTCGGGCGCCACGTTGTAGGGCCGCCAGGGTTCGCCGTCGAACTGCGCGGGGTCGCGCGGCGGCAGCTCGAAGGCGCTGCGGTCGAGCACGATATCGCCCACGATCACCTTGATGCCCTGCGCCTGCAGGCGGCGCAGCAGCAACCACAGGCGCTCGGCGACGAGCTTGGGATCGCCCTGCCCCTGGATGTAGACGTTGCCCTTGAGCCGCCCGCCCTCGGGCGCGGCATCCAGGTACACCGGCGTCTGCCAGGTGAAGGCCGGGCCGAGCAGTTCGAGCGCGGCGTAGGTCGTCACCAGCTTCATCACCGACGCCGGGTTGCGCGGCACGTCGCCCTGCCAGGCCAGCCGCGCGCGGCCGCCCTCCACCGGCAGGACGACCGCCGACAGCGCCGAGCGCGGCACCTGGGCGCGGGCGAGCGCGGCCTCGACCGCGGCCGGCAGCGGCTGCGGCGCGGCGGGACCGGGGGCCGCGGCCACGCCCGAGCCGGCGGCGAGCAGCAGCAAGGCGCAGGCGAGTGCGCGGAAGGGCCGGGGGGCGAATGGACGCAGCATCGGACGCGAGTCTACGGCGCCGCCGCACTGGATAATCGCAGGCACCATGCGCTTGCTTGCCTTCGACACCAGCACCGAGCACCTGTCCATCGCGGTGCAGGTGGGCGAGCACGTGCTGGCGCACGAGGGCGCGGGCGGCGCGCAGGCATCGCACACGCTGATCGCGGCGATCCGCGCGCTGCTGGCGCGGGCGGGGTCCGGGCTCGACGACATGGACGCCATCGTTTTCGGCCACGGCCCGGGCGCTTTCACCGGGCTGCGCACGGCGTGCGCGGTGGCACAGGGGCTGGCTTTCGGCGCGCGCTCGGGGGCCGGCCTGCCGGTACTGCCCGTGTCCACCCTGCTCGCCGTCGCCGAGGATGCGCGCGCCGGGCACGGCTGCGAGCGGGTGCTGGCCACCCTGGATGCCCGCATGGGGGAGGTCTATGCCGCCCGCTGCATCTGGCAGGGCGCGGGGCGGGGCTGGCGCATGGAGGGCGGCGTGCGGCTCGTGGCGCCCGAAGCGGTCGATGCGGGGGCCGACGATATCGTCGCGGGCAATGCGCGGGCGGCCTGCGGCGAGCGGCTCGCACCTCGGGCGCGGCACGTCGCCGCGCTGCCGACGGCGGCCGCGCTGCTGCGCCTCGCGCCGCCGCTGCTGGCCGCCGGGGCCGGCGTGGCCGCCGCCGGCGCGCTGCCGCTGTACGTGCGCGACAAGGTGGCGCAGACCACGGCCGAGCGTGCCGCCGCGCACGCCGGGCAGCAGCCATGAGCCCCCGCCCGGCCGCCGCAGTGCGATGCACGGAGGTCGCCCAATGAGCGCGGTGGCCGCCGAGGCGGGTTTCGCGCCGCTGGCGCTGGCGCACCTGGACGCGCTGATGGAGATCGAGGAGCGCGTGCACGCGCGCCCCTGGAGCCGCGGCAATTTCCTCGATTCGATCAATGCGGGCTACGAGTGCCAGGCGCTGGTGGCCGGCGGGCAGCTGCTCGGGTATTTCGTCGCGATGATGGGCGTGGAGGAGGCGCACCTGCTCAACCTGACCGTCGCGCCTGCCCACCAGCGCCAGGGCTGGGCGCGCGTGATGCTCGACGCGCTCGCCCTCTGGGCTCGCGGCCGGGGCGCGCGCACGCTCTGGCTGGAGGTGCGCGTGAGCAACACCCGGGCGCGCCAGGTCTACGTGGCGCACGGCTTTCGCTCGGTCTCGCTGCGCCGCGGCTACTACCCGGCCACGCAGGGCCCGCGCGAGGATGCGGTGGTGATGTGCCTGACGCTATGAGACTCGACGCGCGCCAGCGTGCCATGCTCGCCGAGCTGGGCGTGCGCGTGTGGCTGCCCGCGCCCGCGCCAGTATCCGCACCTGTACCCGCACCAGCGCCCGCGCGGCAGGCCGCCGCGCCCGCCGCCATCCCCCCTGCGGCGCCCGCGGCATCGCCGCCGCCACGCGCCGCGGCTGCCCCCGCGCAAACGCCCGCGCTGCGCCTGAACCCGCCGCAGCCCCTGTTCGCGCAGCGCGCGGACGGCGCCGGCGCGCAGCCGCAGGCCGCCCCATGGCTCATCGTGCTCGACAGCCCGACGCCCGCCGAGCCGCTGGCGGGCGACGCGGGGCTGCTGCTCGCCAACATGCTGCGCGCGATGCGGCTGCACGGCCGTCCGGACGTGTTCGTCAGCACCGTCGAGCGCGCCGCGCCCCAGGCGCCGGTGGCGCCCGGGCCGGTGCTGCGGGAGGCCCTGCAGGGGCTGCGTCCGGTGGTGGTGCTGGCGCTGGGCCTGGCGCCGGCGCGCCTGCTGCTGGGCGGCGCCGCGCCGCTCGGGGCCTTGCGCGCCGGGGCGCACCGGCTCGACGACGGCACGCCCGTCGTCGTCAGCTACGCCCCGGCCTACCTGCTGCGCGCCCCGCACGCCAAGGCCGGCGCCTGGGCCGATCTGTGCCGCGCGCTGGACCTCGCGCGCCAGGGTCCGGTGCCATAATCCGGCGCCAAACCATCAAGGAGACAGCTCCGTGGAAACCTACCCGAGTTGGTAGCTTTCGGCCTCCCTGCCTGCAGCCGGGGCTGAAAGCGCCCCGCCACCCTGCCGCAGCACACACCGTTTGAGGGAGAGCGAGCCATGCTCAATATCTTTTCGCTGGCCAATGGCCGCCTGGTTCAGGAAGAAATCGACTCGCTCGACGAACTGGCGCGCTTTCAGCCGATCTGGGTCGATCTGGAATCGCCCACGCGCGAGGAGAAGCGATGGGTCTCGCAGCACTACGGCCTGTCGATCCCCGAGGATGCGATGGACGACGACATCGAGGAGTCGGCGCGCTTCTACGAGGAAGACAACGGCGAGCTGCACATCCGCAGCGACTTCCTGGTCGATGACGACGACGATCCGCGCTCGGTGCGCGTGGCCTTCATCCTGAACCAGCACAACACCGGGCTCAAGAGCTGCGGCGTGCTGTTTTCCATCCACGAGGAAGACATTCCGGTGTTTCGCCTGGTGCGCATGCGCGCGCGCCGCGCGCCGGGCCTGATCGACGACGCCAAGGACATGCTGCTCAGCCTCTTCGACACCGACGTGGAGTACTCCGCCGACACGCTCGAGGGCATTTACGACGAGCTGAAGAAGGTGAGCACCCAGGTGCTCGAGGGCCAGATGACCGACCGCCACGCGCAGCAGGTGCTGGCCGACATCGCGTGGGAGGAGGACCTCAACGGCCGCATCCGCCGCAACATGCTCGACACCCGCCGTGCGGTCAGCTTCATGATGCGCAGCCGCATGCTCGATGCCGAGCAGTTCGAGGACGCGCGCCAGATCCTGCGCGACATCGAGTCGCTCGACAGCCACACCCAGTTCCTGTTCGACAAGATCAACTTCCTGATGGACGCGACCGTCGGCTTCCTGAACATCAACCAGAACAAGATCATCAAGATCTTCTCGGTGGCGAGCGTCGCGCTGCTGCCGCCGACCCTGATCGCCAGCGTCTACGGCATGAACTTCAAGCTCATGCCGGAGCTGGAATGGGAGCACGGCTACCTGTACGCCATCCTGCTGATGGTGGCCAGCGCGCTGGTGCCGATGTTCTACTTCCGCAAGCGCGGCTGGTTGACCTGAACACCCCCTGAGGCGCTGCGCGCCTTCCCCCCGCTCTCGCGACGCCGTGCGTTGCGGGCAGGGGGACGCCACCAGCGCTGCGGGGCGGCCCTTGCGCGGTAGCCCTGGCTTGGGGCGCGCCAGTTTCATGCGCCGCGGGTGACGCGATGCGTCATGAAAACCGATACGGCCGGGTCCGCGCGGCGTCAGTGGGCGCCGTAGACCTTGTGCAGCAGCCTGGTGAGCGTGCGCCGCTCGGCCGGCGTGAGCGCCGCGGCGACGCTGTCTTCCAGCTCGGCCACCACCTGCTCGGCCTCCTGCATCAGGGCGCGGCCCTCGGCCGTCAGGTGCAGGCCCAGCGCGCGGCCGTCCTGCGGGTGCGGGTGGCGCCGCAGCAGCCCGCGCTTTTCCATCGCGCCGATCTTGCCCACCAGGTTGGGCGGCAGCAGGTTGAGCGTGTCGCACAGCTGGCGCGAGGTCACGCCCGGGTTGTGGTGGACTATGGAGAGGATGGAGAAGTCGACGATGCGCAGCCCGTAGGGCGCCATGCGCGGGATGAAGGCGCCGATCGCCCGGAGCGCCGCCATGCGCGCGTTGAAGCCCAGCAGCGATTGCAGGAAGCTCGCGTCCACCGTCTCCACGACGGCGCAGGGGTCGGGCTCGGGCGGGCGTTGGACGGCGGCGGTCACGGGGCGGCGGGAGGGGGGCGGGCGAACCGCCGATGATCGCACAGCGCATCGACTGCGCCGCGCACTCAATCGTCGAGATAGACGACGGTCTTGCCGAGGTTGCCCCCGCGCAGCATGGCGATGAAGGCCTCGGGCACGCGCCCCAGGCCCCGGCTCGCGTCTTCCTGGACCCGCAGGCAGCCTTTTTTGTAGAGCTCGCCGACCTCCTCGACGAACTCCGCTCGTCTCGACAGGTGCTGGTCGGTCAGAAGAAAGCCCCGCACGGTCAGCTGCTTGACGAGCACGTCGAACCAGGGGGGGCTGGGTTCGCGTCGGCCGGCGGTGTTGTATTCGGAGATCAGGCCGCACACGACCACGCGGGCGTTCTGGTTCAACTGGGGCCAGACCGCGTCGCGCACTTTGCCTCCGACGTTGTCGAAGTAGACGTCGACGCCGTTCGGACAGGCCGCGGCCAGGCTTTCAGGGAAATCCGGATGCCGGTAGTCCACGCAAGCGCGCAGCCCGAGAAACTCGGTGGCGTGCAGGCACTTGCGAGGGCCGCCCGCTATGCCCACCACGTCGCAGTGCCATGCCTTCGCCAGCTGCGCCGCCGAGGATCCGACGGCGCCCGTGGCAGCGGAAACGACCACGGTCTCTCCGGGGCGCGGATGCCCGATTTGGCGCAGCCCGGTCCACGCCGCCAGCCCGGAACTGCCCAGGAGGCCGAGCCAGACCGCGGGTGGCGCCAGGTCGACGTCGACCTTGAAAACCCGCTCTCCGTCCGAGAGGGAATAGCGTTGCCAGGAGCCGCCCATCGCCATCACCCAGTCGCCTTCCTGGAAGCCGGGGTGGCTGGAGCCGACGATACGCCCGACAGCCTGGCCATAGACCGTCTCGCCGATCGCCATGGGTGCGGCATACGAGTCGGTTTCGGCGCCCATGCGCAACCGCGCGGCGGGCGCGAGGCCCAGCACCTCGTGCCGGATCAGAATCTGCCGCTCGCCGGTGAGCGACAGGGTCTCCTCGACCGTCCGGAAGTCGGAGGGCACGGGCAGGCCGCTCGGCCGGGCCGCCAGAACGATCTTGTGATTGACAACTTTCAAGTGAACCCCCTGTCGTCGCGCTCGTGGCTAGTAGTAGGTTGCGCCCGGCCAGCCACCGCCCACCGGAATGGCATCCCCGTTGATGGCCACGCTCAGCGGCGAAGCCAGGAAGGTCACCACCTGGGCGACCTCCTGCGCCGTCACGACGCGGCCGATGGCGGTGCTGCTGGCGGACCGCGCCGCCGTTTCGGCATCCATGGCTTCCGTCCGGGTGATGCCGGGATGGACCGCCGTCACGTTGATGCCCTGGGGCCCCAGTTCGTCACCGAGACTCTTCGTGATGGCCGCCACCCCCACGTTGCGCAGCGTCGCCACGGGGCGTCCGGTCGCGTAGATGGCCAGGCCGCCGATGTTGACGATGCGCCCCCAGCCGTTGGCGACCATGTGGGGGGCCAGGGCGCGTGCGGTGCGCAGGTAGCCGATCACCTTGACGTTGATGTCTTCCAGCGCCTCGGCGTCGACGATCTGCGCCAGTCGGGTCGCCTTCGAGAGTCCCGCGGGCTGCGCCGCGCAGTTGACGAGGATGTCGATCCTGCCGAGCGCCGCGATCGCCTCTTGCACCATGGCGTCGACCGACTCCTGCCTGGAGGTATCCGCCACCAGGGGAACGATGCGGCGGCCGGATTGCGCCGCCAATGCCGCCGCCGTGGATTCCAGCGCATCGCGCCCGCGCGCGCAGACCACGACGTCGACCCCTTCCTGCGCCAATTGGCTGGCGATGACCTTGCCGATGCCGCCGCTGCCTCCGGTGACCAGCGCACACTTGCCTTCCAGTTTCAGATCCATTGCGTGTCTCCCTTCCAAAGCAAAAGCAGAGCGCGCGGCCGGCCTGCGGCCGCTGCGCGCCTGCGCCGACCGCCCCGGCTCAAGAGTACGCCAGGTGTCTGCGCAGAAACCCGTGCATCTTCGCTCGTGCCGACGCCGATTCCGGCGCATCGGGAATCCGGTCCTGAAAGTTGTGCGGCATTCCTTCGTACAAGTCCAGCTTGACCTCCTGGCCGGTGGCGTCGATCGCCTGATACAGCCGGACGAAGCCGCTGAGCAGCACCTCCTTCAAGCCACCCTGGATCAGGGTGGGCGGAAAGCCCCGCGTGAAGTCGCCGTACACCGGCGAGGCGTAGGGGTCTTTTTGGTCCTCGGGATCGGCAAACGCGGCCGCCGCCTGCTTGCCGTGTTTTTCATACAAGGCGTTCGGATCGGCTGCCCGCAAGGTGGTCTCGGTATCGCCGCTGGGCGTCACATCCAGCCAGGGAGAGACCAGCACGAGGGCTTTCGGCATCCCCAGTTTCCGGTTGCGCATTTTCAGTACCGAGGCAGCTGCCAGCCCGCCGCCCGACGAATCCCCGTAGACAGCCAGCTGGTCGAGCTCCTGGCCGCGTTCGAGCAGGCCCTGGATGGCGGCGACGACCTCGTCGGACATCCGGCCGTACCGGGCGTGTGGCGCAAGCGTGTAGTCGATGGAGACCACGCGCAGGCCGCATGCCTGGGCCGCGATCGCCGCACGCCCCAGGGTAGACGCCGCGCTGTACATGACATGGGCGCCGCCATGCACATAGACCAGCGTTTTTCCATTGTCCTGCCAGTCGCGAGGACGCACCTCGAGCGCCGGCACGCCTCCCAGGGTGAGCGGCGTGACGCGCGGCGTCAGGCGCTGCAGAAGAGGTGCGGACCGGGCTTGTCCGTCGGCCTCCGCCCGGGCCTGCAGCCGTGTCCAGGCATCGATGTCGCCGGGCTCGGGAAACGCCGGAATGAGCTGCGGATCTCCCAGGGTCCGCAGGAATGCTTGGGCTTGAGGGGAGACCGTTTCAGGCACATGAACATGGCTTTGCGGCTGCTTCGATGGGGTCATCGCCCGTGCTCCTGTTTTTTCCGGGCGGCGCGGCCCTGTGCCGCGCCGCCCGATCCGAGAATCCCGCCACCGTTGCGGGCCGGTGTGCCGGCCCGGTCGGAAGCAGACGAGTGCGCCGCCGCTTCACTGCAGGCGACGAGATGGCTTACTGCCATTGCGACAGCTCGCGCTCCATCCGCGACACGGCCGAAGTGACCACGACGCCCAGCAGCGCCAGGACCAGCAGCAAACCCATCATTCCGTTCATGTTGAAAGTCGACTGCATGTAGGCCAGCTGTTGGCCCAGGCCGTGTTCGGCGGCGATCAGCTCCGCGCCCACCACGCCGAGCATCGAATACACCAGCGCGAGCCGCAGCCCCGATGCGATCACCGGCACCGCCGAAGGCAGCGTGACCCGCCGGAACAGCTGCGACGGCGAGGCGCCCAGGCTGCGCGACAGTGTCAGCAGATCCCCGGAGACGCCGCGGATGCCGGCGACCGTGTTGGCCAGGACGATGAAGAACGACAGGCTGGTTCCCACGGCGATCTTGGAGCCCAGGCCCAGGCCGAACCACAGCAGAAACAGGGGAACGAGCGCAATGCGCGGCATCGCGTTGATCAGGGTCAGGTAAGGGTCGGCGGCCCGCTCGAAGCGCGGGAACGTGACGAACACCAGCCCCGCCAGGATGGCCAGCGCGCTGCCCAGCACGAAGGAGACCCCCGTGCCCATCAGGGTGTAGCCCAGGTCGAGCCACAGGCTGTGCTTGACCACGAAGCCATCGTAGAGAAACGCGGCGATTTCCGACGGACGCCCGAAGAACGTCGGATCGAGCCAGCCGCGCGCGCAGGCGTATTCCCATGCGCCAAAGAAAACGACCAGGAAGGCGAGGTGGCCGGCCACCTCTCGGCCGCTCCAGGAGGATTTGACTTCTTGCAAGAGAGGAGTCCTTATTCGACGGTTTCCGTAGGCTGGCCGGACAGCTGGATGCCTCGCTCGAGCTGCTCCCAGACATGGGCGTAGATCTCGTGGAACTCCGGGCTCTTTTGCAAGGCCCGGACCGAACGCGGGCGCTCCAGGGGAATCGCCACGTCGGCGATCATGCGCCCGGGCCGGGCGCTCATCACGACCACCCGGTCCGACAAGGCCACCGCCTCGGCGAGATCGTGGGTGATGAAGACCACGGTACGGCGGTGCTCCTGCCACAGCTGCATCAGCAAGTCTTCGAGCGAGAGCTTGGTCTGCGCGTCGAGCGCGCCAAAGGGCTCGTCCATCAGCAGGATCGGCGAGTCCAGCCCGAAGGTGCGCGCCAGCGCGCAACGCTGGCGCATGCCGTGCGAGAGCGCCTTGGGGTAGTGGTGCTCGAAACCCTTCAGGCCCACCTGTGCCAGCAGTTCGCGCGCCCGCGCCTCGGCCTGCGGCACGCCGCGTATCTCCATGCCGTAGCTGGCGTTCGAGAGCGCCGTGCGCCAGGGCAGCAGGCAGTCCCGCGCCAGCATGTAGGCCAGATCGGGGTTGCCTTCATGGGGCCGCTTGCCCAGGATGGAGATCCTGCCCTGCTGGGGCGGGAGCAGGCCCGTCAGCTGGTTCAGCACCGTGGTCTTGCCGCAGCCGCTGGGGCCGACGATGGAAACGAATTCGCCTTCCTCGATGTCGAGCGAGAAGTCATCCACGGCCAACACCCGCGGGCCGAAGCGGATGGTCAGGTTTTCGATGGAGATGATGGCGGCCATGGTGCGTCGCTCGTCAGGGGGCGCGCGAATCGATGAACTCCGACACGTCGATGGCCTTGTCCCATTGGCCCGACTTGAGCATGTAGTCGATGGTTGCCTTGACGGCGGCGCGATCGATGTGTTCGTTGTGCGCGCCGATCTTGATCTGGCGCTGCAGCAAGGCGCGCGTCAACTTGTCGCCATCGGGCATCTCGAACTTGAAGAACGACTCGCTGATCTTCACCAGCTCCTCGAAGTTCGCCGGGTCGTTGATGAATGCGTTGGCGTCGTGCGCCGCCTTGATCAGTGCCGCGACGACGTGCGGGTTGGCGTCGATGTAGTCCTGCGTCAGGATCAGGCCGATGCCGGAGCCGTTGGTGGCGAATGTCTCGGCGGGTTCGGTGTCGGTGTCCGCGCGCCAGATCGACTTGCATTGCTTGGTGAGCTCGCACATGGTGCCCGCCGGCTCGAAGGAAAGCGCGAAATCGATCTGCTTGTTGACCAGCGCCTGGTAGGCCGTGACCGGGGAGCCCACGGCGACGAAGGTCACGTCCTGCGCCTTCATGCCGGCCGTCTCCAGAAGGTAGCGCGTCATCGTCTCGGTGCCGCTGCCGCGCGCGGAGACGCCGACCTTCTTGCCTTTGAGGTCCTGCACCCAGGCCGGGAAGGGCTTGCCGGCATTCTGGGTCGGGACGTGATTGCCGCCGATCATCAGGCCGACGTTCTTGACATAGGTGTTCGCGATCCACTTCATCCTGGCGCCCTTCATCACGGCCGGGACGGTGGACTCGGTGCTGGTGGTGGCCACTTCGATGCTCTTGGCCAGCATGGCCTGGATTCCCAGCGGGCCGCTCGGGATCGTCTGCAATTGGCAGGTGATGCCGGCCTTCGTGCAATAGCCCTTGGCGATGGCGACGCGCATCGTCAGGCCACCGGTTCCCGGGTAGTCCTGGATACGGACGGTCTCGCCCTTGCCTTGTGCGCCGGCCGCCGTGGCACCGAGCGCCAGCGCCGCCATGAGCAGGGTGTTCAACAGGCGCCTGGGCGCCTTGAAAGAGAGCAGTGTGTTTCGCATGATGTCGTCGATTGAGGGTTCGGGAGGGAGGCGGCGCGTCCTGTCAGATCAGCGACCCGCCGTTCGGGCTGATGATCTGGCCCACCAGATAGTGGTCGCCGGCCAGGTAGGTCACGGTGGAGGCGTATTCCTCCATGGTGCCCAGCCGGCCGGCCGGAATCACTTGCCAGAATTGGTTGACCCGTTCTTCGGTGATGCTGGCCAGGTAGGCGTCGAACGTGGGCGTGGCCACGCCGCCGGGGGCCATGGCGTTGACGAAGATGTTGG
The DNA here is from genome assembly GCA_963205335.1 of Pseudomonadota bacterium. GTDB lineage: Bacteria > Pseudomonadota > Gammaproteobacteria > Burkholderiales > Burkholderiaceae_C > Comamonas_C. Next base: position 60,144 of record CAUJIM010000024.1, read on the forward strand.
CGCCTGCCACCTCGGCGGCGACCGCCTTGGTGAAGGCGATCACGGCGCCCTTGGTGGCGCTGTAGTGCGGGCTGTGGGCGCTCAGGGGAGACATCCCCGCGACCGAAGCGATGTTGATGATCTTGCCGTCGCGCTGCGGCTCCATCAGCTTGAGCGCGGCGCGCGTGCAGTAGAACACGCCGTGCACGTTGACGTCCCAATAGCGGTGCCAGTCCTCGTCGCTCATGGCGCTGGTGAAGCCCAGCGACTGGCGTGGCACCGGCGTGGTGATGTAGCCGTAGTGCTTGCTGCGGCGCACGGCGTCCTCGGGCCTGCCGGGAACGAGCGCCGCGTTGTTGACCAGGATGTGCAGCGTCCCGAAGCGTTCGACGGCGCGTTCGAACATCTGCGCGACCTCCGCGTTGGACGACACGTCGCAGCGCATGGCCAGGCATGGGGCGCCGGTGGCTTCCACCGCCTGGCGCGTTGCTTCCAGCGCCGGCATGTCGACGTCGCAGACCACGACGCTCGCGCCCGTCTTGGCAAGATCGACGGCGATGGCGCCGCCCATGCCGCGGCCGGCGCCGGTGACCAGGGCCACGCGCCCCGCGAGGTTCCGGCTTTGTCTATGAATCATGAAAACTCCTGGTTGCAGGGAGCGAATGGAGGGGCGCTCCGCCGCGGCGGCTCGCCCTGGTGGCGGTTGCCATGGCCGGCGGTCAGGCCGCTTCGTGCATCGGCACGCCGCGCTGGCCGCTGGCGCGGTTGGGCGGCATGCCCAGGCGGCGCAGCGTCTCTTGCGCGGAGCCCCACTGGGTGCCGGTCTGGTAGATGCGGTGCGCGTCTTCGCCGGTGGCCACCTCGCGATGGAGTTCGCGGGCGATGCTCACCATTTTCTCGATCTGCTGCACCGAGGTGGCGCGCTTGCCGTCGGGGCCGAACAGCGTGTCCTCGATGCCCACGCGCACGTGCAGGCCCAGCGCAATCGCCATGGTGTTCATGGGCACCACGTTGCGGTTCAGGGTTTCCAGCGTGAGGACCGCGCCGTCCGGCGTCCGGCGGATGAATTCCATCATGTCGGCCGGGTGCAAGCCGGACAGGCCGCCGCCGATGGCCACGTAGTTGAGGTTGAGCGGGCCGCTGTAGATGCCGCGCCGGATCAGGCGCTCGACGGTTTCGAGCTGGGCGATGTGCCCCAGCATGAAGTGCGGCTGGATGCCGCTGGCCACCAGGCGGCGGATGTGCTCCGCTTGCCACCCCGGGTTGGACGGGATGACCATCTCCCGATACGCCTCCTGCAGCGCAGGATCCGTGAGCGACGTCCCGGCCACATCGGCATCGGTCATCAGCTCCATGATGTTCATCTGGCTGGTGTTGATGGCCACGGTCACCTGGTCGGGCCGAGGGGTGAGCTCGGCCAGCATGTGGCGCGTGTCGTCGCTCAGCCATTTGGCGGTCTGGCCCTCGTTCTCGGGTGCGAACGAGATCGATCCTCCCACCTGGATGACCATCTTCGGCACGGCCACGCGCAGGCGCGCCAGCATCTCGTTGAACATGGACAGGCGCTTGCTGCCCTTGCCGTTTGCTTCGCGCACGTGCAGGTGCAGCACGGTGGCCCCGGCGTTGTAGCAATCGACGGCTTTCTGGACCTGATCGTCCATCGTCACCGGAATGTCGTCGGAGTCGCCAGGCACCCATTGCGGGCCATAGGGCGCGACCTGGATCACGAGCTTCTCCTGGTTCTCCGGCAGCAGCGAGTCGTCGAGAAAATGCATGGGGACAGTCCTTTTCAGTGGTGGTCGATTCAGTCGATCGGCAGGCCAGAGGCCCTTGGAACCAGGAAAGTATCGGGATCCCCCCGGATGCATATTTGACATATTGCGTCAATAATTTGATCGGTCACGACACCCCGGGAAACCCCTTATGGCCTACTTTGCCCGCAGCGCCAGCCTGATCAACTACATCGAAATCTCAAGAACTCTCGGCATCAATCCTTATGTGCAGCTGAACGACGCGGGCATCGACCGGGCCGCGCTGCTCGATCCCGACAACAAAATACCCATCCCGGCCATCGCCCGCCTGCTGGAGGCCTCGGCGAAGGCCGCGCGGGTCGACGATTTCGGCCTGCGCATGGCCGAGACGCGGGAGTTTTCCAATCTGGGGCCGCTGAGCCTCGTCGCCCGCAAGAACCCGACGCTGCGCACCACGCTGGAGTCGATGGCGCACTACCTGCGGCTGCAGAACGAAGCGATTTCCATCCGGCTCGAGGAGAGGGAAGGCATCGCCTTCATCCGGGAAGAAATCATGGGCGGCTACGGATGCTCGTTGAACCAGTCGATGCAGCTGACCACCGGAGTGATCTACCGGATGCTGAGCACCTTCCTTGGCGCCGCCTGGAAGCCGCGCCGCGTTTGCTTCGTGCAGCGGCAGCCGGTGCATCGCGAGGTCTTCACACGGCTGTTCGGAACCTCGGTCGTGTTCAACCAGGACTTCGATGGCATCGCGTGCCTGGCATCGGACCTCGACGTCCTGATCCCCTCCTACGACCCGATCATGGAGCGGCAGACGAAGCAGTACCTCGATACCATGCTCGCGCGCTCCGAAGCCGCGACGAGGGACAGGGTGAAGATGCTCATCGGCTCCCTGCTCCCGTCGGGCACCTGCTCCGCCGAACAGGTCGCGCATCGCCTGGGCCTGCAGGTCAGAACCCTGCAGCGCCGCCTCCGGGGCGAGGCGTACTCGTCCATCCTGGATGCCGTGCGCGCCGAGCTGGTCATCGGCTACATCGAGAATTCAGAGCGCCCGTTGTCCGATGTCGCCTCGCTGCTCGGCTTCTCGTCCCTGAGCGCGTTCTCCCGCTGGTTCGGGCACCGTTTCGGGTGCAGCGTTTCCCGATGGCGCCGCGCCAACGCCAGCGGCGCCCACTTGCATGGGCCTCCGCAAACTATCAAAAAAAGAGCTGCTTGCGCAGCTCCAACGGGCGCTGGCGCCGGTTTTATTACTGAACCTTGAACTTGCCGTCCACCACCTTCATCATCACGCCGGTATCGGGCGTGTAGCCCCAGTGGTCCTGCGCCGTCCAGTCGAGCACGCCATGGGCGACGATGGTGCGCCCCATCTGCTCGAAGGCGTCGCGCAGCGCCGCGCGGAACTCCGGCGTGCCGGGCCTGGCTTTCTTGAGCGCGATCGGCACCGCCTTCTCCAGCACGATCATCGAGTCGTAGGCGTGGCCGGCGAACTGGTTGCGCGAGCCCGGGCCGTAGGCCTTCTCGTACTGCTGCACGAACTTGATCGCCTCGGCCTTGGAGGGGTGCGCGTCGGGCAGCTGCTCGGCCAGCACCGCCGGGCCTGAGACCACGTAGGTGCCCTCGACCGCCTTGCCGCCCACGCGCATCAGGTCGCTGGTGGCGGCGGCGTGGGTCTGGTAGCTCGTGCCCTTGTAGCCGCGCTCGACCAGCGCCACCTCGGGCATGGCCGCGCCGCTGCCCGAGGCGACGACGAGGATGGCCTGCGGGTTGGCCGCGACCAGCTTGAGCGCCTGGCCGGTCACGCTGGTGTCGGCGCGCGCGAAGCGCTCGACGGGGCCGAACTTGATGCCCGCGGCCTCGGCCTGCGGCTTGAAGTCGTTGAGCCAGGTCTCGCCGTAGGCGTCGCTGTAGCCCAGGAAGCCGACCGACGTGATGCCCAGCTTCTTCATGTGCCCGATCACCGCGTGGCCCATCACGGCGTTGGACTGCGGCAGCCGGAACAGCCAGTGGTCCTTGCCCGCCGGCGTGGCCACCGGCGACCAGGCGATCTGCGGCGTGCGCGATTCGTCGGCCACCTGCGCCATCGCCGCGGCCACCGGCGTGGCGACCGAGCCCATGAGCACGTCCACGTTGTCCTGCGTCGTGAACTTCTTGGCGAGTTTCACGCCATTGGTCGGGTCGCTCGCGTCGTCCAGCAGGATCACGTTGAGCTTCTCGCCCGCGATTTCCTTGGGCCAGAGCTTGACCTCGTTGCCTGCCGGAATGCCCAGTCCCGAGGCCGGGCCGGTCAGCGGCGCGACGACGCCGATGGTGATGTCGGCCAGCGCCGCGCCGCTGGCGGCGATGGCGGCGGCGGCCACGAGGGTTTTGAGGTGAAAGTATTTCATTGCATTTACGAGCGATGAAGCTAAATTGGAGTGAATTTTTATAAGCAGCTACCTGCTTATTCTCTAGAAGAAATTTGATTTGATTGGAGATGATTTTGTTTGATCAGTTGATGTCAAGGTGAGGCCCATCCGTTCCAACAAGTTTGCCTCGAAGCATAGAAATGATTCTTTCAGTATTATCTGTTAAAGAATTCCCTCGCCATACAATGTGCTGATCGCTTCGACAAATAATGAAACTATGATTATACGTACTTGGTTTGTTTTTTATATTGAGTATCTTGATTGGAATACCGTAATTGCTTGCGAGATCCATAAAACTATCCACATTGGTTTGGTCGTCAAACCTAATTAATGTGTAATCCGGACCCAGCGCGTCGTAGAGAGATCGGTTGTCGTCTAGCCAAAAATGAGGCGTTCTGCACCCAGGCACTGTTGAGGGAGAAAAGGCTCCCATACTGTAGCTTGGAGGCGCTTCACTGTCATGAGCGATGATGGGTGAATTTTTATAAAAATACCCGTAATTTAATCCTGCACAACAAAATTGTTGCACGTTTAGTGCGTATGCCTCACGTCCAATACGTTTACGCTCATCTTCACCGGCTTGATCTTTCGCTTCGATGTTGGGAGGAACTGCACTTCGCGCTTGCATCATTTTATGGGCATGGTCCATCACAAAATACGAAACTTGCTCAGTGATCGGCAGGCGTTCTGCCTCATATGCGTCGAGAATGGTTTCTTCGGCCCAACCTTTTAATCGCGCCGATAGAAGCCAAGAAAGATTCAAAACATCGGCGATCCCAGCGTTCATGCCGTAGCCTGCATATGGAACCCATATGTGGGCGGCATCTCCAGCAATAAATATATTACCTTCCCGAAATTTGTTCGATACCAATCGACGGCCGACCCAATCCTCCTTTGAAATCAAGTCGTATTGAAAATCGCGATCCACTCCAAGAATATCTCTTATTGACTCATTGCGATCCACCGCATCGAAATCGGACTCATCGCTATTCAGATGATTATGAATCAGCCAAATTTCTTCCCCGTCAATTGCGAATACAGTACCACACCGACGCGGATTGATCGAATAGTAACACCAGGCTGCTTTTCCGGGTAGTAAAGATTTGAGTTCGGGGGCGCGAATGCATGTTGACTGTACGCGCTGAATTACCGCTGTACCTTCAAGGCGAGCATCTATTTGTTTCCGAATTGTAGAGCTACCACCGTCACAACCAATAAGATAGTGCGCGCTGACAACGCGTTCTATGCCTTTGTCGATATCTAAAACGCGTGCATGAACAACATCTTTTCCTTGTTTCACATCCAATAATCTCACCCGATTGCAAATCTGGACTTTTGGATTTTTTGCGACGTGATCAAATAATATGGGTTCCAGATAGATTTGATTAATGCGGTGCGGTGGCTCAGGGGTGGGCCATCCTGTATCTGGGCCCTCTTTTGAGGTAAATCGATCTCGTCTGCATGGAATAGGGATTCTAGTCAATTCAATCCCTGTCATACTGGTTCTGAAAACTACGTCGTTTGGATAGTCTTCAGGTAGACCAGCGCTGCGAAGTTTCGTGGCCACACCTAGACGACGAAATTGCTCCATAGTTCGCGAAGATATATGATTGCACTTGACGGGTGGGGGTTCTCCGAAACTGCGCTGTTCTATTACCATTACGGAAATATCTCTACTAGCAAGATCCATTGCTGCGGTAAGCCCTACCGGACCTGCTCCCACTATCAATACTTCAATATCAGACGATGATTGCATTCGAATTTCCCTGGAGTTAATCCAATTTAATATTGGCTTCGCGAATCACTTGTCCCCATTTTTTTGTTTCGCTGTGCATATACTCATCGAACGCAGCGGCGCTGCTTGGAGTTGGCTCCATTCCCATGCCCCGCATTGTTTTTTGAATATTTTCCTCGTTTAGTGCGGAATTAAATGCGGTATTAAGTTTTACAATAATTTCATTTGGCGTTCCAGCAGGCGCTACCAGTCCGAACCATCCAGTAGAATCGTACCCCGGAAGAGCCGCCTCTGACACAGACGGTACTTCAGGAAGCATGGATAAGCGTTGAGGGCTTGTTACCGCAAATGCGATCAATTTCCCTGCTTTAATGTTCGGGAGAGACGCTGCGAGATCTACAACGCCCAGAGGCACTTGTGATGACAATACCGCAAGCGCAGCTGGGCCGGAACCTCGGTACGGAACATTAACCAGTTTTATCTCCGCCATCTGTTCAAAGAGTGCGGTGGTTAGATGCATTGCGGTACCATTGCCGCCGTGTGCAATTGAAAGCGTATTTGGCTCGCGTTTGGCATGCGTTATCAGGTCTTTCAGATTTTTAATTTTCAAGCTGGGGGCGCCCACTATTACAAAAGGTATTGCCGCCAACATCGTTATTGCTTGGAAATCCCTAAACGTTTCATACGGCATATCGCTGTACAAATTGGCATTGGCTGTAAGAGCTCCTGCAGCCCCGACACCTAATGTATAGCCGTCTGCAGGCGATTTTGCAACCTGTGCGAGGCCAATGTTTCCTCCCGCACCAGGCTTGTTGTCTATGATGATCGGTTGCCCCAATGCTTCACTAACTTTCGGTGAGAGTAAGCGAATCATTGCATCCGAACTCCCTCCCGGGGGGAACGTAACGATTACTCGAATAGGTTTGTTCGGATAATTTGTTTGAGCCTGCGTAATATTTGGCCACAATACTGATGCCAGCATGGCTAAAGCAGCGGATCTTCTATTAACGCGTGTCATTTTGTCTCCTGTGTGATCGGTTCTGAAATAACTCTCTAGGTAAATAAGGAACTAGATACATGCCTCCATAATGAAAGCGGGTACTGGTATCGCCTGCAGGCGCCCGCCCTCGGGGTGGATGCAGAACGCACGCGTCTCGCGGCCTTCGCACAGCAGCACGTCGCCGTTCATCACCTCGTGCCGCTGCACGAAGGTCTTGGCGCCCCAGCTCTCGATGCAGGTGCGCACCTGCAGCACGTCGCCGTAGGTGGCGGGGCGCATGAACCGGGTGTGGATTTCCAGCAGCGGCGTACCGACGATGCCGTGCGACGCCTTCAGCTCGCGCCAGGGCGGCACGCCGCACTGGCGGAAGAAGTCGAGCGACGAGGCGTCCATCCACTTGCTGAAGTTGGGGAAGAAGACGATGCCGGCCGGGTCGCAGTCGCCGAACATCACCTTGACTTCATAGACGGTGGTCTTGCCCATGGCATCTCCTCAGCGCGGCGCCATGCGCAGCGCGCCGTCGAGGCGGATCACCTCGCCGTTGAGGTGGCCGTTGGTGACGATGTGGCAGGCCAGCCCGGCGAACTCCTCGGGCTTGCCCAGGCGCTGCGGAAACGGGATGCTGGCGGCCAGCGAAGCCTGCACCGGCTCGGGCAGGGTGCGCATCAGCGGGGTGGCGAACAGGCCGGGCGCGATGGTGCACACGCGGATGCCGTGCTGCGCCAGGTCGCGCGCCATCGGCAGCGTCATGCCGACCACGCCGCCCTTGCTCGCCGAGTACGCCTGCTGCCCGACCTGGCCGTCGAAGGCGGCCACGCTGGCGGTGAACACCATGGCGCCGCGCTCGCCGTCTTCCATCGGATCGAGGCGTGCGCAGGCGGCGGCGAACAGGCGCGCCGCGTTGTAGCTGCCGATCAGGTTGACGTTGACGACCTTGGCGAAGTCCTCGAGGGGCGCGGCGGCGCCGTCCTTGCCGATCACGCGCCTGGCGGCGCCGATGCCGGCGATCTGCATCAGGATGCGCGCCGGGCCGTGCGCCGCAGCCGCCTGCGCGATGGCGGCCTGCATGCTGTCGCTGCTCGCCACGTCGCACTGGATGGCCAGGCCGCCGATGTCGGCCGCCACTTTTTGCGCATGTTCGAGGTTCAGGTCGAGTACCGCGACCTTGGCGCCCCGGCGCGCCAGCTCGCGCGCCGTGGCCTCGCCCAGGCCCGAACCGCCGCCGGTGACGAGTGCCGCCTGTCCCTGGATGTGCATGGAAATACTCCTTGATTGATAGCTGCTGACGCTTGCTGTACAAGCGCTGGAGGCCGATTTGAATTGGAATTCAGGGCGCCGGGTTCTCCAGCAGCAGGGCCATGCCCTGGCCGCCGCCGACGCAGGCCGAGCTGATGCCCCAGCGCACGCCCGCGCGCCGCATCTCGCGCGCCACGGTGATCGTCAGGCGCACGCCGGTGGCGGCCAGCGGGTGGCCCAGCGCGATGGCGCCGCCGTTGACGTTCAGGCGCTCCATGTCCAGCCCCAGCTCCCGGGCCACGGCCAGCGTCTGCGCGCCCTGCGCCTCGTTGATTTCGATGCGGCCGATGTCCGCCAGCGTGAGGCCCGTGCGCTCGAGCAGCAGGCGGATGGCCGGCGCCGGGCCTATGCCCATGATCTCGGGCGGCACGCCCACGGCCGCCGCGCCGGCGATGCGCGCCAGCGGCTGCCTGCCATGGGCCTCGGTCCAGGCCTTGGCGTAGCCGCCCGAGGCCACGACGGCCGCCGCCGCCGCATCGACCAGCGCGGCGGAGTTGCCGCCGGTCTGCACGCCGCCCTCGAACACCGGGCGCAGCCTGGCCAGCACCTCCACGGGCGAGGGGCGCGGGTGCGTGTCCCGCATCACCTCCGTGGCCTTGCCCTGCAGCCGGATGCCGCGCGGCCGGTAGCCTTCGAGCTCGAACCGCTCGCTCACCACCGGCACGATCTCGCCGGCCAGGAAGCCGCTGTCCTGCGCCGCCACGGCGCGGGCGAACGACCGGCTGGCGAAGGCATCGACCTGCTCGCGCGTGATGCCGTATTGCCGCGCCAGGTTCTCGGCCGTCTGGATCATGTTGATGCCGGGGGCCGGGTCTTTGAGCGCCTCCCACATGTAGTCCTTGAAGCCCACCGGCGCGCCGAGCTTGAAGCCGGTGCGATGGTCGAACGCGGCGATCGGGTTGCGCGTCATGCTCTCGGCGCCGACCAGCAGCGCCGCCTCGCAGGCGCCGCCGCGCACGTGCTCGCCGGCCTGGCGGAACAGCTCGAAGCCGGTGCCGCAGATGCGCTGCGCCATGATGGCCGGCACCTGAACCGGCACGCCGGCGTACAGGCCGATGTGGCGCGGCAGGAAGAACTGGTCGAAGTCGCCCGGCGCCATGTTGCCGCACACCACCGAGCCGATGTCGCCGGCCGCCACGCCGGCGCGCTCGAGCACCGCGCGTGCCGCCTTGATGCCCAGGTCGGTCGGCGAGACGTGGCCCAGCGCGCCGCAGTAGTCGACCATCGGCGTGCGCACGCCGTCGAGCATCCAGACGTCGTCGAACGCGGTGAAGAATCCCTTGCTGCTCATGCCTGCACTCCCGGTTTGATGACGGGCACGCCCGGCGCCTCGTCGTACAGCGCCGCCACCAGCGCATCGCGCACCTTGAGCACGGCGCGCTGGTTGATCGAGCCCTTGTCGGTCACCTCGCCCTTGTCGATCGAGGGCGGGTCGGCCAGCAGCGTCAGGCGCGCGATGCGGCTGGCGCTACCGGTGGCCTGGCGCGCCAGTTCATCGGCCACCTGCTGGAATTTGCCGAGGACGGCTGGGTGTGCCAGCACCTGCGCCAGCGGCGCGTCGGCGGGCAGGCCCGCGAGCGCGCGCACCGCCGCCGTGGGGAAGACCAGCGCGCCCACCTCGTTGCGGTTCAGGCCGGTGACGACCACGTCCTGGATGTACGGCGCACCCGCGGCGATGGCCCTGGCGCGCAGCGGGCCGACGCTCACGAAGGTGCCGGTGGCGAGCTTGAAGTCCTCGGCGATGCGGCCGTCGAAGCGCAGGCCGCGGTGCGGGTCCCCGGGGTCTATCCAGGTCACCGCGTCGCCGGTGCGGAAGAAGCCTTCGTCGTCGAACGAGGCGGCGGTGTCCTGCGGCGCGCGCCAGTAGCCGGGCGTGATGTTGGGGCCGCGGTAGCGCAGCTCCAGCTTGCCGTCCACCGGCGCCAGCTTGCACTCCATGCCGGGCGTGGGCACGCCGAGCTCGCCGGCGCGGATGTCCGGGCTGGTGGGGAACAGTCCGTAGGGCGAGGACTCGGTCATGCCGAAGCCGCAGGTCATGACGATGCGCTCGCCGAGCTCCGCCTCTTCGCTTTCGGAGAGCGCGTCCCAGACCGGCTGCGGCAGCGACGCCCCGGCATAGAAGAACATCTTGACGCGCGACAGCAGGTTGCGGCGCAGCGCCGCGTCCTGCTTCATCGCCTGCGCGATCGCGTCGAACCCCGTGGGCACGTTGAAGTACAGCGTCGGCGCGACCTCGCGCAGGTTGCGCAGCGTCTCCTGGATCAGCGCGGGCGTCGGCCGGCCGTCGTCGATGTACAGCGTGCCGCCGTTGGCCAGCACCATGCCGAAGTTGTGGTTGCCGCCGAAGGTGTGGTTCCACGGCAGCCAGTCGACGAGGACGGGCTTTTCCTGCTGCAGGACGGGCATCGACTGGCGCATCTGCTGCTGGTTGGCGCACCACATGCGGTGGGTGTTGATCACCGCCTTGGGGTGCTTGGTCGAGCCGCTGGTGAAGAGGAACTTGGCGATGGTGTCCGGCCCGGTGGCCGTCTGCGCGGCATCGACCGCGGCCGTCGCCTCGGTGGCCAGCAGCTCGGCCAGCGGCGTGGCCGCGCGGCCCGCGAGGGCCGGCGCGTCGAACCCGCGCGAGAGCGCCAGCTCCACGCCCCGCGGCACGGCGGCGGCGATCGCCCCGGCGTAGCGCGCGCCGTCCTCGGCCCAGACCAGGCCCGGGGTGAGCGTCGCCATGATGTGGCGCAGCTTGCCGAAATCCTGGCTCACCAGCGAGTACGGCGGCGAGATCGGCGCCCAGGGCACGCCGACCCACAGGCAGGCGAGCGCCAGCAGCGCGTGCTCCAGCCCGTTCTCGCTCAGGATCAGCACCGGCCGCTCGGCCGACAGGCCGCGCGAAAGCAGCGCCTGGCCGATGCGCCGCGCGGCGGCCAGCGCCTCGGCGTAGCTCACGCGCCGCCAGTCGCCCAGGCTGCCGTCGGCCGCGCGCACGCGCTGGGCCAGGAAGGTGGCGTCCGGCGTGGTGCGCGCCCAGTGCGCCAGCCGGTCGGACATGCGCGCGTCGAACGCCGCCAGCGGCTGCTCGGCCGCCAGGTACTGCACGCCGCCTGCGCCGCCGCGCACCGCCACGCGCGTCACGCCGAAGGCCAGGGGGCGGAATTTCGGGTTGCCCATGTCTGTCTCCTGTGTTCTTCCGGGCGCTCACGCCTTCTGCGGGCGTGTCCGCGTCAGGCCTTCCTGACCTTGGTGCCCGCCTTGCCGGCGAGAAAGTCGCGCACGCGCTGCTTGGCCTCGGGCGCCGACTGGGCGATGGCCGCCATCAGCGCCTCGGTCATCAGGCCGTGGTCCGCCGGCTGCTCGGCGATGCGCGGCAGCGCGTGCATCAGCGCGTAGTTGGTCAGCGGCGCGTTGGTGGCGATGCGCTCGGCCAGCTCCAGCGCCCTGGCGAAGGCCTGGCCCTCGGGCACCAGGTACTGCGCGAAGCCGAGGCGCTCGCCGTCCTCGGCGCGGTAGACGCGGCCGGTGAGCATCATGTCCAGCATGCGGTGCGCGCCGACCAGCCGGGAGATGCGCACCGAGCCGCCGCCGCCGACGAAGATGCCGCGCGAGCCCTCGGGCAGCGCGTAGAAGGTGCTCGCGTCGGCCACGCGGATGTGGCTGCTCGCCGCCAGCTCCAGCCCGCCGCCCACCACCGCGCCGTGCAGCGCCGCCACCACCGGCACCGGGCCGTACTGGATCGCGTCCAGCGCCGCGTGCCAGCCGCGCGAGTGGTGCAGGCCCTCGCCCGCGTCGCGCTCCCTGAGCTCGGACAGGTCCAGGCCCGCCGAGAAGTGCTCGCCCTCGCCGCACAGCACGGCGGCGCGCGCGCTCGCCGGCAGGCTCTGGAAGGCGTCGCGCAGCGCGGCGATCAGGCCGTCCGAGAGCGCGTTGCGCTTGGCCACGCGCGTCAGGCGCACGACGGCGATCTGCTTTTCCCGGCCGGTGATTTCCACCGACAAGTCCCTGGAGCGGGGTGATTTTGGTGTGGCCATAGGCCCGGTATTATTTATAGTTCATAACTAAATACAAGGGGAAAACCGCGCGGATTCACTGGGAGAAACCCTTGGTTCCGGCGGATTCGGCCCCGCCGTGGCACCGCGCCGGCGCGGCGATTCGTGCAGAGCCTCCTCAGGCGCCCGCCGCGAGCGAGCGCATCAGCGCCTCGACGATGCGCTCGGCATGGCGGCTGGCCACCTCGCGCACGAAGCGCGGGAAGTCCACGTGCGCCTGGTCGTCCGCGCGGTCGGAGATGGTGCGCACGGCGGCGAAGGGCAGGCCGTAGTCGTGGCACACCTGCGCCACGGCTGCGCCCTCCATCTCCACCGCGAGCGCCTCGTGCCCGGCGGCGGCGAGCGCGCCGCGCAGCGCGTCCGACTCGGCCGCGCTGCTGACGAAGCGATCGCCGCTCACGATGAGGCCCTGGTGCACGCGCGGCGGCCCTGGGGAATAAGAAGGAAATGTGGCCCTAGCGCTTGCCAATTGAGCGCAAGCAGCTTCGAAAAGCAGAGCAGAGAGCCGGTCGTCGCAGTGCAGCAGCGCGCGGCCGTAGCCGGGCAGTTCCCAGCGCGGGAAGATCGGCGAGGCATCCAGGTCGTGCTGCAGATAGCTGCGCGCGACGACCAGGTCGCCCACCTGCACGCCGCCGCCCAGACCGCCGGCCACGCCGGTGAAGACGATCCGGCGCGCGCCGAAGCGCTCGATGAGCAGCGTCGCCGTCGTGGCCGCCGCCACCTTGCCGATGCCGGTGAGCGCGAGCACCACGTCCTGGCCGTGCCAGCGGCCGCCGTGGACGCTGCGCCCCGCGAGGCGGTCGTGGCGCGCATCGGCCAGCGCCGCGGCGAGCTGCCCCTGCTCCTCGGGCAGCGCGCTCAGGATGGCGGTGGTCACCGCGCCGCGCTACGCCTTGTCGCGCAGCATGCGCCGCAGGATCTTGCCCACGGGCGACTTGGGCAGTTCGGTGCGGAACTCGATCACCTTGGGGCGCTTGTAGCCGGTGAGGTTGTCGTGGCAGTATTGGCGCACCTGCTCTTCGGTCAGCTGCGGGTCTTTCTTCACGATCACGAGCTTGACGGCCTCGCCGGTCTTCTCGTCGGGCACGCCGACCACGGCGCATTCGAGCACGCCGGGCATGAGCGCTACCACGTCCTCGACCTCGTTCGGGTAGACGTTGAAGCCGCTCACCAGCACCATGTCCTTCTTGCGGTCGACGATCTTGAAGTAGCCGCGCGCGTCCATGGTGCCGATGTCGCCGGTCTTGAAGTAGCCGCTGTCGGTCATGACCTTGGCGGTTTCGTCCGGGCGCTGCCAGTAGCCGGCCATCACCTGCGGGCCCTTGATCGCGATCTCGCCGCGCTCGCCGCTGGCGGTGATGTCGTTGCCCTCGTCGTCGAGGATGCACATCCAGGTGCTCGGAATCGGCACGCCGATGGTGCCCGAGAACTCCTTGGCCGTGACCGGGTTGCAGCTGGCCGAGGGGCTGGTTTCCGACAGGCCGTAGCCCTCGCAGATCGGGCAGCCGGTCTTCTCCAGCCAGAGCTGGGCCACGGCGGCCTGCACCGCCATGCCGCCGCCCACCGAGACCTTCAGGTTCTTCCAGTTGACGGTGGCGAAGTCCGGGTGGTGCGCCAGGCCGTTGAACAGGGTGTTGACCGCCGGGAAGCTGTGGAAGGTGTGCCTGGAGAGCTCCTTGAGCGTCGCGGCCAGGTCGCGCGGATTGGGGATCAGGATGGTCTTGCCGCCGGTGCGCATCGACAGCATCATGTTCACGGTGAACGCGAAGATGTGGTAGAGCGGCAGCGCGCACACCGAGGTCGGCTGCTCGCCCGCGGGCACCCGCTTCATGACCGGCTGGTTCCAGGCCTCGGACTGCAGCACGTTGGCGATCACGTTGCGGTGCAGCAGCACCGCGCCCTTGGAGACGCCGGTCGTTCCGCCGGTGTACTGCAGCAGCGCGATGTCGTCGGGCCTCATCTCGGGCCTGTCGAGCGTTGCGCCCGCGCCCTTGGCCAGCGCGTCGTTGAAGCGCACCGCGCCCGGCAGCTCGAAGGGCGGCACGAGCTTCTTCACGCTGCGCACCACGTAGTTCACCAGCGCGCCCTTGAGCGTGCCGAGGCGGTCGCCCATGGCGCACAGCACCACGTGCTTGACCGGCGTGCCGGCGATGCAGGCCTGCAGCGTGGCGGCGAAGTTCTCGATGATGACGATGGCCTTGGCGCCCGAGTCCTTGAGCTGGTGCTCGAGCTCGCGCGGGGTGTAGAGCGGGTTGACGTTGACCACCACGAAGCCCGCGCGCAGCACGGCCGCGACCGCGACCGGGTATTGCGGGATGTTGGGCATCATCAGCGCCACGCGGTCGCCGCGCACCAGGCCCAGGCTCTGCAGGTAGGCGGCGAGCTGGCGGCTTTGCGCATCCGTCTCGGCGAAGCTCGTGTCCTTGCCCATGAAGCTGTAGGCGGTGCGGTCGGCGTACTGGCCGAACGCCTGCTCCATCAGCTCCACCAGCGACTGGTATTGGCTGGCGTCGATGTCCGCAGGAACTCCCTCGGGGTAGGCGCTGAGCCAGGGGCGATCGGTCATTTTCAAGTCTCCTGCGGTGTTGGCTGCGAAATGGCGTACCAAACTGGCGCCGGGATGAAAGCCCGGTCAGAAAATTGCACGATCGTGCTTTTCTTACAATTATGCCCCTGGGCGGAAAACATCAGGGTTGCCCGGGGGATGCGGTGCCTTTCATCATCCCTTGAGCGCGACCAGCACTTCGTCGAGCATCTTCTTGGCGTCGCCGAACAGCATGCGGTTGTTTTCCTTGTAGAAGAGCGGGTTGTCCACCCCGGCGTAGCCCGACGCCATCGAGCGCTTCATGACGATGCTGGTCTTGGCCTTCCAGACTTCGAGCACCGGCATGCCGGCGATCGGGCTCGTGGGGTCTTCGGCGGCGCTCGGGTTGACGATGTCGTTGGCGCCGATGACGATGGCCACGTCGGTGTCGGGGAAGTCCTCGTTGATCTCGTCCATCTCCATCACGATGTCGTAGGGCACCTTGGCCTCGGCCAGCAGCACGTTCATGTGGCCCGGCATGCG
>CAUJIM010000025.1 GCA_963205335.1 Pseudomonadota bacterium
TGTCAATCGCCTGAGCTCGGGCGTCTATCGTGCTTCGCGACTCGGCTTCGAGGGCAGGGAAGATCTGGGTGGCGGGATGGCCGCCATCTTCGACCTGGAGATGGGACTCGATCTGGGTACCGGTGAATTGAGAAGCTATGCCGGAGCGCCGGAGACCGGAACGCCGGCAGCGCCCGGGGGGCGCAGTTTCACGGGTTTCAATCGGCGCAGTTTTGTCGGCTTGCAGGGGGCTTTCGGCACGTTGGCGCTTGGCCGCGACTACACGCCGATGTTTTACGCCGGTTCGGTCGCCGATCCGTTCTCGTACGGCTTGTTCGGCAATTTCCAGGCTGCCGCGCAACTGTCGGGCACGGGGGGCGAGCGCTTCGGCCGTGCCAGCAATGCGGTGTTCTATACCACGCCGCAATGGGGGCCCTTCCTCGGCCGGGCGATGTACAGCTTCTCCGCGAGCACGGGAGAGACGCCCCTGACGCCCCCGGCAGGCGCCAACCGCATGGTGGGGGTCTACGGACAGTACACGCTGGGTAACTGGGTCTTCGCGGGCGAGTACACCCAGACCAACCTGCCGCTGGTGGCCGCGGGCGCCTTTACGGGAACGGGCAAACGCACGGACTGGATGGTCGGTGCCAAATACCGCAGCAATGGCTATATTTTCTCTGGCGGCTACCTCAGGGTGAAACAACCCACCCGGAATGCAGATGGATCGGTCGTCGTTCTTGGCGGCTGGGTTCCGTTTGGAGCGAGCCGCGTCGGCGTGATTGCCCAGCGCCTGAGCCAGCAATCCGTGGCGGGAGACAAGAAAGCCATGACCTACGGCATTGGCTACGTCTATTCCCTGTCCAAGCGCACGGAACTGTACGGTTCGTATGGATTGACGAAAAACAACGCCTTGGGAACCTTCAATATCGGCTCGTCCGACTACAACGTCGCCGCAGGTGGCCCGGGCGCCAGTCCGCGCGCACTGGCCGTGGGTGTTTCCCACAAGTTCTAGGGATTCCCGAGAGCGAGCCAAGCTCCCGTGCGCCCGCTTGGCGTACGGGATGCGGCGCGTTGCGGATGAGAGCTTGGCGCTGCCGCGGCTCGCATGCGAGAGCCATGGCCATGGAGAAGGGACTCCCCTGCCGTGCCAGGCAACACCGCGATCTGCCTGGGATGAGGTACCCGCGACAAGCCGGGCACGGCGCGCGAGCCCTCGTCGATAAAATGAGATCCGTGAACCCTGCATCTTCCGAGTACGTGAATAAAACGTCGATACAGCGCCTCACCATCAGAAACTCGGCAGTGTTCGCGACTTGGCCGGATGAAAAAATATCGCAAATCGTTGAACACTCGGTCGTTGTTTCAATGGGTGATGGCGAGCTGCTGCATGTGTGCGGAGAGGTTTGCCCGCATCTTTTCCTGGTGGCTTCCGGCTGCATCAGGTTGTTTTCAGTGGCAAGCGACGGCCGGGAGTTCACGACATGGCTCCATTTCGCGGGAGACCCGCACGCCATAGGCCCTGCCCTGCTTGGTTCGAAATACCAGAACAATGCCAAATCGCGGGGTGAAACGAAACTGGTGCGGATCGAAGGCGCCCTGATCCGGGAATCGATAGCACGCAACGGGCGATTGGCCTTCGACGTGATGGCCGCCATGGACCGGCACCGTACGGCCGGCTCCCTGTTGCATGAGCGTGCAGCGACGCATTCCCTGGAGGCCAGGATAGCGGGCCTGCTGGGCCTGATCGTTGCGCGGCAGGGACGGGACAGGAGCCTGATCGAACTGTCCCAGGACGAAATTGCCGGCATGCTGGGGACACGCCGCCAAGTCGTCAACCGGGCACTCCGACAATTGCAGGAACGCGGCCTGGTCGAGGTAGGCTACCGGGGCGTGTGCGTCCTTGATGCAGAAGGCCTGGCCGCGCTATTGCCTTCGACGGCGATGGCTTGGACTTGAAGAGGTGTCCTTTCTCGAGGACACCTCCTGGGCCCGGTCGCATGGCTGAAGCTCAAGCCGTGGTCTGTGCGGCATTGGTCCTGGTGAACAGGGCCGGCCCCTTTCCCAGCCGGCGCCACTGCTTTGCTGGGCCGTCGGATTCCAGGGCGTCCATCTCTCGCATGAGAATCCGGCGCAGCAAGGCGATGGCGACGTCCGACGAGCCCAGTATCTCATTGGCCCGGTCGGCAACGACGCCCTGGCCGATCAATGCCACGTAGTCCTGCGCGCTCGTCAACTGGACCAAGGGGTCCGAGGGATAGATGCCCTTGAACAAATCATCGTGGTGGTCTGCCGCCTTGTAGTCGGCCACCTCAGTGAAGTATTGGGTCAGCTCGGCATCGCGCTCCGGCGTCGTGGACGGCATCGCGATAACCGCCAGGCGCATGGTGCGCCTTTCGTCCAGGGGGACCATCCAGTGGGACACCTCGGACCAGGGATCTTCCGGCCGAGGCCCGGGCAATGCGACGTGGTTGCAGTTGGGCATGGTCCAGTCGCTGACGCGGATGTGCTTTTCGCGCTCGGCCGTCTGGCAGATGCCCGCCTCGGTCTCGACCGATGAAACTGACGGGACCTCGGTGGTGATGTTTTGCCCGAAACTCCCGACGATGCCCTTCTGGTGGGCGAAGCTGACGTGTACCGCGTCGAGCGAGTTCTCGACGTGCTGCAGCCAGTGGCACTCCCAAATTTCCTTGCGCGAGAAGATCAGCGCACCGGGTTTTTCGAACGCCTCTCGGCGCGGCAGATCGAATTCCGGCGGATCGCCTTTTCCCAGATAGGCGAAGACCACGCCACAGTACTCTTTCAGGGGATACGCGCCGATCCGGATGCTTTTCTCGGAGCCGGGGCGCTCGGCTGGGCGCTCCTCGCATTGCCCCGATCCGCTGAATTTCCAGCCGTGGTACATGCAGCGGATCGACTCGCCCTCGATCCACCCGGTGTGCAGCTTGGTGCGCCGGTGCGCGCAGCAATTGCTCACGAGATAGGGCGTTCCGCTGGCGCCCCGATAGATCGCCAGTTCCTCGCCGAGCAGCATCACCTCCTTGCCCCGATCCGAGACGACCTCTCTCGACAGTGCGATCGGATGCCAGAAGCGGCGCAGCAATTCCCCCATGGGTGTTCCAGAGCGCACCTCGGCCAGCCGCTGGAAGCGTTCGGCATTGCGCTGGGTTCTTTCCGTCATATTCATGATCATTCCCCTACGGTCATCACCAGTGGGTCCAGGCCGCTGACCTGGACCGTCAATGCATCCGCCTCCTGCAGGAACCGGCCGCGCGCCGACCCCACGCCGGCAGGGGTTCCCGTGGCCACGATATCGCCGGGCAGCAGCGTCATGTAGGAAGACAGCGTGGCGATGATTTCCTCGACCGAGAAAATCATCTGGTCCATGCCGGCGTCCTGCACCACCTCTCCGTTCAAGCGCGTCGTGACGCGCAGGGCCTTGCGCCGCAAGGCATCGGTCATCTCCTCGCCGCAGCCGATGTATGGGCCGACCCCCAAGGAGTCGTCGATGGCCTTGCTGGCTGTCCAGTCCGGCCAGAAGGAGTCTCCCGCCTTGAGTTTCACCAGGTCGCGTGCCGAACCGTCGTTGACCGCACAGACCCCGACGACGTGTTCGAGCGCGTTCTGGACGGAAGCGTTGCGACAGGGACGGCCGATCACGACGCCGATTTCGCCCTCGTAATCGAGCTGTTTCGTAACCTGGCTGTTGAGCCTGATCTTTCCTCCCGGTTCGACGAAGTTCGATGGCGCCTTGTAGAAAATCAGGGGACGGGCGGGCGGCGCGACTTTCGCCTCGCTGCCGTGCGCCGCGTAGTTGACGGCGATCGCGAAAACCCGGGCCGCGGGGTCGAGTGGTGCCAGCGTCTTGGCTTTTTCCAGAGGGATCAGGCGCAAGGCCGCAACGGTCCCGGCGTCGCTGCGGAGGCATTTCGCCAGGTTGTCTTCTTCCGAGATGACGGCGACTTGTCCGCCCTCGACACGGCCCACTACGATTTTGCCGTCGATCTGAAATCTTCCAAGCTTGAATGGCTGGCTCGACATATTCCTTCGCTTTCAGGATTGAAGATGCGCCAGTCTGGAACATGGCCAACCTGCCGTCGAGTCGAAGATGGCGCAGACTGTCCTGTTTGTGTCTAGTGCCGTGATCGAGCGCGGCCCTGCATGGGAAGGTGGGGCGCGAGGCTCTCGAAACCATGGGCGCCCCCACTCGATCTATCGACTGCAACAAATGAGACAGTCGCGCCCACTCGCGTCTCGCATCGATGGGCGAAGGCGGCAACACTGCTGAAGGCTTGGCGCATTTGCGGATACGAGATTCCAGATTCGCAGGGGGAGTCCGGCCGAACATCCTGAAGAATCGCCCATGACCGATCTGGACAAACATCGCTCCCGGCAAATTACCCAGGGCATGGCACGTGCGCCGCACCGGGCTTATCTCCGGGCGACCGGCATCGATGACTCCGAACAGGAGAAGCCCTTCGTCGCGATCATCGATACCTTCGGGGAGAACACCCCGTGTTCCATTTCTCTGGGCCAGGTATCGGACAGCGTGCGGTTGGGTGTTGCCGCTGCGGGAGGGGTGCCCATCCGAGGGTCGACGGTGTCCATCTCCGATGTCCTGTCGATGAACCATTCCGGCATGCGCATGAGTCTGGTGTCTCGCGAAGTCATTGCGGACAGCGTCGAGATATTCATGCGCGCGCATGCGTACGACGCTGTCGTGGGCATTGCAGGGTGCGACAAGACCTTGCCCGGCATCATGATGGGGTTGATCCGCGTCAATACGCCGAGCGTGTTCCTGTACGGCGGGGCGATGCTGCCTGGCATCGTTCGCTCCCGTTCCCCCGAGGGAGAGACCGTCCTGCGCAAGGTGACGGGGCTCGATGTCATTGAAGGCATCGGCAAGATGCAGTGTGGAGAAATGGGTCGCGAGGAGTTGATCGCGCTGGAGCGGCAATGCGCTCCGACAGTGGGCTCCTGCCCGGGCCAGTTCACGGCCAACACGATGGCCATGGTGGCCGAAACCCTGGGCCTTGCCCCGCTGGGCTCCAGCATGGTGCCGGCGGTATATGTCGAGCGTTCGATCATCGCGCGGCATGCCGGGGAAAGCGTCATGCGCGCACTGCGGTCGGGCGGACCCTTGCCGCGCGACCTGGTCACGGTCAAGAGTCTGGAAAACGCCTGCGCTGCCGTCGCCGCCACGGGAGGTTCCACGAATGCAGTGCTCATATCCCGGCGATCGCCCACGAGGCAGGCATCCGCTTCACGATGGCCGATGTCCAGCGCGTGTTCGCCAACACCCCTTTGATTGGAGACCTGCAGCCCGGCGGACGCTACCTCGCGCACGACTTGCATCATGCCGGCGGAGTGCCCGCGATCCTGAACGCGCTGCTGGCAGGGGGCCATTTGCATGGCGCTGCGCTGACATTGGACGGGCGCACGCTCGAGGAGGCGCTGAAGGATTTTCCGGGGCCGGACGAAGACATCGTACGGTCTTGCAGCGCCCCCATCAGCAATGACGGCGGCCTGGTCGTCCTGCACGGCAGTCTCGCCCCGGAGGGGGCCTGCCTGAAAGTTACGGGGCTGAAATCGCTGACGTTCTCCGGCATCGCCCGCGTATTCGAGAGCGAGGAAGCCTGCATGGATGCGGTGGGCCGACGCGCGTACCAGGCAGGCGATGTGCTCGTCATCCGGAATGAGGGCCCCAAAGGCGGACCCGGCATGCGCGAAATGCTGAGCGTGACCGCCGCGATCTACGGCCAGGGAATGGGTGAGAAAGTCGCGCTGATCACCGATGGCCGCTTCTCGGGTGCTACGCGAGGCATGTGCGTTGGGTACGTGGGACCGGAGGCTGCGGCTGGCGGGCCGATTGGACTGGTGCGCGATGGGGACCGGATTCTCGTGGACGCACGCGCCGGCACCTTGCACGTGGAACTCACGGACGATGAACTCCAGAGACGGCGACAGGCTTTGCCTGCGCGCAAGCCGCGACGGCTGGGCGGCGTTTTGGAAAAGTACGAGGCACTGGTCCAGCCGGCCCATCTCGGCGCGGTCACGCACTCGGGCAAGGTGGATTGGCCTTGTGAAGCCTTCAGCGATCAGGCCGTCGAACGAACCGACGAGGAGTCAAGCAAATGAAGGCAGGGCTGCAGGGCAAGGTCGCAGTGGTCACTGGCGGAGGCAGGGGTATCGGGCGCGCAATTGCTCTTGCCTATGGCGCTGCCGGTGCCAAGGTCGTCGTTGGCGCCCGTTCGCAGCGGGAAGTGCAGGCCACGGCCGATCTGGTCGTACAGAAGGGGGGGCAAGCGGCTGCGGTGGTCGCGGATGTCCGTGACTACGCTGCGGTATCGGCCATGTACGTCCGGGCCGAGCAAGAGTTCGGTGGCGTGGACATCGTCGTCATCAACGCAGGGGGGGCTATCCAGAGGCGAACCATCGAAGAGAGCGATCCGGAGCAATGGAAGCAGACCATTGACGTGAACCTCACCGGCGCGCTCTACACGGCCCATGCCGCCATACCCCACCTGCACCGCCGAGGAGGCGGAAAAAGATTCTGATCGGCTCGGGCTTGGGCCGGCGCCCTGCCAAAGGCGTTTCAGCGTATGCCTGCTCCAAAGCCGGCCTGTGGGCCCTCACGCAGAGCCTGGCGCTCGAGCTGAACGACGCCAATATTGCCGTCAATGAATTGATTCCCGGTCCGGTGCGCACCGATCTCACCGGGTTCGGCGAGAAGTTTCTTACGGCTGGGGAGGAATGGCTCAAAGACCCGGAAGAGGTCGTGCCAATGGCGCTGTTTCTGGCTACCCAGCCGGAACCCGGACCATCGGCGCAGAGTTTCAGTCTCATGCGCCGGGCGGCCTAATACCGGTTGGCAATCAGAATTTCGATTTTCCATTGGAGACGCATCAATCCAGGCGTGAATATATTGCAGCAATGAAATCGGACCAGTTGGAACAATAACAAATTGCTCACATGTGCCGCTTCAATGGTGGCATCTTGAAATTTCGATATGGAGACAAAATGTTGAATAGAAGAATGCTTCTGAAGAGTAGCAGTAGTCTGTCGCTGGCATCCTTGATGGCAAGACCGCTCGCAGGATATGCAGAAACCAAGGATGAATACCCGGTGAAACCTATCACCGTAGTGCTTCCATTCGCTGCGGGCAACGCCAGCGACATGGCTGCGCGCCTCTATGCTCGTGAGTTAGGGAAACGGTTTGGACAATCGGTCGTCGTCGAGAATCTCCCGGGGGGAGGTGGAGTGCGGGGAGTCCTGCGTGTCATCTCGGCGGAACCTGACGGATATACGCTGCTTCAGACAGGTGTTGGTGCCGCAATTACACAGGCATTGTTCAAGAATCCGCCATACGACATACTGAAAGGTTGCGCTCCCATATCAACGCTGGAAGGGACCGATATACTCATTCTGACACGTTCGGAATCAAAATTGGAAAATCTGGAACAGGCGCTGAAGGATGCATCAGAGAGAGGTGCTGGATTCATGACCGGCATCAGTCTGCTGGGGACCAGTCAGCATTTGGCTGCCGAGCTTTTCAAGTCGCGTGCCAATCTGGGGTCCACGATCGTGCCGTTCGGCTCTGCAGCCAATAACTTGCGCTCCCTGATGGCCGGCCAGACTGACATTGCCTTCGAATTTCTCCCGTCGGCATTGCCTCTCATCAAGGGTGAGAAATTGCGCGCATTGGCCATTTGCGGCTCGGAGCGCGATGATTTGCTACCCAATGTACCCACCTTGATGGAGAAGGGATTCGCCGATTTTCGCGTAACGGCCTGGGGGATGATGCTGGCTCCGATCAAGACGCCTCCTGATATCGTCCAACGTCTGAATACAGAGCTTCAGCACGTTTTGCATGATGCATCGGTGGTGAAATTTCTTGGTGAAAGAGGTGTGCGGGTCATCGGAGGTACCACGGCTCAGGCACGAGAACTCATGGGCAATGAGATCAAGCGCTCGGCTGAAATCGGCCGTATCGCAAAAATCACGCTGTCCTAGCGGCTGCTCCACGGGACATCCATGGTCGGCGATATCGATTTCCGAGATTTGACATGAGTGCATCAGTAACCTCGTCCTTGGGTGGGACGTCGGCTGGAACGGGTGCAGCCATCTTGGCCAGGCAGCTTTCGCTGCATGGAGTCAAGCATATTTTTCTTGTCCCTGGAGAGAGCTATCTCGCAGTTCTCGATGCATTGATCGACGTGCCAATCGAGCTCACGGTGTGTCGCCACGAAGGGGCTGCGACGATGATGGCCGATGCGCAGGGAAAGCTCACCGGGGCACCAGGTGTTTGCTTCGTGACGCGAGGTCCCGGTGCGGCAAATGCGGCGGTGGGAGTTCACATAGCGCACGAGGATTCGACTCCATTGATCCTTTTTGTCGGACAAGTGGCGAGGGATATGAGTGGGCGCGAATGTTTTCAGGAGATAGACCATAAAGCCGTTTTCGGCACCATGGCCAAATGGGTTGTCGAGATCGACGATGCCGCCAGAATCCCTGAATTGGTTTCACGCGCTTTCCATGTCGCCACATCCGGCCGGCCTGGCCCAGTGGTGGTGGCGCTGCCCGAGGATATGCTCACGGACAAGGTCGATGTGCCGGACGCCCTGCCTTATCAGACCACGGAGACCTATCCTGGACCCTCGCAGATGCAGCAGCTTCAAGCCTTGCTGGCGACTGCCGAGCGTCCCATGGCTGTGGTTGGTGGAACCCGGTGGTCGGCCGACGACGTTGAACGATTCGAGCATTTCGCGCTTGCGTTCAAACTGCCGGTAGCCTGCTCGTTCCGCAGGCAAGTGTTGTTTTCCCAGGCGCACCCGTGTTATGCGGGTGAATTGGGCTTCGGCCCAAACCCCCAACTGGCCAAGAGAATCGAGCAGGCGGACCTTGTGCTGTTGATGGGCGGCAGGCTGTCAGAGGTCCCGTCCCAAGGCTACACCTTGCTGCGTGTGCCTTGCCCTGGGCAAACGCTCGTGCACATCCACTCCGATCCCGATGAACTCGGCAGGGTTTATCGACCGCATCTATCGATCAACGCCACTCCGCGAGGCTTCGGTGAAGGGCTTGCAACGCTGCGGGCTCCCTCTCTGAAGGCGGATCGCGACGAGTGGCTGCAGGGTGCGAATACCGACGCACTGCGATGGCGCGATCTCTCGGACATCAGGGTGCCCGGAGAGTTGCAGTTGCCTGCGGTCTTCAAGACCTTGCATGCCGAGCTTCCAAGAGACACCATTGTTTGCAATGGCGCCGGCAATTTCTCGGCATGGCCTCAGCGATTCTGGCCGTTCGAGGTTTTTGGCACCCAGCTGGCACCGACGGCGGGTTCCATGGGCTATGGGCTCCCCGCCGCGTTGGGCGCCAAGCGCCTGTATCCGGAGCGGACCGTACTGGTTGTGACGGGCGATGGCGATTTCTTGATGACCGGGCAAGAATTCGCGACAGCCATGCAGTACAGGCTGCCGGTCATCATTCTCTTGCTCGATAACGGGATGTACGGAACGATCCGCATGCATCAAGAACACAATTACCCGGGACGGGTGAGCGGCACCGAATTGCGGAACCCCGATTTCGTGGCTTATGCGAAGTCCTTCGGTGGGTATGGTGAACGCATTGCTTCCGCGGAGGAATGCGGCCCTGCATTGCGCCGGGCCATGGCCTCGGGACTGCCCAGCCTGCTGCATTGCATTGTCGATCCGGATGCGATTGCACCCCACATGACTCTCATGAAACTGCGCCAGAGCGCATTCGAGCGGCTGAAGAACGAGGGGTGAGCCCCAAGGGGAGGTGGGCAAAACCCATGGCGCAGGCCCATGGGATCGAGGTGTGGCCGGCGCATGCGCAGCGGCCCAGAACCTTCGCGTTCATGCACGCGTCTCTTGCTGCACCTCGGCCTGGAAGTCCGCCGCGTGCATGCTGCCCCAGCCCGGGTAGTGGCGTTCGAAGTCGGCGCGCAGCTCGGCCAGCGGCAGGTCGTCGAAGCTGCCGCGCTGGTGCAGGTACTCCATGTGCCGGTGGCCCGCCTTGTCGAACGCGTGGTAGAGCGAATCGTGCACGCCGTCGAACTCGAGCGGCAGCAGGCCGAAGCGTTCGCACAGTTCGATGTTGAACGCCGGCGTGGCCTTGCGCCAGGCGCCGCCCAGCCACAGCTCGGTGTAGCCGTGCCAGTAGAAGGTGTCGGTCTGCATGGTGCGGCGCATGCGCTCGGTGCTCAGGTGGTTGCGCACGTCGGCGAAACCCAGGCGCGCCGGGATGCCCGCCGCGCGCGCCACGGCCGCCAGCAGCACCGCCTTGGGCACGCACCAGCCGTAGCCGTTCGCGAGCACGGCGCTCGCGCGCAGGCCTTCGAGGCTCAGGTCGATGCGGTAGGGGTCGTAGCGGAAGCCGTCGCGCACCGCGAGGTAGAGCGCGACCGCGCGCTCGCCCTCGCCGTCGCCTTGCGCATGCCGGGCCGCGAATGCGGCAACGGCCGGGTGGTCGCTATCGATCGCGGCGGTGGGCCGCAGATGTTCGGGGCGGGGGGTGTCTTGCTGCATGCCCGCACCTTACCGCAACATCGGCCCTGGGGAATTTTTCCCCGACAATCGCGGGCAGCGCGATGAAACGCCCGCCAGCGCCCGGGCATCCAATGGCGACAGGCGAGGCACAGGCACCTTGAGGACCGGAACGTATTTCAGTGCGGCCAGGCGGCGGTGGGTGGCCACCGTCTGCACCTGCGCGTGGCTGCTGTACGTCGCGGCGATCGCGTTCGCGCCCCTGCCGTCGCTGGCGCAGTCGGACATTCCGCCGTGGGCCGGCGACGTGTGCTCGCAGAGCCACGCCGCTCCCCAGGCGCCGGCGCCCGACCAACCGTCCTGCCCGCATGCCCTCTGCTGCCTGCTGGGTTGCGCCGCGCACCATGGTGCGCTGGCGCCGCCATGCACGCCAGCGCTGCCCGCTCCGGCGGTGGCGGCGCCCGGGCCCGGGTTCGCGCAGACCGACCCGGCGCGCCTGCCCGGCATCGAACCCTCGCTCCTCGCCAGCCCGCGCGGGCCACCCGCCACCGCCGCCTGACCCGCGAAGCCGCCGCTTCGCCGCGCATCCCGCCGCTCTCGCTCGGCGCCCGGCACCGTGCCGCGGCGCGGGCCCGCCGGCACCCGACACGTTTTCAGGCCACGGCCAAAGGCACCGCCGCATCGGTGCGGCCAGGCCGATCGAGGAGTTTTCATGTTCACCCATCGCATTGCCACCTCCGCGCGCGCCGCGACGCTGGTCGCCGCATCGTGCGGCCTCGGCGCGCACGCGCAGCCATCCACCCCGGCCCCCGCGGCCGCCCAAGCCGCCCCGTTGCCGGTGGTCACGGTCACGGACACCGAGCCGGGGTCGCTCACGGCGCCCGGCATCGGGCAGGAGCGCCAGGCCATCGACCAGACCGCCGGCTCGGTCGGCTTCATCGACAACGCCACCCTGCTGGATCGTTACCAGGCCAACCTGCACGACGTGCTGCAGGGCGCGCCCGGCGTGGTCACGCAAAACCGCTACGGGCAGGAGCTGCGCCTGTCGATCCGCGGCTCGGGCATCGCGCGCGCCTACCACGTGCGCGGCGTCGAGATCCTGCAGGACGGCATTCCCACCAATTTGGCGGACGGCAGCGGAGACCTGTACGAGATCGATCCCATGGGGCTGCGCAGCACCGGGATCTACAAGGGCGGCAACGCCCTGGGCCTGGGTTCGTCCACGCTGGGCGGCGCGGTCAATTTCGTGACGCCGACCGCCTCGACCGCGCTGGCGCCCCACATCCTGCAGGTTTCGGGCGGCAGCTTCGGCACGGTACAGGGGAGCGGCCAGGTCTCGCGCGTGCTCGGCGACCTGGACTTTCTGGCGAACTTCACCGCGTCGCACGCCGACGGCTGGCGCGCGCACGAGACCGGCAACTACGGGCAGTTCAACGCCAACCTCGGCTACCGCCTCGGACCGGCGGCGGAGACCCGCTTCTACCTGGGCGTGTACGCCACCAACCAGCTGCTGCCGGGTACGCTGACCCTGGCCGACGCGCTGGGCGATCCGCGCAAGGCCGGGGCCGGGGTCGTGGCGCAGGACCAGGCGCGCGACATGCGCGTGCAGCGGCTGGCCAACCGCACGAGCTTCGCGCTCGGCGACGGCCGCTTCGAGCTGGACAGCTGGCTGATCCACACCGACATGTTCCATCCGATCTTCCAGGTGCTGACGACCAATGGCAACACCTGGGGCGTGGCGCCGCGCTACACCCGCGCGTGGCAGTGGGGCGGCCGGCGCAACGAGGTGGTGGTCGGCGCGCGCCTGTTTGGCGGCAGCTACGATGCCGCGCGCTTCGTCAACAACGGCGGCGCGGCGGGCGCGCCCACGCTGGATGCGCTGCAAAAGGCCCTGAACTACGAGGCCTATCTGGAGAACCGCATCTTCGTCACGCCGCAGCTGGCCATCGTGGCCGGCCTGAAGGCGCTGCGCCACGAGCGGCGCTACACCGACCGCGGCGGACTGCCCACCGATCCGACCGCCGCGTCGGACAAGGCGGACTACAACGGCCTGAACCCGAAGATCGGGCTGCTGTGGCAGCCGCGCCAGGAGGTCCAGGTCTTCGCCAACATCACCCGCAGCCAGGACGTGCCCGATTTCACCGACCTGACGCAGACCTTCGGCGCCGCCAGCCGCTTCGTCGCGCTGGACTCGCAGCGCGCCTGGACGGCCGAGATCGGAACGCGCGGCCGCAGCGGGCCGCTGCGCTGGGACCTCACCTGGTACCGCTCGCGGGTGCGCGGCGAACTGCTGCAGTACACGGTCGATCCGACGATTCCCGCCGCCACCTTCAACGCCGGCCGGACCCTGCACCAGGGCATCGAGCTGGGGGCTTCCCTGGAGCTCGCGCGCAACGTCTTCGGGCCGGGCTCGGGAGACCGCATCGTGCTCGGCCAGACGTGGAACTGGAGCGATTTCCGCTTCAAGGGCGACCCGCAGCATGGCGACAACGCGATTCCCGGACTGCCCCGCAACGTGCTGCGCACCTCGCTGACCTACTCGCGCCCCGACGGCTTCTACATCACGCCGACGCTGGACTGGGTGCCCGGCGGCGCGTGGATCGACTACGCCAACACCATGAAGACGCCGGGCTACGCCCTGCTCGGCCTGAAGCTGGGCGCGACGCTCAGGGATGGCCTGTCCTTCTACGTGGACCTGCGCAACCTGACCAACCGGCGCTACGTCGCCGACTTCGCTCCGGTGCTCGATGCGCGCGCCGCCCCGGCCAATACCTTCTATCCGGGCGCCGGGCGCAGCATCTACGCCGGAATGCGCTATCAATTCTGAGAATCTTGGCTTTCAAGGAGTTCGTGATGCATGTTTCACCACCAGGCGCGCGGCGGGCCGCCGCCCTCCTGCTCGCGCTCGCCGGCGCCAGCCTGTGCGCCGGCGCGGCGCGCGCGCACGTGACGCTGGAGACCGCGCAGGCGCGGACTGGCTCGGGCTACAAGGCCGTGCTGCGCGTACCGCACGGCTGCAAGGGCGCGGCGACGATCCGGCTCAGCGTGCAGATCCCCGACGGCGTGATCGCGGTCAAGCCGCAGCCCAAGCCCGGCTGGCAGATCGAGGTCACCCACGGCAAATACGCGCAGGCCTACGCGTTCCACGGCACCCGGGTCGAGGAAGGCGTGCGCACCGTCACCTGGTCGGGCGGCAGGCTGCCCGACGCGTACTACGACGAGTTCGCCTTCAGCAGCCAGCTCGCGGCGACGCTCCCACCGGGCACCAGGCTCTATTTCCCGGTGGTGCAGACCTGCGAGCAGGGCGTCGAGCGCTGGATCGAGATCCCGGCGGCCGGCAAGGCCCGGAGCGACTACGAGCAACCCGCGCCGGTGCTGCAACTGCTGGCACCCGAGAGTCCGCGGTGAGCGACGGCCGGGAACGCGCGCGGTGCGGCGCGTGCATCGCGGCGTGCCTGCGCGCCCTGCTGGCCCTGTGGCTCGCGCTGGCGGGCAGCCAGGTGCTGGCGCACGCGGCGCTGCTGCACTCGGAGCCGGCCGACGGCGCCACGCTGGCGCGCGCTCCGGCGGCGGTCACGCTGACCTTCAACGAACCGGTCGCGCCCACCAGCGTCCACGTGGTCGGGCCCGGCCACCCCGACCTCGCGCCGCGCGCCATCCACGTCCAGGGCGCCGCCGTCACCGTGGAGCTGCCCCCGCTGGGCGAAGGGACGCACGCGCTCAGCTGGCGCGTGATTTCCACCGACGGCCATCCGGTCGGCGGCGTGGTCGCCTTCGCGGTGGGTGCGGCGGCGCCGGCGCCCGTGGCAGCCGGCGCTCCGCTCGCGCCCGCCCTGGCGGCCGTCATCTGGGCGGCCAGGGTCGTGCTGTACCTGGGGTTGTTCGCCGGCGTGGGAGGTGCCTTTTTTCGCACCTGGATCGACGCCGCGCAGCCGGCCGCGGCGCGGCGCGCGGTGGACCTCGCGCTGGCGGCCGGTCTGCTCGCCGCGGCGACCTCGCCCGGCCTGCAGGGCGCCGACATGCTGGGCGCGCCCTGGCTGGAGGGCGCCAGCCCGCACGCCTGGCGCATCGGCATGGGCTCGAGCTTCGGCCTCACGCTGGGCATCGCCGCGTGCGCCATGGCGCTGGCGCTGGCGGGCAACCACCTGCGCGCACCGCGGCGGGCGCGCGCGGCCAGCCTGCTGGCGCTGCTGGGCGTGGGCCTGGCGCTGGCGGCCAGCGGCCACGCCGGCACCGCGCCGCCGCAATGGCTGGCGCGGCCGGCGGTGTTCCTGCACACGTTGGGGGCGGCGCTGTGGATCGGCGCGCTGGCGCCGCTGGCGGCCGCGCTGCGCACGGGCGGGCCGGCTGGCCGGTGCACGCTGTCGCGCTTCTCGCGGTGGGTGGTGGCGCCGCTGTGCGTGCTGGTGGCCGCGGGCGTGGTGCTGGCGTCGGTCCAGCTCCGGCAGCCGTCCGACCTGCTCACGACCGGCTATGGCCGGGTGCTGGCGGCCAAGCTGGCGCTGGTGGCCGCGGTGCTCGCGCTGGCGGCGGGCAACCGCTGGCGGCTGACGGAGGGCGTGCTGCGCGAGCGCTCCGGCGCGGCGCGCCGGCTGCGCCGCGCCATCCTGGTGGAGCTGGCGGTCATGGCGGGCGTCCTCGGCGTGGTCGCGCTCTGGCGCTTCACGCCGCCGCCGCGCGCGCTGGCCGCGGCGGCCCACGAGCGGCCCGCCATCCACCTGCAGCTGCACGATGCCAGGGCCATGGTGGATCTGGTGCTCGAGCCGGGGCAGGCGGGGCCGGTGTCGATTGCGGCATCGGTCACCGACCACGCCTTCGCGCCGCTGGCGGCCCGGGAGGTCGCGTTCACCCTGGCCAACCCCGGCGCGGGCATCGAGGCCATCCACGCCCGGGCGACCCATGCGGCGGGTGCGCTGTGGCGCGCCGACCGCGTGCTCCTGCCCGCCGCCGGCCGGTGGACGATCAGCGTCGCCGTCCTGCTCGACGAGTTCACTCAGGCCAGGCTGGAGGGAACGGTCCGGCTCGACCCGTGAAGCCGGGCGGGCCGGTTACCGCCGCCCCGTCAGGGCAGGTACTTCCACTTGCCGTTTTCGATCGTCACCATCACGCGCGCGCGCTGATCCAGGCCGAGGTGGTCGGTCGGCGACATGGTGAAGATGCCGTGTGCGCCGGGCACTTCCTTGAGGCCCTCGATCGCGTCGCGCAGCGCGGCGCGGAACTCGGGCGTGCCGGGCTTGGCCTTCTTGAGCGCCGCGGGCACGGCGGCGGTCATCAATACGCCCGCGTCCCAGCCGTGCGCGCCGAAGGTGGAGACGCTGCCCTTGCCGTAGGCCTTCTCATAGGCGTTCACGTAGGTGAGGGCCGAGGCGCGCACCGGGTTGGACGCGGGCAGCTGGTCGGCCACGAGCACCGGGCCCGCGGGCAGGATGGTGCCTTCCACGTCCTTGCCGCCGACGCGCAGGAAGTCGTTGTTGGCCACGCCGTGCGTCTGGTAGTACTTGCCCTTGTAGCCGATCTTCTTGAGCGCGGTCTGCGGCAGTGCCGCGGGCGTGCCCGAGCCGGCGATCAGCACCGCGTCGGGCTTGGCCGCCATGATCTTGAGCGCCTGACCGGTCACCGAGGTGTCGGTGCGGGCATAGCGCTCGCTGGCCACGATCCTGATCTTCTTCAGGTCGACGGCCTTCTGGAACTCCTGCGCCCAGCCTTCGCCGTAGGCGTCGGCGAAGCCGATGAAGCCCACCGTCTTGACGCCCGCGTTGGCCATGTGCTCGGCGATCGCGAGCGACATCATGATGTCGTTCTGCGGCGTCTTGAAGACCCAGTGGCGCTTGGCGTCCACGGGCTCGACGATCTTGGCCGAGGCGGCCACCGAGATCATCGGTGTCTTGGCTTCGGCGGCGACGTCGATCATCGCCAGCGACACCGGCGTGGTGCTCGAGCCGAGGATGATGTCCACGTTGTTCTCGCTGATCAGCTTGCGCGCGTTGGTCACGCCGGCGGTGGTGTCGGAGCCGTCGTCGAGCACGATGTAGTTGATCTTCTCGCCCGCGATGGTGTGCGGCATCAGCGCGATGGTGTTCTTCTGCGGAATGCCGAGCGAGGCGGCCGGCCCGGTGGTCGAGATGGTGACGCCGACGTTGACGTCGGCCAGCGCCGCGCCGCTGGCGCCCATCAGCCCGGCGGTGGCGAGGGCCACGGTGATCCAGTGTTTTTTCATGGGAAGTCTCCTTCTGTCGAGGTGGTTGAAATGGAATGCGAAGGTTCGCGGGTGGGGGATGGTGCGGCAGGTTGCGGGCGGGCGCCAATCGGGGGCTACCCTGCCTTGGCCTGCCTGGCGCGGCGCGCAGGCTGGCGCGGCGCCTTCCGGGCGGGGGGTGCCTTCACCAGGGGCACGCCGCCACAGAACAGATCGGCGACGATGGGTGCCATGGCCTCGTAATCGAGGCCGCCATCGGGCCGGAACCAGGTGAACATCCAGTTGATCATGCCGAACAGCAGCATGGTCGTGGGCTTGGCCAGCTGCGCCTGGCCGACGTGCGGCCAGAGCTCGGCGATGGTGCCGGCGAAGGCCGCGACCACGGCGCGCTCGGTGCCGAGGATGCGCTCGGCGTCCTCGGGCCGCAGGAACTTCACGTCCTCGGTGAGCACGCGGTGGGCGTAGCGCGCCTGCGCGTACTCGCGCACGAAGCGGCCGATCAGCCCGCGCAGCCGCTCCTCGGGCGCCAGGCCCTGCGCGGCGACCTCCGTCACCAGCGTCCGCAGCCGCACGATGTGGCTCTCGGCGATGTGCACCAGCAGGTCGTACTTGTCGCGGAAGTAGTGGTAGAGCGCGGGCTTGGACAGGCCGCAGGCCTGCGCCACCTCGTTCATCGAGGTGCCGGGGTAGCCGCGTTCGGCGAACAGCCGCGCGGCGTGGCGCAGGATCAGCTCTCGCTGATCCTCGTAGCCTGCGGCGCGGCCTCGTGACATCGGGGTGATTTCCTTGTTTGGCGCTTGCTGGGTGCGCGCCTAGCGCTCGTCGAACGAGAGCACGACGCGCGGCGTGAGCGGGCGGCACTGGCAGGTGAGGACGAAGCCGGCCGCGAGGTCGGCCTTGTCGAGCGCGAAGTTGCGCTCCATGCGCACCTCGCCTTCCAGCCGCTTGGCGCGGCAGGTGCCGCAGACGCCCGAGGTGCAGGAGAACGGCACCTCCAGCCCGGCGGCCGAGGCGGCGTCGAGGATGCTCGCCTGCTCCCGGGAGAAGCCGAACTCGCGCCGCAGCCCGTCGCGCACGATGGTGATGCTGGCGCGCTCGGCGTCGCCTTCGGCGGCGCGGTGCTCCACGGCGCCGACCTTCTCGCCGGCCTGCAGCGCCACGCCGAAGCGCTCGACGTGCACGCGCTCCTCGGGCACGCCCGCGGCCAGCAGCGCGTCCTGCGCCTCGTCGTTCATCTGGAACGGCCCGCAGACGAAGGCCTCGTCGATGCGCGCGGCGGGCACCAGCGCGCGCAGGAATTCACCCACCTTGGCGCGGTCCATCAGGCCCATGTTCAGCGGCACCTCGCTCGGCTCGCCCGAGAACACGTGGTGCAGCACCACGCGCTGCATGTGGCGGTTCTTCAGGTCTTCGAGCTCCTCCTTGAACATGGTCGACTGCAGCGTGCGGTTGGCGTACAGCAGCGTGAAGCGGCTTTGCGGCTCGCGGCCGAGCACGGTCTTCATGATCGACAGGATGGGCGTGATGCCGCTGCCGCCCGCGATGCCCAGGTAGTGGCGGCGCGCGCCGGGGTCGAGCGGCACGTAGAAGCGCCCCTGCGGCGCCATCACCTGCACGCTGTCGCCCACCTTCAGGCGCGTGTTGATCCAGTGCGAGAACGCGCCGCCCTGCACGCGGCGCACGCCGACGCGCAGGTCGCCGTCGTCCACGCCGGCGCAGATCGAGTAGGAGCGGCGCAGGTCCTGCCCGTCGACCTGCGCGCGCAGCGTCAGGTACTGGCCCTGGGTGAAGCCGAAGACCTCGCGCAGCTCGGGCGGCACCTCGAACGAGACGACGACGGCCTCGGCCGTGTCGGGCTCGATCGCGCGCACGCGCAGGGGATGGAAGATGACGCTCATGGAAATCGGTCAGATCGGTTTGAAGTGCTCGAACGGCTCGCGGCAGTCCAGGCACCGGTACAGCGCCTTGCAGGGCGTGGAGCCGAAGGGCGCGATGCGCTCGGTGCGGCGGCTGGCGCAGCGCGGGCAGGGCACGGGCGGCTGCCTGCGGCGCGTGACGCAGATCGGCTGCGCCTGCTCCGGCGGCACCGGCCCCGGCGGGGCGATGCCGTATGCGCGCAGCGCCGCGCGCCCCGCGGGGCTGATCCAGTCGGTGGTCCAGGCCGGGGCGCGCTGCAGCACGGTGGCCGCCGGCCCCAGGCCCGCCGCCTCGACGGCGGTGCGCGCGTCCTGCGCGATCACCTCGGTCGCGGGGCAGCCCGAATACGTCGGGGTGAGCACGATCTCCAGTACGCCGCCGGCCTCGCGCACGTCGCGCACCACGCCCAGGTCGCACAGCGAGATCACCGGGATCTCCGGGTCCTGCACCCGGGCCAGTGCGGCCCAGGCGGCCTGCACGCGGGCGCTGGCAGCTCGCTTTTCGAGAGCGCTCACCACGCGCCTCCGGGGTAGGAGCGCTGCAGGTGCTGCATCTCAGCCAGGATGTAGCCCATGTGCTCGCTGTGCACGCCCAGCTTGCCGGTGGAGCGAAAGCGGATCTCGCCCTCGGGCGCGGCGAGGCCGGCGGCGGCGAGGATCTCGCGCATCTCGGCCTGCCAGTCCGCCTGCAGGTCGGCCCAGCGCGGGCCCAGGCCCGAGGCGCTGGCGGCCTCGTCCACCGCGTCCGGCGTGAACAGCTCGGCGGTGTAGGGCCAGAGCTGCACCAGCGCCTTTTCGATGCGCTGGCGCGATTCGTCCGTGCCGTCGCCCAGGCGCACCACCCAGTCGCCCGCGTGCTGCTGGTGGTAGCGCGCCTCCTTGACGGCCTTGCCGGCGATGGCGGCCAGTTCGCTGTCGCTCGAGGCCGCGAGCCGCTGCCACAGCAGCTTGAGCAGCGTCGCCAGCATGGCGTTGCGCAGGCAGGTGTGGGCGAAGTCGCCGCGCGGCAGCTCGGCCAGGGTGACGTTCAGGAAGTCGCCCTCCGCGCGCAGGAAGGCGAGCTGGTCTTCGTCATGCCCGCGGCCGTCGAGCTCGCCCGCGCGAGCGAGCAGCGCGCGCGCCTGGCCGATGAGGTCGAGCGCCATGTTCGACAGCGCGATGTCTTCCTCGAGGATCGGCGCGTGGCCGCACCACTCGGTGATGCGCTGGCCGAGGATCAGGCAGGTGTCCGCCAGGCGCAGCACGTACTGCACCTGCGGCTCCTTGCCAATGCGAATGCTTTGCACCATGTTGCCCTCACATGTGGTTCACGGCCTGCGGCAGCGTGAAGAAGGTGGGGTGGCGGTAGACCTTGTCCTCGGCGGGGTCGAAGTACATGTCCTTGTCCGCCGGGTCGCTGGCGACGATGTCGGCCGAGCGCACCACCCAGATGCTGGTGCCCTCCTGGCGGCGGGTGTAGACGTCGCGCGCCATCTGGATCGCCATCTTGGCGTCGGCGGCGTGCAGGCTGCCGCAGTGCTTGTGGTCGAGCCCGGCCTTGGAGCGCACGAACACTTCCCAGAGGGGCCATTCGGCGGCGGTGGAGCTTGGCGTTGTCATCGTTTTACTCTCGAAATATGAGCTGCTAGCGCTTGTCCATCAAGCGCTGGAGGCTGTTTTGGATTGAAATCCTTTGGCGGAGGTTCATGCGGCGGCGCGCTCGCGCCGCGCCTGTTTTTCGGCATGCGCCAGCGCTGCCTCGCGCACCCAGGCGCCGTCGTCCCAGGCCTGCACGCGCGCGGCCAGGCGCTCGCGGTTGCACGGGCCGTCGCCGCCCACCACGCGCCAGAACTCGTCCCAGTCGATGGCGCCGTGGTCGTGCGCCTGGCGCTCCTCGTTCCATTTCAGGTCGGGGTCGGGCAGGCCCACGCCCAGCACCCTGGCCTGCTGCACGCAGGCGTCGATGAACTTCTGCCGCAGCTCGTCGTTGGAGATGCGCTTGATGCCCCAGCGCATCGACTGCGCGCTGTTGGGCGACTGGTCGTCCGGCGGGCCGAACATCATCAGCGACGGCCACCACCAGCGGTTGACCGCGTCCTGCACCATGGCGCGCTGCGCGTCGGTGCCCTTCTGCACCATGGTGAGCAGCGCGTCGAAGCCCTGGCGCTGGTGGAAGCTCTCCTCGCGGCAGATGCGCACCATGGCGCGCGCGTACGGCCCGTAGGAGCAGCGGCACAGCGGCACCTGGTTCATGATGGCCGCGCCGTCGACCAGCCAGCCGATCACGCCCACGTCGGCCCAGGTGAGCGTCGGGTAGTTGAAGATCGAGCTGTACTTGGCGCGGCCGCTGTGCAGGGCGGCCAGCATCTGGTCGCGCGAGGTGCCCAGCGTTTCGGCGGCGGAATACAGGTACAGGCCGTGGCCCGCCTCGTCCTGGATCTTGGCCAGCAGGATGGCCTTGCGCTTGAGCGTGGGCGCGCGCGTCACCCAGTTGCCCTCGGGCAGCATGCCGACGATCTCGGAGTGCGCGTGCTGGCTGATCTGGCGCACCAGCGTCTTGCGGTAGTTCTCGGGCAGCCAGTCCTTGGCCTCGATGAACTCGCCCGCGTCGATGCGCGCGTCGAAGCGCTGCTGCAGCGCCTGCTCCTCGGGGCTGGCGACGGCCTGGGGCGCGCCGGCTTCCTTGCCCATCAAATCCATGGCTTGGGTGTACATCGGGGTCTTCTCTCTCTAGAGCTGCTCGAAAAATCCTTCGGTATGGATCAGCGCGTCGGTGGCGCCGAGCGCTTTGGCCGCCGCCACGCAATCATCGACGAAGCCGGGCGTGCCCGCGGCGAACACGCTGTGGCGGCTCAGGTCGGGAAAGTGCTGCCCGAGGATGGCCGGGATGCGCCCCTGCAGCACGCCTTCCTTCTTCTCGCGCGTGAGCGTGGGCAGGTAGCGGAAGTTGGGGTAGCGCGCCTGCCAGTAGCGCATCAGGCCCAGGTCGTACAGGTCGGCCGCCTCGCGCGCCGAGAACATCAGCGTGACCGGCTGGGCATAGCCCCGGCGCAGCGCCGCCTCGGTGAGCGAGAGGATGGGCGCCAGGCCCGAGCCCGCCGCCAGGCACAGCACCGGCGTGTCGACCGACGGGTCGCCGATGAAGGTGCCGTGCGGGCCGGAGAAGCGCAGCTGGTCGCCCAGCTGCACCTCGTCGTGCAGCCAGCGGCTGGTGCGGCCCTCGGGCGAATCGGCGGCCGCGGCATCGACGCGCGTGACCTGCAGGCGCAGTTCGCCGTCGTGCTGCGGCGCGCCGGCGAGCGAGTACGAGCGCAGCGGGATGCCCCTGGAGGTATCGCCCAGCTTGATGAACTGCCCGGGCCAGAAGCGCATCGGCTCGCCCAGCGGGCGCAGCACGAATTCGGTGATGCGCGGCGTGCGCGCGATGCGGTCGACCAGCACCGCGTACTGCCCGTCGCGCGTCGGGAACAGCAGCGGCTTGGCGTCCTCGGTGCCCCACTCGATCTCCAGCACCTCGGAGACCGGCTTGGCCATGCACATCAGGCCGCAGCCGGCCGCGCGCTCTTCCTGCGACAGCGCCATGTCGAGCACGAAGCCCTGGTCGAACTCGCCCGAGCGCACCTTGACCTTGCACTCGCCGCAGGCGCCGGCACGGCAGTTGTTGGGCAGCGCGTAGCCCGTGCGCTCGAGCGCCTCGAGCGCGGTGAGCCCCTCGGCCCAGGGTATTTCCTGGCCCGAGGGGTGGAGCTTGATCTTGTGGTCCATGCGCGCGGGTCGTCAGAACACCGGGATGATGTCTTGCATGTCCACGTCGCTGATCTCCTGCCCGGTGATGTCCACCTCGGGGATCGCCGGGAAGGGGATGCCGTACTTGTCCAGCGCGCCCTTGAGGTTGAGGATGGCCGCGCGCCAGTTGGCCTTCTTGGCCTCGTAGGCGGGGATCGCGAAGCCCGCGGTGCGCGCCACCGCCTCGCCCGCGCGCTGGTTCTCGATGAAATCGTCGGGCAGGTCCCAGAAGTCCATCGGCGGCTCGAACAGCACGGCCGAGAGGAACAGGTAGCCGGCGCGGATCTGCTTGGTGATCAGGGGCTTGTCCGACACGTCGAGCTTGGGATAGTCGCGCTCCATCAGCGCCAGGCAGATGCCCATGTGGCGGCCCTCGTCCTTGCCGATGTTGCGGAAGGCCTCCTTGAACACCGGCTCGGTGCAGCCCGCGGCCATCTGGTGGAAGATGGTGGCGGCGGCGATCTCGCCCATCAGGAAGGAGCTGAACAGCACCGCCAGGCTGTACCTGGGCACGGCGGCCTTGTAGCCCGTCCAGTAGCGTGCGCCGTTGTGGTAGAGCCACTTGGCGTTCTTCTGCAGGCGCTTGCCCAGTTCGGTCTTGGGCGTGTAGGTGAGCGGATCGGGATGCTCGAGCAGCCTGGTGATGGCGCTGCCGCACATCTGCTCGTGGTTCTGCTCGTCCTGCGTGACGCTGAAGAAGCAGCGGCGCACCGCGTCTTCCTCATGCGCTTCGTAGGTCTTGATCATGGCGCTGGCGAACACCGGCGGCGCCGAGGCGTCGAACACCGACAGCAGCGTCCACCAGTAGGCGATGGCCTCGCGCTGCTCCCAGGTGTACTTTTCGACCTTGAAGGTGTCCCAGGGGAGCTTCTTCACGTCCCAGACCTCGCGGCGCGAGGCGTCCCAGATCTCTTCCAGCTTCTTGGTGTGCTGGTGCCACGAGAGCGGATAGATGTTGGGCTGCTCGATGGCGGGCGGGAACTCCATCTTCTGGGCCAGTTTTTCCTTGTGCATGGTGTGCTTCCTCCGATAGGGGGGTGTGGACGGCAAGTCAATGTGGGCGCTTGTCGATCACACGCCGGGCCTTGCCGACAAGCGTGCGTTCTATGGAGCCCGAGGGCAGCACCTCCACGCGCGTGGACACTCCGACGATGGTCTTGATGCGGTGCTGCACCCAGGCCTGCACCGCCTTGACCTCTTCGGCCGGGGCGTTGCTGGTCTCGGGATGCAGTTCACAGCGCACCTGTACCTCGTCGAGGTTTCCGTCGCGCGTGACGGTGATCTGGTATTGACCGGAGAGCTTCTCGTGCTGCAGCACGACCTCTTCGATCTGCGTGGGGAACATGTTGACGCCGCGGATGATGAGCATGTCGTCCGAGCGGCCGACGATCTTGCCCATGCGGCGAAACGACCGCGCCGTGGGCGGCAGCAGGCGCGTCAGGTCGCGCGTGCGGTAGCGCACCACCGGCATGCCTTCCTTGGTCAGCGTGGTGAAGACGAGCTCGCCCTCCTCGCCGTCGGGCAGCACCTCGCCGGTGTCGGGGTGGATGATCTCGGGGTAGAAGTGGTCTTCCCAGATCACCGGGCCGTCCTGCGACTCTATGCATTCGTTGGCGACGCCCGGCCCCATCACCTCCGACAGGCCGTAGATGTCCACCGCCTTGAGGCTGGACGTGGCCTCGACCTCGCGGCGCATCGCCTCGGTCCACGGCTCGGCGCCGAAGATGCCGACCTTGAGCGAGCTCTTCTTCGGGTCCAGCCCCTGGCGCACGAACTCCTCGATGATCACCTGCATGTACGACGGCGTGACCATGATGATGTCGGGCCTGAAGTCGTTGATCAGCTGCACCTGCTTCTCGGTCTGGCCGCCCGACATCGGCACCACGGTGCAGCCCGCGCGCTCGGCGCCGTAGTGCGCCCCCAGGCCCCCGGTGAACAGGCCGTAGCCGTAGGCCACGTGGATGATGTCGCCCGGCCGCCCGCCCGAGGCGCGGATCGAGCGCGCCACCAGATCGGCCCAGGTGCTGATGTCCCCGGCGGTGTAGCCCACCACCGTCGGGCGCCCGGTCGTTCCCGAGGAGGCGTGCACGCGCATGATGTTCTTGCGCGGCACGGCGAACATGCCGAACGGGTAGTTCTCGCGCAGGTCGTGCTTGCTGGTGAAGGGGAACCTGGCCAGGTCCGAGAGCTGCCGGAGGTCGTCCGGGTGCACGCCCTTGGCGTCGAACGCCTTGCGGTAGTGCGGCACGTTGTCGTAGGCGTGCCTGAGCGTCCAGCGCAGGCGCTCGAGCTGCAGCGCGGCGATCTCGTCGCGGCTGGCGGTTTCAATCGGTTCCAAATCCCCCGGTTCCGGGCGCAAGACGGTCATTCAGGTCTCCTGGGTTCAGCTGTCGTTTGGCTGTGCGTTCAGCCCGCCGCCGACGGCACGGCGGGCTTGCCCTTCATGCGGTACGAACGGCCGCGGAATACCGCGATCAGTTCGCCGCGCTGGTTGTGGACGGCGGCGTCGTACACGCCGGTGCGCCCCGCCGCCTGCACCTCGTGCGCCTCGGCGGTCAGCAGGTCGCCCTCGCGGCCGGGGGCGAGAAAGTCGATCGACAGGCCCGAGGCCACGGTGAGCTCGTTGCCCGTGTTGCAGGCGAACGCGAAGGCCGAATCCGCCAGCGCGGTGATGAAGCCGCCATGGCAGGTGGCATGGCCGTTGAGCATGTCCTGGCGCACCGTCATCGTGACCGTCGCGCGGCCGGGGGCGATGGCGGTCACGCGCATGCCCAGGGACTTGGAGGCGCGGTCGTTGGCATACATGCCCTCGCGCACGTGCTCGGCGAGCTGCTGGGGGGTGAGTTGCGTGGTCATTCCTGGCCTTGGGGCATCAGCGGTCGGTGAAGACGGGCGCGCGCTTCTCGCCGAACGCCTGCACGCCTTCTCGATAATCGTGGGCGAAACCCAGCGTACGCTGTAGTTCGGCCTCGTGCGCCAGCGCGCTCGGCCAGTCCATCAGCGCGGCGGCGTCGAGCGCGCCGCGGATCGTCGCCAGCGCCTGCACCGGCATGGCGGCCAGGCGTGCGGCCAGCGCCTGCGCCGCCCCCGCCAGCTCGGCGTCATCGACGCAGCGCCAGATCAGGCCCATCTGCTGCGCCTCCTCGGCGGGCAGCTTGTCGCCCAGCAGCGCCAGGCCCAGCGCCCGCGCGCGGCCCACCAGGCGCGGCAGCAGCCAGGTGCCGCCGCTGTCGGGCACCAGGCCGATTTTCGAGAACGCCTGGATGAAGCTCGCCGAACGGCCCGCGACCACCAAGTCGCAGGCCAGCGCCACGCTGGCGCCGGCACCCGCCGCCACGCCGTTGACCGCGGCCACCACCGGCACCGGCATGGAGCGCAGGCGCAGGCACAGCGGCCGGTAGAAGCGCGTGACGACCTCGCCCAGATCCTTGGGCGCCGCGCCCGGTGTCGGGTCGGGCGCCACGGCCGGGTCGGACAGATCCTGCCCGGCGCAGAAGCCGCGCCCGGCACCGGTGAGCACCACGGCGCGCACTGCCGCGTCACTGGCCGCGGCCTCGAGCGCGGCGAGCAGTTCGGCATGCAGCCCGCCGGTGAAGCTGTTGAGCTGCGCCGGGCGGTTGAGCGTGAGCGTGCGTACCGCGCCCGCCGTGGACACGAGAACGAGAGGGTCGGACATGGGCAGGTGGAAGTGAAAAACGGAGGGATTGGCCTGGCGTGCGCCGGCACAAATACAATTGACCGATCGGTCGGTAAATAATACACTTTCTCGATAAAACCCTGCAAGCGCTTTCACCCCCGTACAAACCCTAGGAGACCATTCGATGTCGCTGTTCGCCACCCACCGCCCGCTGCTCGACGGTGCCTTGAACGCCCTCGCCACCCGCGGCTTCTGGACGCCGTTTCCCGAGATGCCTTCGCCCAAGGTCTATGGCGAGACCGCGCAGGCCGACGGCATCGCCGCGGTCAATGCGCTGCTGGGCAGGGATTTCGCGCTCGAGCAGCCCGGCGAGGTGGGCCGCATCGCCACCGAGGCGTCGCCCTACGGCGTGGCCATCGGCGTGCGCTACCCCGAGTGCGCGCCCGATGCGCTGATTGCCGCCGCGCAGGCGGCCGAGCCCGGCTGGCAGGCGCTGGGCGCCGAGGGGCGCACCGGCGTGCTGCTGGAGGCGCTCGCGCGCATCCACCGGCGCAGCCACGAGATCGCGCATGCGGTGATGCTGACCACCGGGCAGGGGCCGATGATGGCCTTCCAGGCCGGCGGCCCGCATGCGCAGGACCGCGCGCTCGAAGCCATCGCCTACGCCTGGAAGGCCATGATGGATGTGCCCGCCGAGGCCCATTGGGAAAAGCCCCAGGGCAAGAACCCGCCGCTGGTCATGAAGAAGCACTTCGAGATC
Organism: Pseudomonadota bacterium; assembly: GCA_963205335.1. Lineage (GTDB taxonomy): Bacteria > Pseudomonadota > Gammaproteobacteria > Burkholderiales > Burkholderiaceae_C > Comamonas_C. The sequence goes on from CAUJIM010000025.1 coordinate 26,756, forward strand.
GTCGGCCGCGGCGTGGCGCTGGTGATCGGCTGCGCCACCTTCCCCACCTGGAACACCTATCCCGGGCTGTTCGCGGCACTGGCCACCGGCAACCCGGTCATCGTCAAGCCGCACCCCAACGCGGTGCTGCCGGCCGCGCTCACGGTGCGCATCCTGCGCGAGGTGCTGGCCGAGCAGGGGCTGGACCAGAACCTGGTGCTGCTCGCGCTCAGCAACGACCCCGGGCACACCCGGGCCCTGGCCACGAACCCGGCGGTGGCCAGCATCGACTTCACCGGCAGCACCGCGTTCGGCCACTGGCTGCGCGACCATGCGCCGCAGGCGCGGCTGTACGCCGAGATGGCGGGCGTGAACAGCGTGATCGTCGACTCGACCGACCAGTATGCGGCGATGCTGAACAACCTGGCCTTCACGCTCACGCTCTACAGCGGCCAGATGTGCACCACCACGCAGACCATCTACGTGCCCGGGGGCGGCATCGACACCGACCAGGGCCGCAAGAGCTTCGAGCAGGTGGGGCAGGACCTGGCCGCCGCGGTGGACAAGCTGCTGAGCAATCCCAAGGTGGCCGCTGCCGTGCTCGGTGCCGTCTGCGCGCCCGAAACCGTGCAGCGCATCGAGCAGGCAAGCACCAAGGGCACCCTGCTGCTCGCCTCGCGCAAGCTGGACAACCCCGAATACCCGCAGGCGCGCATCCACACCCCGGCCATCGTCGCGCTTGCGCAGGCCGACCGCGCCACCTGGGGCAGCGAGTGCTTCGGCCCGGTCTCCTTCGTCGTCGCGACCGATTCGCGCGAGGCCTCGCTGCAGGCGGCCGAAGCCATCGTGCGCGAGCAGGGCGCGCTCACGCTCGGCGTCTATTCCACCGACCGCGCGACGATCGACCGTACCGTGGCCTTGAGCCTGCGCGCCCGCGTCGCGCTCTCGATCAACCTGACGCAGGGCGTGTACGTCAACCAGTCGGCGGGCTTCTCCGACTACCATGCCACCGGCGGCAACCCGGCGGCCACCACCAGCTACACCACGCTCGCCTTCGTCGCCGACCGCTTCGTCGTGGTGCAGCGGCGCGAGCACGCCTGATCGGGCTTCGCCGCGGCTACACCCGCAGCACGTCCAGCGTACGCAGATCGACGAGCTGCAGCGCTTCGTGCGCCAGCACCAGCGCACGCACCTCGTCCATGACGGTGCTGCCCTCGCTGGGCTTGGCGTGCGTGATGCAGATGGGGAAGCGCGCGGGCGGCTCCAGGTGGGCGAGTTCGCGCGCCAGGTCGGCGGGCGAGAGGTGCCTGCTCTTGCGCGCGAGCAGCTGCTCGCGGTTGCCGAACGCGGTCTCGATGACGAGCGCACCGATGCCGGGAGGCTCGGCCTGCAGCGCGTTGACGCGCTGCCAGAACGCCGGGGTGTTGCCCTCTGTGTCGCCGCTGTAGATCCACCACGCGCCGTCGCCGCGCGCCGCGTAGCCGACGGCGGGCACGCTGTGGCGCGCGGGCAGCACTTCGAGCGTGATGCCCGCCGCCACCAGCACGTCGCCCACGCCCAGCGGGTGCAGCCGCACCATGGGCGCCTCGGGCGAGGGGATGCGGGTGAAATCGGGCCAGATCACGTCGTTGAAGATGTGCGCGCGCAGCGCCTGCAGGGTTTCCGGCAGGGCGTACACGTGCAGCGGCGCCGGGCGGCGCGTGCCCACGGTGTCGAGCAGGAGCGGCAGCGCGGCGATGTGGTCCAGGTGCGAGTGGCTGAGAAAGACGTGCGTGACGTGGCGCATTTCGGCGACGTCGAGCTCGCCCACGCCGGTGCCGCAATCGACCAGCACCCGCTCCCCCAGCAGGAAGGCGGTGGTGCGGCTGCCCCGCGCGATGGAGCCGCTGCAGCCGAGGATGCGCACGTTCATGGGGCGATCCGGGTGCTGCCGGGGGCGCTCAGCGCAGCACGAATTCCATGTCGACGCCGCCGAGCGCGATGCGGTCGCCGTCGCTCAGGTGGTGCGCATCGAGCATGGTGCTGCCGTTGACCTGCGGCCGCTGCGCGCCCTCGACATGGTTCAGGACGAAGCCGTGCGGGCGGTGCGTGATCGAAGCCACGGCCTCTCCCGGCTTGCCGAGCGTGGTGACTACCTTGACGAGCGTCACCTCGCGGCCCGCGCCAGGGCCCGAGAGCACGCGCACCACGCCGACGCGGCTGGCGCCGGCCGGCGACGCCGGATCGCGGAACCGGATCTGGTATCTGCCGATGCCCAGCAGGTCGCCGTCGCGCAGCGCCTGGCGCGCGACCGGCTCGCCGTTGACGTAGGTGCCATTGGTGCTGTGCAGGTCTTCGATCTCGGCGGCCTGTCCCTTCAGGTGGAGCACGGCGTGGTTGCCGCTGACGGCCGGGTGGTCGATCACCACGTCGTTCGTCGAACGCCGGCCGATCGTGGTGCGCGGGTTCGCGAGTTCGACTTCCTTGACGGTGACTCCATCGAGCATGATGGCCAGACTGGGCATGGGCGGACTTCCTGTTTCACCGGATTATCGGGGAAGCGCATCAGGCGCGGTCGCCGTCGGCCCGGACCAGCAGCACGCTCACGTTGTCGCGCCCGCCCAGGTCGTTGGCCTGGCGCACCAGGCGCTGCGCCAGCGCGGGCAGCGGCGCCGGCTTGCGCAGCAGCGCGGCCAGCGCGGCGGCATCCAGGCGGTCGGTCAGGCCGTCGGTGCAGAACAGGAACAGGTCGCCCGGGCGCACGCCGAATTCGTTGATCTCCACCTGCACCGCCTGGTCCACGCCCAGCGCGCGGGTGAGCAGGCCGCGCAGGCCCGATTGCTCCGCCTGCTCGGTGCTGAGCAGGCCGCTGTCCACCTGTTCGCGCAGCCAGGTGTGGTCGCGCGTGATCTGGCGCATGCCGCCCGCGCGCATCAGGTAGCAGCGCGAGTCGCCGATGTGCCCGAGCACGAGCTGGCTGTCCGTGAATACGCCCACCACCAGGGTGGTGCCCATGCCGGCGCAGGACGGATTGGCCTGCGCCCACTGCAGGATGGCCTGGTTGGCGTGCTCCACGCTGGCCGTGACCGCCGCGCGAACCGCGGCCGCGTCGGCGCCGCGGCCCGCACCCTCGAGCCATGGCCGCAGCTCCTGGCCGATGGCCTGCACCGCCATGCCGCTGGCCACCTCGCCGGCGTTGTAGCCGCCCATGCCGTCGGCCACCAGCACCAGGCCCGCGTCGGCGTGGATCGCCACGGCATCTTCGTTGTTGCTGCGCACGCGTCCGACGTCGCTGAGCGCGCTGAATTCGTAGTGCATGGAATCGGGGTGCGGCGTCCGGCGCCGGCGAAAGGAGCGAACTGTATCGCAAGGCGCCGACAAAAAAGCCAGCCGCGGGGGCTGGCTCGGTGCATGCCGGCTGGGGCCGCCGCGGCCTACAGCAGGCCCTGCAGGATGCGGCCCATCTCCGACGGGTTGCGCGTGATCCTGAAGCCGCACTCTTCCATGATCGCGAGCTTGGCGTCGGCGGTGTCGGCGCCGCCCGAGATCAGCGCGCCGGCGTGGCCCATGCGCTTGCCGGCCGGCGCGGTGACGCCGGCGATGAAGCCGACGATGGGCTTCTTCATGTGGGTCTTGCACCAGCGCGCGGCGTCGGCTTCGTCCGGGCCGCCGATCTCGCCGATCATGATCACGGCGTCGGTGTCGGGGTCGTCGTTGAACGCCTGCATGACGTCGATGTGCTTGAGGCCGTTGATCGGGTCGCCGCCGATGCCGACGGCGCTCGACTGGCCGATGCCCAGCTCGGTGAGCTGCGCCACGGCTTCATAGGTCAGCGTGCCCGAGCGGGAGACGACGCCGACGCGCCCCTTCTTGTGGATGTGGCCGGGCATGATGCCGATCTTGATCTCGTCGGGCGTGATCAGGCCCGGGCAGTTGGGGCCGAGCAGCAGCGTCTTCTTGCCGCCCCTGGCTTCCTTGGCCTTCATCTTGTTGCGCACTTCCAGCATGTCGCGCACGGGGATGCCCTCGGTGATGCAGATCGCCAGGTCCAGGTCGGCTTCCACCGCTTCCCAGATGGCCGCTGCGGCGCCCGCCGGCGGTACGTAGATCACGCTCACCGTGGCGCCGGTCTGCGCCGCCGCTTCCTTGACGGTGCCGTAGATCGGGATGTCGAAAATCTTCTCGCCGGCCTTCTTGGGGTTCACGCCGGCGACGAAGCAGTTCTTGCCGTTGGCGTACTCCTGGCACTTGCTGGTGTGGAACTGCCCGGTCTTGCCGGTGATGCCCTGGGTGATGACTTTGGTGTCTTTGCTGATGTAGATCGACATGGAATGCTCCCGGGCTTACTTGACGGCTTCGACGATCCGGGTGGCCGCTTCGGCCATGGTGTCGGCGCTGATGATGGGCAGGCCGCTCTCGGCCAGCATCTTCTTGCCCAGCTCCTCGTTCGTGCCCTTCATGCGCACGACCAGCGGCACGGAAAGCTGAACCGCCTTGCTGGCGGTGATCACGCCGGTGGCGATGGTGTCGCACTTCATGATGCCGCCGAAGATGTTGACCAGGATGCCCTTGACCTTGGGGTTCTTGAGCATGATCTTGAACGCCTCGGTCACTTTCTCCGGCGTGGCGCCGCCGCCCACGTCCAGGAAGTTGGCCGGCGCGCCGCCGAACAGCTTGATGGTGTCCATGGTGGCCATGGCCAGGCCGGCGCCGTTGACCAGGCAGCCGATGTTGCCGTCCAGGCTGATGTAGGCCAGGTCGAACTTGCTCGCCTGCACCTCGGCCGGGTCTTCCTCGTCCAGGTCGCGCAGCGCGACGATCTCGGGGTGGCGGAACAGCGCGTTGGGGTCGAAGTTGAACTTGGCGTCGAGCGCGATGATCCGGCCCTGGCCGTCGCGGTTGAGCGGGTTGATCTCGACCAGGCTGGCGTCGGTCTCCATGTAGCACTTGTAGAGCTTCTGGCAGACCTCGACGAATTGCGCCACCGAGCCGCCCGGCATGCCGACGCCATGCGCCAGCTCCTGCCCTTGCGCCTCGGTCAGGCCCACGAGCGGATCGACGAACACCTTGATGATTTTCTCGGGCGTCTTGTGCGCCACTTCCTCGATGTCCATGCCGCCTTCGCTGGACGCGATGAAGGCCACCTTCTGCGTCTCGCGGTCGGTCACGACGGAGAGGTAGTACTCCTTCTGGATGTCCGCGCCTTCCTCGATGTACAGGCGCCGCACCTTCTGGCCCTCGGGGCCGGTCTGGTGCGTGACGAGCTGCATGCCGAGGATCTGCCCGGCCAGCGCCTTGACGTCGTCGATGGTCTTGGCCACCTTCACGCCGCCGCCCTTGCCGCGGCCGCCGGCGTGGATCTGGGCCTTCACGACCCACACCGGGCCGCCGAGCTTCTGGGCCGCTTCCACGGCCTCTTGCACCGTGAAGGCCGGAATGCCGCGCGGGACGGGCACGCCAAAACTGCGCAAGATTTCCTTGCCTTGGTATTCGTGAATCTTCATGAGGCCTCTCTCAGGGGAAGGATGGTGTTCTTTACCCGTGCTGCCGAAGAGCGCATGCAGAACCGCAGATTCGGGTCTGGCGCACGACCGGGCCGAAGGCCCAAGGGTGCGCTGGCAGTCGGCGAATGTATCATGTTGCGGCGCACCATTCACGCCGCGGGCACGCTGCCCCGCCCGCGGCATTCTTCCGGCGACAAGGAGTCCCTGCCATGGCCAAGGTTTTCATCGACGGCGAAGCCGGCACCACCGGTTTGCAGATCCGCGAGCGCCTGCAAGCGCTCGCGCAAGTCGAATTGGTGAGCATAGACCCCGCGCTGCGCAAGGACGCGCAGGCCAAAAAGGCCTTGATCGCGGGCGTGGACCTGGTGATCCTGTGCCTGCATGACGACGCGGCGCGCGAGACCGTGGCGATGGTGGACGCCATCACCGCCGAGACCGGCCGGCGCATCAAGGTGATCGACGCCTCGACCGCGCACCGCACCGCCGACGGCTGGGTGTTCGGCTTTCCCGAGCTGGCCGAGGGGCAGCTGCAGGCGATCCGCGCCGCCGACCGCGTGGCCAACCCGGGCTGCTACGCCACCGGCGCGATCGCGCTGCTGCGCCCGCTGGTCGACGCCGGGCTGATCCCCGACGACTACCCGCTGGTGCTGCCCTCGGTCAGCGGCTATTCGGGCGGCGGGCGCACGATGATCGAGGCCTACGAGAAGGGCCAGGCCGCGCCCTTCGAGCTCTATGCGCTCGGGCTGTCGCACAAGCACCTGCCGGAGATCGTGAAGTACACCGGCGTCAAGCGCCGCCCGCTGTTCGTGCCCGCCGTCGGCAATTTCCGCCAGGGCATGCTGGTGGAGCTGCCGCTGCACCTGGAGCTGCTGCGGGGCGCGCCCACGGCGGCCGACCTGCACGAGGTGCTGGCCGCGCACTACGCGCGCACCAGCACGCCCGAGCAGTACGTGAAGGTGCTCGCGCCGACCGAGAACGGCAAGCTCGACGCCGAGGCGCTCAACGACACCAACCGCCTGGAGCTGCGCGTCTTCGGCAACGAGGGCTACCGCCAGGCGGTGCTCGTCGCCCGGCTCGACAACCTCGGCAAGGGCGCGAGCGGCGCGGCGGTGCAGAACCTCAGGATCATGCTGGGGCTGTGAGCAG
>CAUJIM010000026.1 GCA_963205335.1 Pseudomonadota bacterium
GACGCCGAACATCATCCACACCATGAAGCACACGGTGAAGGCCAGCGTGCTCACGATCAGCACCGACAGGGCCTGGCTTTGCTTGCTCCTCATGAGCCCTCCTGCATCATTGCCCGTCGATGCTAGGAAGCGCCCGCGGCCTGCGGCATCCGCCGATGCGGCGCCCGCGCTGCGGCAGAAGAACGATGGCGCGACGCCGGGCCATCGTTCGAAGGAACTAGGGGCCAAGCGATTCGGCCGAGGACTGCGTCAGGTCAAGAGCAAGAACGAGCAGCGCGAGGTGGCGATCGAGGTCACGCGCCATTGCTTTGCTGGGCTCATGCGCCCGAGGCGCCGCCGAGGCCAGCCAAAGCAGGTCTTTTCCCGCCAAGCGATCGAAGCGGCTCTTGTAATCTGGGCCTTCGGTCCGAGATCGATTCGTGGCGCTTGCAAGGACGTCAAAGGCCTGGGGCTCGGCCGGATGACCAGCGCTCACCGGTGATGCTGAGATTCGACGCGGGAGGGGCGATGACGAAAGGGCAGCTTCGTGGCACCTGGATTGCGGCGCTGACAACGGCGTTGGCCGCAGCGCTCGTGGCTTGCGGCGGAGGGGGCGACCCCGTGGAAGAGATCGCGTACCAGAAGCCTCTCCAAGCGCCTGGCGCGTCCGCGAGGCAGGCTGCCCTCGTGACGGCCGACATGACGATGGACTGGGCCGAATATCGCTTCCCGGAGCTGTTCGGCGCAGCATCGGTCACGCGCTATCCGTCGATCGAATACGAGGGTCGGCAGTACAACGCGCGCGCCTATGACGGCTCATGGGGCACTCGCTATCTGGGAATCACGCCCGACGGACGCGTCTACGGTCTTGGCGACTTTACGGAGCAGCGTCTGCAGCAGTTCGAGACCATCGAACACTGGGCTGCAGAGGTCTTGCGGGATTGGTGTCGGGTGCGTCCGGCCGATTGCGCGGGCGCTGCGCAAGGCTATGGCAGCGGCGCGGTGGTTCCACCGGCCATGGAGACGCTCTCGCGAACCGAGTTCTCCGAAAAGGGTGAGGCACGCGGCGCAGGCCTAGCCGATGGCACGCGAGCCGATCTGGGCGCGCAGGCGAGCGGATTCGGCATGCAGCTCGAGCGCGAAGCGGGGATCGAGCCGGATATCCGAGCCGCACTCGCGCAACATCCGGGCTTGCGCGCGACCGGGTCCGTGCGTGGACTGTACGTCGCGGGAAGCAAGGAGACGACGAGGCTCAAACCACGCTTGGTGGTGCCGGCTCGCGAGGCCTCGGGCCTCAATCCGGACGCGCTTGCAATCGTGCGCGTGGGGCCGGCGATCGTCAACGGCTCGATGGTGGACGAGCATGTCTCGCTGCTGCCGGTGATGCCCGACACGAAAGGCAACCTGAGCTTCATCGACCCGTTGTTTCGCGACGGTGTCTACACGCCTGACCAATTGCAGAGCGCGGGATCGGTCGGCCCGGCGCCGCGCGCGCGGGCGCTGGCCGCACGGCGAGCGGATGCGGCCGGCGGCTATGAATGGATTGGCGGCGCACGCTACGTGCTGGCGACCTTCCAGGGGGACGTCAACTGGGCACGCGAGCCCGAACTCGTGCGCATGATTCCCGACGCGAGCTATTCGACCGGCGGTTGGCGGCGGCCCGTAAGCGAGGCCGAGCGCCAGATGCTGCTGCGTCAGCCGGTGTGCAATCTGGTGCTGCTCGTTCATGGGCACAACGAAGAAGAGAAGGGCGGGAGTGAGCAGGCGACCGAAGCTGCGCCATGGCATCAGGCCTACAAGAAGCGGGTCTGGGATCTGCTCTATCAGCAGGCCCTCGCCGACGGGGCCGGTGCAGCACCGGCATTCCCCCGCGCTTGCACCGCGTTCTACGAGTTCATCTATCCCACCTACCGGGCCATTTTTTCACCCGTCTCGCAGAAAGGCGCAGGCGTGCAGGAGACGCTCGGCGAGGCCCTGGGGCGTCTCGTGACCCAGGAGATCTCGGGCAATCCGCAGCTTGCGGCGACCCTGGCGCGCGGCATGCCGATGAATGTCGTCTTGGTGGGCCACTCGCAGGGTGGACTGGTGGCGCGTGCGGGCCTGCGCTTCATGCCCGAGGCCTTCAAGTCGCGCATCCAGCGCCTGATCACCTGGGGTTCGCCGCATCACGGCGCACCGCTCTACACGATGAGGTTTGCGATGCAGGCGGGCCACGACCTGATCATCGACGGTTACCGTCTGCCCCTGCAGAACCTCGTGCAGGCGGGCATCGCTTCGACGGCGCTGGATACGCCGGGGATTCGCGACCTCCGCCTGGACGCACGGCACCAGAGTGCAATCGACTTGCGAGCCTTGTTCCCCGGCATGGATGCCGCAGCGGAAGCGGCTCTGGCGACCACGCTCTACAGCAGCAACCTCGGCGAATTCAACACCAACGTCGGCACACGGGAGATCGATCCGGGCCCGCACTACGTCTTTCTCACGGGAACCAAGCGCAAGTCCGCGGCGCTCGAGATCGAAGATGCGTCCGCGGGTTGGTGGGCTCAGCTGCGGGGGCAGCAAGTCGCACGCTTCGCGAGTTCGACCGGGACAGAGCGGGGCGCTGCGTTGAATCGCCTGCTGATGAAGTCCGGCTTCCAGGCCAGCGATGGCGCAGCGCCGCTGTTCAGCCAGCAAGGTGCTGGGATCCACGGTCCGGAAGTGCTCGACATGGGCGACGTAGACCATGAGGAGTTCTACGGCTCCGAGCCGCCGCAGCGCAACGCGGCAAGTCTTGGCAAGGGACGAGCGACGGTCGAGCGCACCTTCACCAAGGCGCGGTTGGATGCGGCGGAAAGCGCCTGTCCTTCGATTCAGGATCTGAGCCTGTCGGGCGAATCGGACCCTGCAGTGCTGAGCGGGCGCGTGGTCGTCCCGTCCCTGGCGAAGACGCCGGGACGCATCGGCGCCATGATCCAGCGCGTGGAAGCGCGAGCCGGGTCGTCGACGGGCAGCGTGGTTGCGGCGCTGAATTTCAGGCACGATGCCGACGGTCGGTTCAGTGCGAGCGCTCCACGCGCGAGTCTGCCCGTCGGTGCCATTGCAGTGGTCGCGGTGCTGCAGGACGGCAGCGAAATCCAGGCGAGCGTGAGCCACGATGGGCCGAGCGACTTCATTGCAGCGCGGCTGTGGGGCCAACCGTGGCGGGTCACCGAAAACCGGGACGGCGTGTTGCGGGCGAAATTGAATCGGCAGGACGATGGCCGGAATCTGCAATGCACCTTGGCCATCGACTGGACCTTGCCAGCGACGCACGCGCAAGCCTTGCAGATGCGCATCGTGCGCCTTCTCGAGGTGGATGGCGTTGTTCGCCACGACAGCTTCTTCGTCAGGCATCTGTCGTATGGCGGCCGGGTGATGCCACGCTCGCCCGGCGAGTTTGCCAGTCGCTCGGGCACCATCATCGATCCCCCGGCCACACTCGTACGGACGGATCAGGGCATCCAGCGCGACATCAGCTATCTGCCGCCGGAGCGGTCGGAGGAGTTTTTCTACGAAAAGCGGCCGACCTTGTACCTCGACGTGAAGGGTCTGTGCGGAGCTGCCGAGGCGACGGAGATCCGCTTCGACTATGCGCAGCGATGAGAAGTCAGACGTGCACCATGCCGATCTTGCGACTCCAGGCGAAACCGGAGAGTGCGCAGCCGTTGGGCCTCAAACCAGCCCGCGCGTCTTGGCGATCACCGCGAGCTGCACGCGCGAGCTCACGTCGAGCTTGCGCAGCAGGTGCTGGACGTGGATCTTCACCGTCGACTCGGCGATCGCGAGGCGGCGGGCGATCTCCTTGTTGCT
>CAUJIM010000027.1 GCA_963205335.1 Pseudomonadota bacterium
CCGGCCGACAGCGCCACCAGCGACATGCAGGCGATGTAGGGGAACATCCAGCGCGTCATCTGCACGCCAGCGTCGAAGCTGGGGCGGTCCAGCCCGCTGGCCAGCATCAGCACCAGCAGCGGCGCCGCAACCACGCCGACCACGCAGGTGGCCAGCAGCACCCACGTCAGCACCGTGGCCACGTCGTCGATCAGCACCCGGGTGGCCGCTTCGCCGTCGCGCGCCTTGCTGGCCGCCAGCACGGGCACGAAGGCCTGGTTGAACGCGCCTTCGGCAAACAGCCGCCGCAGCAGGTTGGGAATGCGAAACGCGACGTTGAACGCGTCCGTCAGCCCACTGACCCCGAAGGCCGACGCCATCAGCAGATCGCGCACCAGGCCGGTGACGCGGGACACCAGGGTCAACAGGGAAACAGTGGAAGCGGCTTTGAAAAGGCTCACGATGCACTCAGACTAGGGCGCGAGTGTAGTCGCCGCAAGCACTCAGTGGCCTAGGCATGGCGCAGCAAACCGTCCACTGGTAGAATGCTTGGTTTTGCCGACAACATCCACAAACCCCAAAGGAATACTCTCATGGCCGCTGGAAAGCCCAAGAAAAAGAACCCTCGCCTGGCATCGGGTCGCAAACGCGCCCGCCAGAACGTCAAGCTCAACGCCGCGAACACCTCGCTGCGCTCCAAATACCGCACCGCGGTGAAGAACGTCGAAAAGGCGGTCCTCGCCGGCGACAAGGAAAAAGCCAGCAGCGCCTTTGCGCTGATGCAATCGGTGGTCGACTCGGTCGCCGACAAGGGTATCTTCCACAAGAACAAGGCCGCTCGCGACAAGAGCCGCCTGTCGGCCAAGGTCAAGACCCTGGCCCTGCAAGCCGCCGCCTGACGGCCCCATCAGGCAAACCGCCCGGTCGGGGCGGATGGCAGCATCCACCCCGCCGCCGTTTGTATCGGGTGCGCTGTCGGCAAAAAAGCAAGAAACCGCCTTCGGGCGGTTTTTTGTTGCTTCAAGCGGCGTCGTCAGGCGTTTCGGGTTCACCGCCACCCCCCAGCGCCTGCAGGAGGGCCGCGCTGTCAAGCAGCCGCTGCGCCTGCGCGGCAATCAGGCCATTCTGGCTCTGCTGCACCTGTTGTCGGGCGATCAGCACCTGGACGTAGCTCACCGCCCCGAGTCCATACTGGCGCTCGATCGACGTCAGCGAAGCACGCGCCGCGCCATCCGCTGCCGCCTGGGCCGCGATCGTCTGCGCATCATGATCGAGTGCCCGCAACGCGTCCGCCACATCACGCAAGGCATCAAGCACCACCCCCTGGTAGTTGGCCGCCGCGGCATCGAACGCCGCCAGCGCGGCGCGCTTTTCCGCCGGCAGGCCGGCGTCGAACAGGGGCTGAGTCAACTGGGCAAGCAAGCCCCATGCGGCGGAGCCCGCGCCGAACAGTGACCCCACGGTCAGTGCCTGCGTGCCCAGACTGGCGCTCAGATCCAGGCGCGGATACAACCGGGCCACAGCAACCCCATACTCGGCGTTGGCGGCATGCAGCAACGCCTCGGCCGCTCGAATATCTGGACGGCGCCGCACCAGTTCGGACGGCAGCACCAGCGGCAAGTCGGTGGGCAGCACAAAATCGGCCAGCCTGAACTCCGGCACCGTTGCCGCGCCCGGGGCCTGCCCGGCCAGCACAGCCAGCAGGTGTTCGCTGTGCTCAAGTTGCTTGCGCAGCGCAGGCATACCGGCGCGCATCTGTTCCAACTGGGCTTGCAGCGCCAGCACCTCATCGCCCGCCGCCTGCCCCAGTCGCACACGTTGGCGGGTGAGGTCGAGTTGCTCCTCCTGCATCTGAACCAGAACCTGCATTGCCGCAACCTGACCCGACAGCCGGGCACGTGCGATGGCGGTTTGGGCAATGGCCCCAGCCAGACTCAGGCGCGCTCCCTCCAACTGGTAGCGCCGATGCTCGCTGCGCGCGGCCAACGCCTCGAGCGCGCGCTGATTGCCGCCGCTCAGATCGAGGCGGTACCGCACACCGATGCTGGCGCTGAACAGGCTGAACTCGTGCCCCGCGCCCGCCTGGCCCTGCGCGCTGGGGTTGGTGCGTTGCCGCTGGGCGCCCGCATTCGCGTCGACGCGCGGATACAGTGTCGATCCAGCCTGCGCCGCATGCCACTCCCGCGCCTGTCTCAGCGTGGCTTCAGCAGAGGCCAGCGTCGGACTGCTCTTCAAGGCCTGTTCGATCAGCGTATCGAGTCGGGGCGAGCCCAGAGCCTGCCACCATGACGCGCCGATATCCCTCCCGACGCCAACGCGCTGCGGCTCCCCGTGCAGGGTTGCCGCCGACGCCGTCTGCGCGGGCAAGGGAACACTCGTATAGCCGGTCACATGGGGTGAGGCGGGCGCGAGGAAATCCGGCCCGGCGGCACAGCCTGTCAGCACCGCCGCCGCGAGCCAGGAAGTCACTGCACGATTCAAGCGCCAGTGACCTGCGGAGCGCATCCGTTCAGCGACGGCCATAAAACTGCCCCACGAAGGCCTTGCGATAGCTCTGGTGGCATGCCAGGCAGCTGTGCTGGATCTTGCCAAATGCGGCAATGACCGCGGGGCCGTCGCCGCGCCGAGCCGCCTCCCCCAGCGCCATCGCGGCGTGCTCGACCTCGCCATCGAGGCTGCGGAACCTGGCGGCATCACTGCCCAGCCAGCCCAGGATGCGAACCTTTTCGGCAGCAGGGGGCTGTTCGTGCTGGGCAATCCGGGGGGCCAGCTCGGCCACCAATGCCCAGTCTTCCCTGGATATGGCGCCGGTGACGGCCTGCATGTCGCGCCCGAGCTTTTCCATCACGCCGCGCAGCGCCATGGGCTGTTCCGGCTGCGCGGCCTGCGCCCGGGCGGGCGTCGCGACGTGGACTGTCGCCAGCACCCAGGTGGCGGCGAGGATCGAGACCAATGTGGGCGAATGATTCATGTCATCCTCGGCAATGTCGCGCACGCAGCGCGGGGTTTTGACAGGCCACGGCCCAACGCCTGGCTTGCGCGATAAGTCGATTCTGACCGCTCATGAGGCGCTCACGAGTCGTGGTGGTCATGAGCTCGCGCGGGGCACCCAGAAAGCTCAGTTTCATGAGCGGTCGCTCCCGTGCGCCAGGTCGTCCGCGGCGCTCATTCGAACCCCCTTCCCTCGCCAGCTTCCTCGTGCGTGACGCCGTCGCGGATGTGGTAGATGCGCTTGAAGGTCGGGATGATCTTCTCGTCGTGCGTGACCACGATGACGGCGGTCTGAAAGCGCCGCGCCATGTCGTTGAGGATGCGGATCACCGCCATCGCGCGCTCCGAGTCCAGCGGCGCCGTCGGCTCGTCGGCCAGGATCACGGGCGGGCGGTTGACCAGCCCGCGCGCGATGGCCACGCGCTGCTGCTCGCCGCCCGAGAGACGCGAGGGCATGGCCTGCGCCCGGTGTTGCACGTCGAGCGCGGTGAGCAGCTCGAGCGCGCGCTGGCGGGCCTCGCCATTGGGCACGCCGGCCAGCATGGGCAGCAGCGCCACGTTGTCGGTGGCGTCCAGGAACGGGATCAGGTAGGGTGCCTGGAACACGAAGCCGATCTTGTCGCGCCGCAGCGCGCG
>CAUJIM010000028.1 GCA_963205335.1 Pseudomonadota bacterium
CCAGCCGCAGCGCGAGAAATGCAGGCCGCCGCCGAACACCTCGTGGATGTCGCGCACCGTGAACGCGACGTGGTTCACGCCGCGCTTGCCGGTGGGCAGCTGCAGCAGGAACATGTCGTGGTGGCCGCCGTCGGGCGCGCAGCGCATGAAGGCGCCGCGGTCGGGGTAGCGGTCGGACGCGACGAAGCCGAAGCGGCTGGCGTAGAACGCCTCGCAGGCCTTGACGTCGGCGACGAAGAACACCACGTGCCCCACCTCGATCGGTACCGCGCGCTCGTAGATCGGGCTGCGCTCGTCGATGCGCGGCTTGTCGTTCCAGGTGTTCATCGCCGCGCACTTGACCTGCACCGGGTGCTTGCGGCTCACCTGCAGGCGCACCGCCAGGCCGTTGGGGTCGGTGCAGCCGATGCGGCGCGCGCCGTCGGCCGGGGCATCGACGAAACCGGCGTCGCCCCGGATGGCATCGGCATAGCGCGCCAGGTCGGCTTCGCTCTGCACGCCCCACACGACTTCACGCAGCGTGGGGCCGTCCTCGATCGCCGGCGGCAGGCCCGGCTTGTCCATGGCGGCCACCACCACGCGGCAGCCGTTGAGGCATTCGAAGACCAGTTCGTCGGCGGTTTCCGCGGCAAGGGTCAGGCCCCAGTCCTGGAAGAAACGGCGCGTCAGCGGCAGGTCGTCGCTGCAGTAGGTGATCTGATCGATACCCAGAACGCTCATGATGTCGACTCCTTCAGTCGGCCCAGGGAATGGGCTGTTCGCCGGTGCCCCAGTACATGCTCTTTTGCTCCATGTACTGGAAGATGCCTTCGCGGCCCTTCTCGCGGCCCAGGCCGGAATCGCGCCAGCCGCCGAACGGCGTGGACACGGAAAACTGCTTGTAGGTGTTGACCCACACGGTGCCTGCCTGCACCGCGCGGCCCACGCGCCAGGCGCGCTTGAAGTCGCGGCTCCAGACGCCGGCGGCCAGCGCATAGACGCTGTCGTTGGCCTGCGCGATCAGCTCCTCCTCGGTGTCGAACGGCATCGCGACGAGCACCGGGCCGAAGATCTCTTCCTGCGCGACGCGGGCCTGGTTGGTCAGGCCTTCGAGGATGGTGGGCATGTAGAAATAGCCCTTGTCGAAACCGGTGCCCTGCGGGCGCACGCCGCCGGTGCGCAGCGTGCCGCCCTCGCTCAGGCCGAGCGCGACGTAGCGCTCGATGCTCTCGCGGTGCCTGGCCGTGATGAGCGGCCCCATCTGCGTTTTTTCATCCGACGGATCGCCCACGCGCAGGCGCCGGGCCGCCTGGGTCAGGCGCTCGACGAAGGCGTCGTAGATAGTGCGTGCGACGAACAGGCGCGAGCCGGCGATGCACGATTCGCCCGAGCTGCTGAAGATGCCGTAGAGCACGCCATTGACGGCGTGGTCGAGGTCGGCATCCTCCAGCACCATGGTGGCCGACTTGCCGCCCAGCTCCAGCGACACCGGCATCATCTTGTCGGCCGCGATGTGGGCGATGTGCCTGCCGGTGGCGGTGCCGCCGGTGAAGGATACGCGCTTGACCAGCGGATGCTTGGTGATCGCGTCGCCGATCACCGAGCCCTTGCCCGGCAGCACGCTGATGATGCCTTTCGGCACGCCGGCCTCTTCGCAGATCCTGGCCAGCTCCAACGCCATCAGCGGCGTTACCTCGGCCGGCTTGACGACCACGGCGTTGCCCGCCGCCAGCGCCGGCGCCATCTTCTGCGCCTCGCTGGCAATCGGCGAGTTCCACGGCGTGATGGCCGCCACCACGCCCATGGGCTCATGCACGCTCATGGTGACGTAGGCGCCGCGCGAGGGCGTGATGGTGTCCTCCAGCGTCTCCAGCGCGGCGGCGAAGAACTGGAAAGTGCCCGCGGCGCTCGCCACCAGCGCGCGCGTTTCGCTGATCGGCTTGCCGTTGTCCAGGCGCTGCCTTTGCGCCAGATCCTCGGCGCGCTCGCGGACCAGGCCCGCCACGCGGTGCAGCACCGCGGCGCGCGCGTGCGGCAGCATTTGCGCCCAGCCGCTGGTGCGAAAGGCATGGTCGGCGCCGGCGATGGCTTCGTCGACGTCGGCGACGCCGGCGGCATTCAGGCGCGCGATCGGCTCGCCGGTGGCCGGGTACAGGCTCTCGTATTCGTCGCCGCCGCCCGGGCGCCACTGGCCGGCGACGCTGATGGGGAGCAAGGGAAGTGGGGGCATGGTGATGTTCCTCGCCGCGTCAGATGACCAGCGGCACGACGCGGCCGCGCAGCGCGCGCACCGCGCTGTAGACCGTGAGCGCCGAGGTCTTGGGGTTGGCCGCCAGCGCGTGGTTGCGCATGGTCAGCTCGAAGTGGCCGAAGGCGCCCTCGGCCTCGACGTGGTGCACGTTGGCCTGCACGCCCGGATCGGCGATCAGGCGCACGGTGGTCTTGTCCAGGCCCAGGCCGGCCAGCGACACGGTGGCCGCCACGTTGGCGTTCTTCGGGTAGAGCGTCGCCGCCTCGCGCGCCGAACCCTCGAAGATCACCGTCTCGCTGGCGAGCGCCGCCAGGTCGTGCGCCTCGTCCGCCGGCGTGCCCCGCCACGCGTGTGGCGGCTTGCGGCCGGTGTAGCGCACGCTGGACAGCCCGCCGATGCGTGCCGCCGCAAGCGCATCGATGGCGCCGATCGCGCCCGGGATCAGCTGCACCTGCGTGCGGCCCTCGCGCGCTGCCGTCTCCAGCCGCTCGGGGAAGCCCGGCGCCGAGAGCGCACCGACCGATGCCACGATGCAGGGCACGCCGCGGCGCAGCGCGGGCAGCACGTGCTGCTCGATCGCGGCGTGTCCCGCGGCCTCCACCACCAGGTCCACCCCGTGCTCGGGCACGCTCGAGACCACCTGCGCACGCGGCGCGAAACGCTGCGCCACGGACAGCGCCGCCGCAGCGGCCCCGGCCGGCACGACGATGGCGGCGATCTCCAGGCCGGTATCGTCCTTGACCAGTTCGAGCAGCGCGCTGCCGATGGCCCCGCAGCCGATCAATGCTGTTTTCATGCCGTGGCCTCCCGCTTCAGGCCGCACTCGACGCCTCTGCGGGGTCGAGCGCCGGTATCTGGTTGAGCTGGTTGACCGGCGGGCCGGCGAACGTGGTCTTGAAGCTGCCGATCGAGAGCATGTCGATCTCCAGCATGAAAGGCCCCTTGCGTCCGAGCGCCTCGTCCAGCCGTCCCGGCAGGTCGGCGAGGCTGGAGATGCGCGCATGCGGCAGTGCCAGCGAGGCGCACAGCTGCGCGTAGTCGGGCGTGTGCAGCTCGACGTAGGCGCGGCGCCCGCCGTACTGCGCGTCCTGGATGTTCTTGATGACGCCGTAGCCCTGGTCGTTCATCAGCACGATCAGGCAGTCGCATTGCTCCTGCACCAGGGTGGCGAGCTCGCCCAGATTCAGGATGAAGCCGCCGTCACCGGCCAGGCACAGCGTCTTGCGCCCCGAGCCGGTCACCTGCGCACCCACGGCGGCACCGATGGCCATGGGCATGCCCTGGCCGATACCGCCGCCGGTGGCGTGCACGCCGGCATCGGGCTCGAACACGCGCAGCTCGCGGTTGCCCCAGGTGCTGTTGGATACGGTGACGTCGCGCACCCAATTGAAGCGCCGGCCCGCCATCTGCTGCAACTGCTGCACCAGCGTGGTGTAGGGCCCCAGGCCGTCGTGCAGCGCACGCACCGCCGCGTCGTGCGCCTGGCGCAGGTCGCCCAGCAGTTGCGGATCGGCCTTGTAGCCGCGGCGCTCCAGGCGGTCGGCCAGGCCGGCGAGCACCAGCGCCGCGTCGCCGCAGACGAAGCCATCGTCGGCGTAGCAGCGCCCCTGCTGGGCGGCGTCGGCATCCACGCGGTACAGCGGGCGCGGCAGCTTGAGCTCGTACTTGAGCGTCTCGTTGCTGCGCAGGCGGGTACCCACCGCCAGCATGGCGTCGCAGCCTTGGTAGAAGGCCTCCACCGGTTTGTGGATGTTGTAGGCGCCGAGCGACGCGGGATCGTCTTCCGGCACGATGCCGCGGCCCTGCACGGTGCTGACGATGCCGAAGCCCAGGGCCTTCAGGCGCTGCACGGCGGCGCCGGCGTGGCGCGCGCCGCCGCCCAGCCACAGCATCGGGCGCCTGGCCTCGGCGAGGCACCCGGCCAGGCGGTCGAGCGCATCCTCGGACGGCACGGGCAGCACCACGGGCAGCGGCGCCAGGTCCTGCGGCATCTCCACCACCGCCTGCTGGATGTCGATCGGGATCTCCACGCTCACCGGGCCGGTGGGCGCGGTCATGGCCAGCTGCACCGCCTTCTTGAGCGTGGACAGCGCCGTCTCGACGCTGCGCACGCGAAACGCCGCCTTGGAGATGGCGTGCAGCATGTTGAGCTGGTCGGGCGCCTCGTGGATGTAGGACAGGTCCTTGTCCAGGTACGGCGTCTCGATCTGCCCGGTGATGTGCAGCACCGGCGCGCCGGCGATGCGCGCCTCGACGATGCTGCCGGCGATGTTGCCCGCCGCCGGCCCGGTGCTGGTGATGCACACGCCCAGGCTGGAGGTGGAGCGGGCGTAGGCGTCGGCCATGTTGCCGGCGCCGGCCTCGCCGCGCGCCATGACGAAACGGGTCCGGCCGCGCTGCGCGAAGGCGTCCAGGATCGGCATGTTGTGGATCGAGATCACGCCGAAGGCGGCCTTGACACCACACTGCTCGAGAAAGGCGGCGACGACCGCGCCGACGGTGACCCGCGGGCGGGTAGAGGAATGGGTGGTGTCAGGCATGGCGACTGTGGCCTCCGGAAATGTCGATGTGGCTGCCGCTCGTGTAGGAAGCGAACGGCGAAACGAGGAACGCGAGCGCGCGCGCGGCTTCGATGGGAAGCCCCAGGCGCCCCAGCGGGATGTGCTTTTGCAGGGCCAGCGCGCGGCTCCAGGCGGCCCAGTCCTGCGCGGTGTCGGTGCGCGCCTCGAAGCGGCGGCGCCACTGGCCGGACTCGACCAGGCCGATCAGGATGCCGTTGACGCGCACGCCCTGCGGCGCGAACTCGGTGGCCAGCGAGCGCACCAGGTTCAGGATGCCGGCGCGCGCCGCCGAGGTGGCCACCATGTGCGGCTCGGGCTGGCGCGCCAGCAGCGAGTTGGCGCAGGCGATGGCCGCGTCGCCCAGCCGCCGGCTCTCGGCCGCGAGCTGCGGCAGGAAGGCGCGGGTGGGGTGGATGATGGAGAAGAAC